>JAGWND010000039.1 GCA_028873075.1 Bacteroidota bacterium
GCACTATTCTCCGTTGAAATATTATTCGAACTTCAGCTTGTTGATGGAAGGGCTCGCCGGCGAAATTCCGAATGTTACCGACAGCGTCCCAAATGCAAACGCCGGTGACACAGTGCAGCGCCCGTATGACAATATTCAACCAGGCTGGTCGCACCAGAAAACGAAGACTCTTCCCGTCCAGGCAATGATCGGTATTCCATTTTCAATCGGAGCGATGAAGTTTGCCGCCGGCATCGGCACCGTTGGATACGCCGATCTGAATCATTATTATGAAAATAATAATGTGCTGACTCCTTCAATCGGCAATGAGCGCCCGGTTCCGGTCGAGCTTCCGGCGAGCGACTCGGCGCCGTTTCAAACAAACTGGTCGTCGTTTGTGCGTACGCGCAGCGGTACAATCCAGGGATACGGCGCGGCGCTCTCCGGTGCGCTGAGCGAGAAAATTTCTTTCGGCGTCAGCGGCATGATTCTTTCCGGAAGCTCCGACGATTATGAAGAGCACATCAGCCGCGGCAGATTGACGTTCTATCGAAATTATTTCCGGCTCGATTCGGTGTACGGTCATGTAACGAAGACAGGGACATCGGATTACATCGGAACGGAGTTCACATTGAGCGGAATTTACCGGGGACACTACGTCAGCATCGGATTTTCCGTAAAACCGCGAACAACAATCACACGCAAATTTCACACAACAATAGAAACCGATACTTCCGGTTCTTCTACGACGTCGGTGGTGAGCGGTGAAGACAACATAGAAGTGCCGTGGCACGGAACAGCCGGAATCTCGATTGTGCTTACTCAAAATATTACGCTCGGTTTGGAATACGAGCTGCGCTCGTACGCTTTTGCAGTGTACACCGATGCTTCGGGAAATCACTCCAACCCGTGGCTGTCTTCTTCGCTCTTTCATGTCGGAGCCGAATGCACGCTGTTGCCGTGGCTTGTGTTGCGCGGAGGAGTGCGCCAGCAAGCTGAAGTCTTTGAAGAAGCGGGAAATCCTCTTCCGGGAGAACTGGTGAGCTATTCGATTTATTCTCTCGGTTGCGGCGTTATGTTTGAAGGACTCCGATTGAATGTAACGTACGAATATTCCCAGATGAAGTACGACGATCTGTGGCAGACGAATGTCAATCTCAACAGTGAAATCCGCAGCGGAATTGTGGCGGATGTTGTGTATGAAATTCCATGGATGGAGTAGGTACCACAAAGACACGGAGAATTATTTTCAAATTGAACATCGAGCATTGAATATTGAGCATTGTCCGAAAAACTCCTTCGGAGAAAGTTTTCTTTTGGTTTTTCAAAATGCCCAATAAGCAATGTTCAATTTACAATTTTCAGCTAACAAGGAGGTATGTCATGCAATCACGAAGAACAATTATAGCGGGGTTCTTTCTGCTGTTCTGTTCGGCTGGTGCTTTTGCACAGATTTCAACGAACGGTTCTGGCGGCGGGAACTGGAGCGCAAGCTCGACGTGGGCAGGCGGACATGTGCCGACAGGTTCGGAGACAATTACCATTCAGAGCACGGATTCGCTCATTATGGATATGGCTGTAACGATTACGGGGAAGCTGATAAACCGAAGCGCAAACACCGTCCGCACATATGATTCTTCTAAAGTTATTTTTGCCGCTGGCAGCACCTACGAACATGCTGTGGACAAGGGAAATATCCCTAAAGCAACGTGGGACTCCGGTTCAACGTGTTTGTTTACGGGTATTGTGGGAAGTTCACCATCAAACGGTAATCAGAATTTTTACAACGTTGAGTGGAATTGTCCGAACCAAACCGCCAACCTTAATTTGGGTTGGAAGGGAAATATTATTGGAGGAAATATTACTGTTGACACGACAGGCTTAGGGCGGTTTTACTTTTCTGCGCCGAAATCTCCTGACGGTACTACTCCCGACACTGCCAGAGTTACCATCGAAGGCGATGTTTTGATTATGGGGGGGCAGTTTGCGACAAACGGTACATCAAATACGCTCACCACAGTTCTCGTTACGCAGAAAGGAAATATCAGCGTCACAGGAGGAAATTTCAGCGTCAGCCGCGGCAGCGGTCCGAATGTATGGTGGAAAGCGGGAGGAAATTTTTCTGTCTCGAACGCTACAATACAAAATTCCGGCGGCACGACGAAAATGAATGCATTGGAGTTTACAGGAAGCACTGCACACACGTTTACATTAGAGGGCGTAACGTTCAGCGGCGGCTTGACAGTGATTGTCGACAGCGGCTCTGCGTTAGCAATGGGAACATCGGAAATTACGCCCGATAATTCCGGAAGCTTTATTGTGTACGCCACGGGGGCTGTGGCAACGGGCGATCCAGCAGGAGTTAACGGTGCTGTCCAGTGCACGGGAGAGCGCGGCGGCGGCAATTCTTTCAGTACTGAGGCAAATTATACTTTCAACGGCACAACTGCTCAAGTAACCGGAACTTCGATGCCGACAACAGTGAACGATCTTACGATTGACAATCCAGCCGGTGTTACGCTTTCACAAGCAACGACCATCAACGGTGTGCTTCATTTGAAAGCGGGCGTGTTTGATAACACGGTTCCGTTCACGTTAGGACCCAACGGAAGCATCTCACGTGAAGGAGGAAATCTGAAAGTGGATGCTGATGCTGTGCAGCCGGTAGATGCACCGATTCCGCACCAATTCTTTGTTGCTCAAAATTATCCGAACCCATTCAATCCCACAACGAACATTCAGTACGGCGTGCCGGGCACATCGCTCGTTTCGGTGAAAGTTTTCAATTTGTTGGGGCAAGAAGTGGCGACGTTAGTGAACGGTGTTCAGAGTGCCGGCGTGTACACCGTAGATTTCGATGCATCATCGTTCGGCTCCGGTGTGTACTTCTACCGGGTCCAGGCAGGAAAATCAGTTGAGACGAAACGAATGATCGTGATGAAGTAATAGCAAAGGCGACACAAGGAAAGCGGATTGATGGATTGTTGGACTCAGTTCCATTCATCCATCAATTCAACTCTTTTTGTAGAATTATTATGGCAAAATCGTACAGCGTTATCATAATTTTTTTCTGGTTGCCTTCGGCGATGTTTTCTCAACAGCCCGCATTTCCGGGGGCTGAAGGAGGCGGAATGTTTACACGTGGGGGTCGCGGAGGAAAAGTGCTTGAGGTAACGACGTTGTTCGATACAACTGCGACCAATGTTGTCGGCACATTGAGATGGGCAGTGAACCAGAGCGGCGCACGAACTGTCGTGTTTCGTGTTTCAGGAACAATTGTGCTCAAGGCGCCGCTGAAAATCACGAAGGATTCCATCACCGTTGCTGGCCAAACAGCGCCGGGCGATGGAATTTGCCTGAGCAATTACACGTTCAATGTCAGCGCCAATCAGGTCATCATTCGTTTCATTCGTTGCCGGTTCGGAGATTTGGGAACGACGATTGACGATGCGCTGAACGGCTACAGCAGTACGCCGCGCAATAAGAAAAATATTATCATTGATCATTGCTCGGCAAGCTGGGGCATTGATGAGACGCTCTCATTTTACGGATATGACAGCTCGACAGTTCAGTGGTGCATTATCAGCGAGAGCCTCTATAATAATAAAGATCCAAAAGGAGCTCACGGATATGGAGGCATTTGGGGCGGGTTCAATACAACGTTTCACCACAACTTGCTTGCAAATCATTCGAGCAGAAATCCCCGTTTTTCGGGACCGACTCCCGCCGGTTCGGGAACGGCCTATTCGGATAATCTCGATTTCCGCAACAACGTTATCTACAATTGGGGATTCAACAGTTCGTACGGAGGCGAGGAAAGCGATATCAATATTGTCAACAACTATTATAAGTACGGACCTGCGACACGGCCGAATGTGATGAACAGACTTTTCAATCCGTACGGTTCGGGTGATTCGACCGGAATGTTTTACATTGAAGGAAATTATATGGACGGGGATACGGCGGTTACGAACGACAACTGGAAAGGGGTCGTTCCGGAATATTCCGGATTCAGAATGGATTCAGCGAAAGCATTATCGCCGTTTCCTTTTCCGCCCGTAACGACCGACTCGCCGCAGCAAGCGTACGATCGCGTCTTGGCAGGTGCGGGCGCGACGCTTCCGACACGCGACACGATTGACCGGAGAATTGTGTACGAAGTCGCCAACCGCACGGCAACGTACAGCGGTCATACTCATGCGTATGAAGAAAAATATGGCTTGGATACGACAGTTCCTCATGGCATGATTGATTCACAGACGGATGTCGGCGGGTGGCCCCTGCTGAACAGCTCGCCTGCTCCGGCAGACAGCGATCACGATGGCATGCCGGATGATTGGGAGCTTGCGCATGGTTTGAATCCGTACGACGCTTCCGATCGCAATATCGTGGACGCAAGCGGATACACGAAGTTAGAAGAGTATTTGGATGAGATTGCGGGAACGCCGACTTCGGTAGTGGCTGTGCCAGGTGCGGTACCGAATAAGTTTGAAGTATTCCAGAATTATCCGAATCCGTTCAACCCTTCAACAGAGATCGGATATCGGATATCGAAAGTCAGTACTGTAATGTTGAACGTGTATGACGTCTTAGGAAGAGCAGTTGCTACGTTGGTGAATGAACGGAAGCCGCCGGGAATGTATAACGTGGTGTTTGATGGAAGCAAATTGGCGAGCGGCGTTTATTTCTACCGAGTTCAGGCAGGAACTTCAGTAGAGACAAAGCGAATGATTTTGATGAAGTAAGGATACAATGAGATTTGTATTTATAATATCACTTTTTCTTTTCTACTACCCGCTGCCTAGCATAGCTTTAGCAGGTTCGCCGCAAACGGAAGCACGGTGGGCAATCCGCATTGCCGACAGCTTTCTTGCAATGAATCCCGATACGGTTTTCGCACAGCCGGAAACGGGAAGAGCGCTGAAATGGAATTACGATCTCTCTGTAATGTTCGAAGCCCTGTATCAGTTGGCACATGCTACGGGAGAGAAAAAGTACCTCGATTACGTGCGTCGCAATCTCGATTATTTTCTTGAGGACAACGGAACGATTAAGACGTACAAACAAAGCGATTACAGTCTCGACTTTATCGCACCGGGAAGACAGTTGCTGTATCTTCTTGAATCCAAGATGTCCGACACCTTAGAGGTGTCGGACATCTCGAAATATAAAGTCGCCGTCACTACGCTTCGTCAGCAGCTTCGCGAGCAGCCGCGGACTCACGAAGGGGGTTTCTGGCACAAGAAAATTTATCCTTACCAAATGTGGCTTGATGGTCTCTACATGGCGGAACCGTTTTACGCAATCTATGCAGCGTACTTCAACGAGCCTCAGGACTTTGACGATATTGCGAATCAATTCATTTGGATGGAAAAACACGCGCGCGATTCCGCAACGGGGCTTCTCTATCATGGTTGGGATGAAAGCAAGAAACAATACTGGGCAAATCCGGTTACAGGATGCTCGCCGAGCTTTTGGGGGCGTGCAATGGGCTGGTACATGATGGGGTTAGTGGACGTGTTGGACTATTTCCCGAACGATCATCCGAAGCGAAAAGAGCTGGTTGCAATTTTTCAGCGAACAGCAAACGCACTTCTCGCGTATCGGGATAAGCAGTCGCATCTCTGGTGGCAGGTTGTTAATAAAGGGGGAAAAGAGAAAAACTTTTTGGAATCCTCGGCGTCAGCAATGTTCACGTACGCATTTGCAAAAGGCGCAAAGAGAGGCTTTCTCGATAAAAAATTTTTTACTGCGGCAAAAAAATCTTTTCAAGGAATTCTAAAACATTTTGTAACAATGGATATGCATGGAATTATCAGTTTGCACGAAACCTGTGAAAGTGTCGGACTCGGCGGCACACCGTACCGCGACGGCAGTGATGAATATTACATAAGTGTTCCGCGGCGTACAAACGACTTAAGAGGATACGGCCCTTTTCTTCTTGCAGCAATTGAAGTAGAGCGATAGCAACTGGCTCCGATATCGAAGGAAGATAAAAGAAATAAGTTGTTTACAGTACTCACAGATGTTGTACGAAAATTCGGGCTCAATCTTGGTATGTCACTACAATAATCTTACTCTTAACGGAGGTGTGGTGTGAGACGCAGAAAGCATGTTACGCTTGAAGACATCGCGGAAAAATTAAAAGTCTCCCGCGTTACTGTTTCAAAAGCACTGCGCGGTCATTCGGATATTTCAGATGAAACGAAAAAAGAAGTTCGCCGGATTGCAAAGATACTCGGTTACAGTCCTAACTACATGGCGCGCAATCTTTCATCGCGGCGTTCCAACATGTTGGGCGTTGTTGTTCCGAAGTTAGCGCACTTCTTTTTCGGTTCGATGCTTGAAGCGGTGTACAACACGGCATTCGAAAATAATTATGAAACGATTCTCACTGTCTCCCAGGAAAATGCCGAACGGGAGCGAAAACATCTTGAGACACTTATTTCAATGAGAGTGGACGGTATTATTATCTCGATTTCTCAGGAAACGAAAGATACTGGGATCTTCCAGTGGGTCAAAAAAATGGGAGTACCGCTCGTTTTTGTTGACCGGCGACCCGAGCCCGCATTGCCCGGCTTCAGCACAGTGTTGATTGACGATGAAGCCGGAACGAGGAATGCTGTAGAACATGCAATCAAGATCGGCTACCGGGAAATGGGATTTATCGGCGGCGGCAATCCGTGGAACAACATCGGGAAAAACAGGCTGTTGGGATTTATGAATGCTTTGAAAAGCCACGGTATCGCGATTCAGAAGGAATGGGTCGTGTCGGGGGGATTCGGCACGAAGGACGGTTTCGAGGGATTCATGCGGCTTCACACGAACGGCACGATGCCGGAGTTCGTTTTCGCCGCAACGTATCCTGTTGCGTTGGGAATTTATCAGGCAGTGAAAGAGCTTGGGATGAAAATTCCCGACGACATTGACATCATGTGTTTCGGCGACAGCGACCTGAGCCATCTACTCACTCCTTCACTGAGTTGCGTCAATCAGCCCACACTCGAGATCGGCACGGCGGCGGTGCAAACGATTCTTGACCTCATCAGAAATCCGGATAAAGAGAAAGAGCATCATCTGGTTATTCCGACAACGCTGCTCTTGAGGGATACATGTAGCACGGTCGCCCGGGCGCGAAGGGAAGAAAGAAAAACAATTGTAACACCGATGGGTCCTTCGGCATGAGTTTAATGACAAGGCTTCCGAAATCTTTACGAGTTCAGAAGTTATCAAGATTTCTGAAATCTCTCTTTGTCGTATGTCTTGCAGCGTACGGTTTTATGCTTTCAGGAAAATCGCCGCGGCTGTTTCTTATTGGAGATTCGACAATGGCCGATAAACCGCTGGCCGATAATCCTGAGCGCGGATGGGGACAGGTGTTTCCGATGTTCTTCGATCGCTTTGTGAAGATTGAAAACGATGCGCGCAACGGAAGAAGTACGAAAAGCTTTCTCAACGAAGGACGATGGCAAACGGTATTCGATCGCCTTCAGGCGGGAGATTACGTGTTCATTCAGTTTGGGCATAATGATGAGAAGAAAAGCGACAAGACGCGGTACGCTGCACCGCGGACGGATTACCGGAATAATCTGCTGAAGTTTATTCACGATGCCCGCTCAAAAGAAGCGATTCCAATTTTGCTCACGCCTGTCAGCAGAAGAACATTCGGGAAGGATAATAAATCGGTAGAAACGCATCCTGAATATTCCGACGTCGTGCGCGAGCTTGCGAAGGAGGAAGACGTTTCTCTCATTGATCTCGATTCGATGAGCCGCGCACTGTTGGATCAGCTTGGTCCAAACGAATCGGAAAAATTATTTCTCCGTGTTCCGCCGGGAAGATACAAATCCTTGCCGAACGGAAAGCACGACAATACGCATTTTACTTTTTTTGGAGCAAAGATGATTGCGGGGTTGGTTGTTGACGGTATCCAGGCTCTTCATCTTCCGTTAGAATCTTTTTTGGATCGCGGCGACACCTCAAGCGAAATCGGAACAGGAAGAATTGTCTGCCTCGATAACTTCTACAACAATGAATGGAAAACAGATTCAAACGGAAAACCCGTCAGGTACCATTATGTGTGGGAAGATACGACAAACTCCGGCTACTCGGAGTTAGGAAGAACGATTATGTATCTCGGCGCTGAAGTTGACACGCTCTGCAGCGCGCCGACCAAAGAAAATCTTTCGCAGGCAAGCCTCTACATTATCGTTGATCCGGACACGCCGGCAGAAACCCCTCATCCGAATTATATAAATGAAACAGCGATCAAGACGATTGTGGATTGGGTTCGTTCCGGAGGCATTCTCCTGCTGTTCGGAAACGACAAAGGAAACGCCGAGTTCGAACACTTCAACGCGCTTGCTGGCAACTTTGGAATTCATTTTAACGAAGACAGCCGAAACAGAGTTGTAGGAAAAAATTTTGAAACAGGTTCGTTCACTGATTTTCCCGATCATCCGCTGTTTTGCGGGGTGAAGAAAATTTACCTCAAGGATATTTCGACGCTCAAGATCACACCTCCGGCCGTTCCCGTTTTGTCTGATAAAGGAGACGTGATCATGGCATATGCAAAATTCGGAAACGGCGCAGTGTTTGCTGTCGGCGATCCGTGGTTCTACAATGAATACTTCGACAACAGAAAATTACCCGAAGGGTTTGAAAACAATAAAGCGGCAGAAAATTTATTCACGTGGCTGCTGCTCGATGCGAGAGTTGTAAGGAAGTAGCAGAAGGCAAAGACTTTTTATCCGCGACGGGAAGGAAAAAAATATGAAAAATTCCAAGCTTATAATTTTCTTAGTCGGCATGTATTTCACTGCACTACCGGCAATGCACGCTCAAGCGCAGCAGGCTGAGATGATCAAACAAGAAATCGTGCAGCTTGTCAGCGGTGCGCCGTTTACGATGCCCGCAGTCGCCGTGCCGTCGTTTGCCGGCCGTTCTTTTAATATCAACGATTACGGAGCGGCAGCCGACGGCAAAACACTGAACACGAAGGCAATGAACGACGCGATTCAAGCCTGTTCGAACGCTGGGGGCGGAACGGTTATCGTTCCTCCCGGTCTATGGTTCACAGGTCCGATCAAAATTGGCAGCAATGTGAATTTGCATTTGGAGCGGGGCGCGCTGATTCAATTCAGCAAAAACATTGATGACTATCCGTTGATTGCCGGACTGAGCGGCAAATCGAAACACTACATTCGCACCCCGCCGCTCTATTCGTATAAAGCAAAAAATATTGCAATCACAGGGTACGGAATTATTGATGGAGCCGGAGAGGCGTGGCGCTACGCCAAGAAATCGAAGTTCACTGCAACCCAGTGGAAAGAACAAGTGGCAAGCGGCGGCTATGTTTCGCCGGATGGCAAAGAATGGTGGCCCTCCAAAGAAGCGTACGAAGGAGAGGCATATTTAAGCGGGCTTGAGAAATCTGGCATGCAGCCGACGCGGGATGATTTCGAGCATGTGCGCGAATTTCTTCGCCCCGACCTTGTCGTGTTTGACCAATGCAGCGGCGTGTTGATTGATGGAACAACGTTCGAGAACTCCCCGAAGTTTCATGTTCGTCCTTCGCATTCCGAGAACATCATCATCCGTAATGTGAAAGTTTTTTCTCCGTGGTACGGACAGAACAACGACGGCATTGATCCGACATCGTGCCGCAATCTGATCATGTATAATTGTATTCTTGATGTCGGCGATGACGGCATCTGTTTGAAGCCGGCGTCGCTTGCCTCTTCACAAACGCCAGGTCCCGCGTGCGAAAATATTCTCATTGCCGATTGCGCAGTGTACCATGCGCACGGCGGCTTCGTCATCGGCAGCGAAAGCTACGGCGGCGTAAACAATGTATTTGTCAACAACTGCGTGTATGTCGGGACCGATGTCGGTTTGCGTTTCAAATCGCTGCGCGGCAAAGGCGGACTTGTTCAAAATGTTTTTGTTGACGGTATTCAAATGCGCGGCATCGCAACCGACGCGATCCTGTTCGATATGTATTACGGCGGCGGCAGTCCCGACGTTGAAGCGGAAAAACAGGATGACACGCATCATGCCGAGCCGGTCAATGAGCGTACGCCGCGGTTTCAAAACTTTTCAATTAAGAACATTGCCTGTCTCGGCGCCGCTCGCGCAATGGATGTGAAAGGACTTGCAGAAATGCCGGTAAAGAACATTTTTTTGGAAAACGTTTCGATCGAGTCTGAGAAAGGAGTCTTTCTGACTCAGGCGGACGGGGTTACATTTCGCAATGTAACGATTACTTTGCGAACCGGTGCCGTCATCAGTCTTGATGAAAGCCGCAACATTACGATTGACGGAATGAAATATCCTGCCGGTGCAGAAAGGTTTTTGAGTGTCGAAGGCGAAACGTCAGAAGCGATTCGCGTGTCCGGTGTGGATGTGTCGCTGGCAAAAAAAGGAATTGAGATAGGGAAGGACGTTCCCGCTCATGCAATCACAATGAAGAGATGAAACGGCGCAGCACCCAAATATTCGTGTTGCTTTTCTTTGCTTGCTCCTACAGAGCGGTAAGTACCGAACGTGCCAACATCATCGTCGCGCAGGACGGCAGCGGACAGTTTCGCTCTGTTCAAGAGGCGCTCAATGCTCTTCCGGAGAAGAACGAACATCTCGTGATCATCCTGATTAAGAATGGGATTTATCATGAAAAGGTCTTCATCACAAAAAGCAACATCGCATTGGTCGGCGAGGACCGCGGCAGCACGCAGATCGTATTTGCCGAATTGCGCACCAACTGGACAAAAGCTCCGAACACTCGTCCCGACGGCACGCTTGACGATGCAGATTGGGGCGCTGCAGTTGTGAATATTGCAAGCGGAGTTACGGACATTACGTTTGCTAATCTTACAATTCACAACAACTACGGAGGTTTGTACGGCGACCACGAGCATCAGTTTGCCGTTCGCGGCTTCGATGCGACGCGCATCATTTTTGTGAATTGTACTGTCATTGCCGACGGCGGAGACACGATGAGCTTGTGGAACCGCCGGTCTGGAATGTACTATCACGCCGACTGCTGCTTCGAAGGATGGGTTGATTACGTTTGCCCCCGCGGCTGGTGCTACATCACCGACAGCAGATTTTACGGGCACAATCTCAGCGCAAGCATCTGGCACGACGGAAGCGCGAACAAAGATCAGAAGTTTGTGATTCGCTATTCGTACTTCGACGGTATTCCGGGTTTTCCGCTGGGTCGTCATCACCGCGATGCACAATTTTATCTGCTCGATTGTATTTTCTCACGAAACATGGCGGACAAACCGATCTATCTTCCCGTTTCTCCCAATGCAAAGAAATGGGTGTGGGGCGAACGGCATTATTTTTACAACTGCCACCGCGAAAGAGGAGATTTCGATTGGTTCAAAGACAATCTTTCGACGGCAGAAGGCTCTCCAACGCCGGAGCAAATAACAGCGGAGTGGACATTCGACGGCAAATGGAACCCGGAAAAAGATATGCCTGCAGTGCTACCGTTTGTTTCGCTTCCGTTCCCGCGCGATGCGGCATACGAAGCACAGGATTCGGCGATTGCGCTTCACTGGATTGCGGCACGCAATGCAGATTCGCATAACATTTATTTCGGAAGAAATGAAAATCCCGGCTTTATCAGAAATCAAAAGGCGGATTCGTTCGGTCTAGAAAAACTGGCGCCGCAAACGAGGTATTATTGGCGGATTGACGAAGTGGAAGGAAACGACACACTGCGCGGACCGTTATGGCATTTTACGACGAAATGAAAAAATTTTTTCTGAATTTACGTTACCGATTAAGTAAGCAATATAAACTCACACTCATAAACAAACAGAATAATTCAAGTCAAATCGGACAAACTATTCATCCATCGAAGGAGGCATTATGAAAAAGCCATGTTTGATTTTGCTGGCGATCATTGCTCTACCGGTCGCCATACTTTCGCAACAAGGGGGCGATTACCGTTCTGTTGTCAACAACGGGAATTGGAGTACGGCATCAACATGGGAGACATTCAGCGTCTCAAGTGGAAGTTGGGTGGCTGCTACCAGTGCCCCGGTAGATACAAATAACGTTACTGTCAGAAGCGGTTTCAACGTTATTCTTGACGCTTCGGGTAAGAATTGCAATAACCTTACTATTGAAGCTGGAGCGACATTGACAACGGGGGTAGCATTACCGACCTCGAGTATTAGGTATCTACGGATCCACGGCGGTAGCGTGTTGATTAACGGAGCATTCGGCGATGCTACTACCGGCGATGCTATTGCAGTTGAAAATGCACACAATGGAGGGACTGTAACGATTACCGGAACCGGTACATTCGCGCCTTCACGCCTGAGAGTGAATTCAAGCGCTTCCGGCACAACAACCGTTATCGGCATGAATACGAAATTTATGTACACAGGAAGTTCGGGAACGGGCGGTGTGGCTCTCTATCCGCAAACCGACGGTAATACATTTGTTGTCAACGCAGGAGATACAGTGACGTTTGTGAATTACGCCTCCGTTGCAGTAGGAAGCAGTGTCAGTACAGCGTCGGGGCAAAGCGTTACATACATCGTGAACGGCAGAATCGATCTTTCACAGCCGAACAGCACATTCAATATCAAAACCAGCGGGGCAGGAACTGTCGGCACGCTGGTCATCGGAGCCAACGGTTCTCTATCGGTTGGAAAAGACTTGTTGACTTCACTTGCGAGTGATGCCGGCTCATCTGTCATTACTGACAGCGGCACGATTTCCATTGGCGGTACTTTTCATGTCAGCAGCGTTACCGGAGCACATTTTCGCGGCAAGAGTGTTATTCAAGGAAGCGGGAATGTTACGATAGATTCCAGCGCAACGGCCACTGTTGCTGCGGGAGATACTCTTACGATTTCTTCAAAAGGAAATGTCTACGGAGCTTTGGTGGACAGCGGCGCGATTATCACGAACGATACGCTGACATTTTATGGCGGCTCAACATATACTCACGCTGTGAACGGCGGAAGCCTACCGAACGGAATTTGGAATGCAGGCTCGACATGTGAACTTACTGGAATTACAAACAAAGCTCCTTCAAACGGGAATCAAAACTTATACAACATCATTTGGAATTCTCCGAGTCAATCGTCGAATCTCAACCTGGGCTGGAACGGGAACACGATTGGCGGCGACATTACTATTGTTAGCACCGGCTCCGGACGATGGCAGTTGTGCGCTCCTTCAACGGGCGCTTCTACTTCAGTTACCATCAACGGAAATATTACCATGTCCAACGGTCAATTTACAGCGCAAGGAACCAGCAACGGGAATACAATCGTAACAATTAACGTTCTTGGCAATGTTAGTGTGACAGGTGGGAATTTTTCCGTTGCACGCGGCTCGCAAGGCGGAACTGGAACGACAACATGGAATCTCTACGGAGATTTCTCAATGTCGAACGCAACAACGCAAAATTCAAATTCAGCCGGAGCGAAGTTTGTGTTCAAAAAGCAGGGAACACAGAACTTAACGTTGGGAACGGGCAACACGTTGTCAGCGCTGCCAATTGAAGTAAGCAGCGGCGCGAGGCTCAATCTCGCCAACAACGTGCTTGCCGGAAGCGGAATATTCGCTGTGGATTCGGGTGCCACGATTGAAACGATGCTTGCTAACGGTTTTGACGGAAACTTAACCAACACTGGTACGATCACGCTCAGAAAAGGAGCTAGTTACATATACGATGGCTCTGTGAATCAAGTAACAGGCACACTACTGCCTGATACTGTGAACGTGCTAAAAGCATCGTTATCCGATACACTTTCGTTCAGCGATTCGCTTGCGGCTTCCAACATTGTGGTCTCAACAGGTTCAACGTTAAACATCAATCAAAAACTTAAAACGGCGAAGATGGATGTCAGCGGAACGATTCTTGCTGCCGACACGCTAATGGTTTCCGATACCGCAACATTTGAAAGCGGTAGTGTCTATAATCACGCGATGAACGGCGGCACCATTCCGACAGGAAAATGGAACACCGGTTCCACGCTGATGCTGACAGGCATAACCGGCAACTCTCCGTCCAACGGCAATCAAAATTTCTATAATGTTGTTTGGAATTGCCCCAGTCAATCAAGCAATCTTAATTTGGGTTGGAAGGGCAATACGATTGGTGGAAATATTACCGTTGTCAATACCGGCGGGTCGAGATGGCAGTTGTGTGCGCCGGCGGCTGGTGATACCGCAACTGTTACCATCAACGGCAGTGTGAATGTTTCCGGCGGTCAATTCTCTTCGAATGGTACATCGAACGCTAACACCGTGATTGTCATAAATCAAATGGGAGACGTTAATGTCACAGGCGGCAATTTTTCTGTCAGCCGCGGCTCGCAGGGGAGCGGTTCAGGGTCAACCCGATGGAAGCTTTACGGTGATTTTATGATGTCGAATGCAACAACGCAGAATTCAAACTCAAAAAATGCGTGGTTCGTGTTCGCCAAACAGGGAACGCAGAAGTTACTGTTGGGGAATGGAAATACTGTATCAGCTTTGCCGATTGAAGTGAGCAGCGGAACCACACTTGACCTTGATACAAGTGTTGTTGCTGGAAGCGGACTGTTCATAGCGGATTCCGGCGCTGTCATCATCACTCGGCACACCAGCGGTATCGGCGGAAATCTGACGAGCACCGGCGCGCTCACGTTTAATCCGAAAACAGATTTCGTTTACGCTGGCAAAATTGCTCAGATCACCGGCGCACTTCTTCCCGATACGCTCAACAATCTCACCATTGACGATACGCTCGGCGTTGTTCTCACACAGCCGACGCTCATCAACGGCGCGCTAACGCTGAAAGCCGGTGTTTTCAACAACGCAATTGCCTTTACGTTGGGGCCGAGCGGCATGATTGTGTACGCCGGAGGAAAATTGTTGCTGCCGGTTTCCTTACAAGCAGTAACAATTGCCGAAGCGAGGAAGGACGACAATCATGATGGAGTGCCTGATCATAAAGTCGCAGGCGATACTTTGAAGATTACCGGAGTAATTACATCTCCGAATTTCCAGGGAAGCCATTCTGCTTATTTCGTGCAGGATGCGACTGCAGGTATTGAGCTTTTCCATTCTACGAAAACAAGCCTTGCTATTGGAGATTCTGTAAGCATTATCGGAAAAGTGGATCAGTACAACGGCTTGACAGAGTTTACCCCGCTGGTGATGGATTCAATCCATCTTAAGATACTAAAGAATAGTGCAGTGATTCCTACGCCGATGCACCTGACATTGCATCAATATGTTGCGAATGCCGAGAGTTATGAAGGACTGCTGATCGAAGTAGATACGCTCTACAAAGCTTCAGGCACGTGGGGCTCCGGCGCGAGCATTTATTTGATGAATGGCGGTCATGCGGATACCGCGGTGCTGTACATCAACGCGAATACAAACGTGGCAAGTGCGACTGAACCGCAATACCCGATCAACGTTGTGGGCATAGCAAGTCAGTATTCATCAAGCGGCGTGGGAGGATATGAAATCATTCCGCGTGACACCTCCGATATCAAGCATGTTGTCGTCGTCGGTGTCCAGGGCTTGTTGAGCGACATTCCGAAAGAGTTTTATCTCAGCCAGAACTATCCGAATCCGTTCAACCCGTCCACAACCATCAACTTCGGTTTACCGAAGGATGCAGATGTTCAGATCACGGTGTACAACATTCTCGGACAAAAAGCCACGGTGCTTGTTAACGAAAGAATGCATGCAGGAAATCATCAGGTGGTGTTTAACAGTGCAAGGTTTGCCTCCGGAATGTACATCTACGTAATGCGGGCCGGAGACAAGGTCTTCAAGGAGAAGATGTTGCTGCTTAAATAAAGACGCAACCTTGTCAAGGTTGTTAAAAGATGTAGGACACCTTTAAGGCGTCCTACATCTCATGTCGAAAACACAACCTTGCGAAGGTTTATAGCTTTCGCAGGGTTCTAATGATGAGAAGAAAAGAGATGAAGAGTATGAAGATGTGGAGGAATTGTTCCGCTGTGCTTTTCGGTGTACTTTGCTCGGCAAGTGCATTTGCGCAAGACTCCGCGTCAGTTTTCTGGGCGATTAACGGAAGCTTGAGTGTGTCGTCTACATCCGGTAACGTTAGCGGAGCGGATGGAATATACCGCGGGCTTATTCCCGGATACGAAGGTGTCGGCAGTTACGTGAATGTCTTAAAAGTGAAACCGGATGCGAGCACGAGCGATACAGGCGGAACCAGCACGTGGCCCCCCGAAGACACGCTCAACATGAATCGTTATCTTCAGTTTGCAGTTGTGCCGAAACCGAATACGAATTTCGCAGCAACTTCGCTGTCGCTTCTCATCGGCGCAAAAGGTATTAAGGGAATGAACGCCACAATTCTTGCAACGACCGATACATCGTTTGCATCGCCGACTGTTCTGGCGGGACAGGACAGTCTTCCTTCGAATACCATTGTTCAGGAAAGCTACACTTTTCACGCAGAAGCAATGAACGGAGAGACGCTCTACGTCAGAATTTATCCGTGGATTCCGGCAGGCACCGTCAGCGCAACGAAATATTTGTACGTCCAGAATCTTACAATTTCGGGAACTACCACATCTATTCCTGCTCCTGCTTCAGTGTTGTGGCCCGATTCTGTTGCAAAGGGAACCGATGTTCCGACGATCTCCGGCTTGCTCAATGCAGGTA
Organism: Bacteroidota bacterium; assembly: GCA_028873075.1. Lineage (GTDB taxonomy): Bacteria > Bacteroidota > Ignavibacteria > UBA10030 > UBA8401 > JAJYOI01. The sequence continues at coordinate 16,648 of JAGWND010000039.1, forward strand.
CGGAAACATTCAGCGACAGTTTATACACCTATCCTCAAAATACACAAGTCAACGGCGTCAGTTGCGTGTGGATGACGACTGTGAGCCATTCATGGACTGCGGAGACAAGTCCGAATTTTACGCGCTATGTTCAGTATGCGCTCTCGCCGATGGTCGGCGGTACATTCTATGCTGACTCGGTTGCGTTCAGTCTCGGCGCCGCTTTCACGAACAATTTGAGAGCCGGCGTTTATTGTTCCTATGACTCGACATTCACTACAAAGGTCTCTTTAATTTCTGATACCGCGTTAGTTGCAAGCACATTGGTTCCTTTTTCTTTTTCGCTAAACGACACAGTGAAAAGCGGAGAGACGTTGTATCTGAGAATTTATCCGTATGATACGCACGATGAAGGATGGGCGAAGCTGATGTATGTTTGGCATGTGTTTATTTCCGGGGCGACAACCGGTTTAGCAATCGAGCTTCCTACTTTGTCAACGGCAGCAGCTTCGTACATTTCAACAACATTTGCGACGAGCGGAGGAACAATTTCTGCGGACGGCGGGGGTGCCGTGACCGCCCGCGGCGTGTGCTGGGATACGGCAAGTGCACCGTCACTCTCGAAAAATCATACGTCAGACGGAATTGGAACAGGATCATTTACCAGTTCGCTCACCGGACTGACACCGGGGAAAAAATATTATGTTCGTGCGTACGCAGCGAACGCCGCAGGCACCGCTTATGGAAATGAAATTTCCTTCAGCGCTTTGGCATCTGTTGTTCCCCCTTCTCTCACGACAACAACTCCGACAAATATTTTAGTAAAGACAGCACTTAGCGGCGGCACTGTAACGGATTGGGGCGGCGACACAGTGAAAGTGAGAGGCGTTTGCTGGAACACAACAGGAAATCCGACAGTGAGCGACAGCAAAACAGAAGATGGCAACGGCGTCGGCACGTTCAAGAGCGGCATCTCGGGACTCAAAGCGAACACAACGTACTACGTACGTGCGTATGCAACGAACAGCGCAGGTACCGGTTATGGCGATGTTGATTCGTTTACTACGCAAGCTCCGGCACCGTCAGTTGTAAAAGTCGTTGCGCAGGACGGCAGCGGCGACTACACAACGCTGCAAGCTGCGTTCAACGATGTGCCGAATAATTATACCGGTACGTGGACGATCTTCGTGAAGAAGGGAATATATCACGAAAAGGACACTCTGATAAAACCGAAGATCAATGTATATCTTCTTGGCGAAGATCGCGACAGCACTATCATCACATACGGCGATTATGCTGACAGTCACGGTTCGGGAAATCCCGGTACAAGCGGTTCGTTCACCGTTGCCATTGACGCAAGCGATTTCACAGCCGCAGACATCACCATTCAAAACACCTATTCTCCTCAACAGGGCGTAAGCGGCACGCAGGCAGTTGCACTGAGAGCAAACGGCGACAGGCAGGCGTATTACAATTGCAAACTTCTCGGTTATCAAGATACCTATTACACGTGGGGAGGAAGCGGAGCGGGGAGATTGTATCACAAAAATTGCTACATCGAAGGGACGGTGGATTTTATTTTCGGGCGCGATATTGCCGTGTTTGACAGCTGCACTATACACGAGAAGCGCAACAACGGAACGCTGACCGCTGCAAGCACGGACGCCGCTTCTCAATGCGGTTACGTGTTTCGCAACTGCACAATCGTTGCAGACTCTATCGGCTATGACGGAAATCCGATAACGACATTTTATCTCGGAAGACCGTGGCAAGGTGCCCCGCGCACGGTATTTCTGAATTGCTACGAGCCTGCAAATCTGAACGCAGCGGCTTGGCTTGCGTGGAATGTCTCCCCTGCTCAGTATGCAGAATACCGTTCTTCTGGACCAGGCGCATCGCCTTCAACGCGCGTGACGTGGTCGAGTCAACTTGGCGATTCTGCTGCGGCAACATTTACGTTAGGGAATATTTTTTCGCGGAACACTAATTCTGCAGCGTTCACAAGCGATTGGTTGCCGTCTGTGCCCGACACGACGGCAACCGGAGTGAGCGAGGGAATGTTGATCGAAGAAATTCCGTCTTTGTTTTCCTTGTCGCAGAACTATCCAAATCCGTTTAACCCGGCGACAAATTTTCGATTTACGATTGCCGAATTTCGATTTGTGACACTAAAGGTTTATGATGTTCTCGGAAGAAAAGTAGCGACGGTGGTGAATGAAAGAAAATCGCCGGGGACGTACGAGATAAATTTCAATGCAGGAAAATTATCGAGCGGAGTGTATTTCTACAGGTTAAGCGCAGGGACTTTTACATCGGTGAAAAAAATGATAGT
>JAGWND010000040.1 GCA_028873075.1 Bacteroidota bacterium
CTTCGGTTCTGGAACTTGCGCGGTATCATCACGTGAAACCATCATGCTGACCTCGTAGTTGTTGTGAAACTACTTTTCATCGTAATCTTGTCCGGCAAAAACTTGCAGCTACTGCTCGTGATGGCAATCGCTGCAATTCATTTCTTTCCACGCTGTGCCGATATCCACCGGATGCCGGTACTCTACTCCGTTCAACGATAAACGCAATTTATCATTCAGATCTTGAGCAAGAATCACATGACACGTGTTGCAATCTCTTGAAAGAACTTTTCCGTCATCGCTCACATGCTTGCCGTCGTGGCAGCGAAAACATCCCGGATCGTACAAGTGGCCGATGTTGTTCGGATATTTTTTCCATGAAACACGCATCTCAGGAAAGAAATTCCGGCTGTAAATATTTTGAAGCTGAACAATTGCCGAATCAATCCCGGCTTTTTTCGTTTCTGCAATGCGCGGATATCGCAGTGCATATTGCTCGCGGACATAAATTCCGATGCTGTCTCTCGCTCCGTTTCCCGTCGCGTAGGGCTGCGACAATGCCTCAACAGAAATTTCTTTGATCGAAGGCAGCTGCGGATTGATCCCTCCCAACGCCATCGTTTCGTTCACCGATTGATTCGGCGGCCGGTAAATGTGAGTCGGACGGTTGTGGCAATCAATGCAATCCATAAGTCTCCGTTCTCCGTGTGCAAGCTGCTCTTTTGTGTATGATCCGTCGTTGACTTGATAGACCTCCGCTTTCCCGTCCGGACCGACCGATTGCACCCATGGAATCACCTGCCGCTGGGAATCAACCGCGATGTAGGTGATCTTGTTGCGGATATTCATGTGCCAATGAATTCCCGAAGTGGGGCCGCTTTCCGAATTTCCTCCGCCGATTTTCATCAGCAGCGTAATCCACCATTCGGTGTTTTTTTCGTCGGGAAGATAATACGTTTTCTCGATTTTCTTTTCCGTGTAGAAATATTTCGGCCAATGACACTGCTCGCACGTCTGCTGCGCCGGACGGAGGTTACGCACAGGTGTTTCTATCGGCCGGGTATATTTATTGAAGAGCACCGAATAAACCTGATACGCGCCGGACAACTTCGATTTCACATACCAATCCGCTCCCGAACCGACATGGCATTCTGCGCACGTAACGCGCGCATGCGGCGAGTACATGTACGCCGTGTATTCCGGCTTCATTACTTTGTGGCACACTTCGCCGCAGAACTGGACGGTTTCCGTGTACTCGTACGCCTGATACGCTCCGAACGCGGAAAAGATCAGAAGAACGACGGCAGCGGTTGCAAAAAACATGAACACCGAGCGATGATGAGGGTCGTTAAGATCGAGCCGCGGATACCTGTGAAGAGCTTCGTCTTTTTGCCGACGGCGGCGTTCGAGAAACATTCCGAGAAAAATTATCGCAACGCCGGCAAACAAAGCAATCGGCAGAATAAGAAACGCAACGATGCCCATGTACGGGTTGCGGTTTTTCTGAAACATTTCCAACACAACGAGGAAGACAATGACCGAAAAGCTCACAACCGAAATTGTCGTTCCGGCAAAGCTGATGGGATTGTAAAATGATTTTGGAAGAAATCTTTTCATTACCTGTATGCGAAAATCATTGCATAAATAATCCAGAGGACGATGCCGAAGCCTGCCGTCAGCGCAGTCCAGCCGAAGATCTTTATCACTCGTATAACAATCGGGGGGTACGGTTCAACAAGGTGCTGCTCAAGCTCCCCGCGCTCTACAAGCTCTTTGTATTCCGCGGGCCTGTCTATTTTATATTCTTCAAGCGAGGTTCTGCCGGAGAAAATGACAATGTCCATCGGGAATTTTTCCGGACGTAGATGCGTATTGAAAAAATGAATCGTGAAGATAAAGCCGGTCGCAAGCAAGGCTTCATCGCTGTGAATGATCGTGGCGACATTGACAATCCAGCCGGGAAAGATTGCGGTGAGCAGCTCAGGGAACCAGAGCGTAACACCTGTTGAACCGATGACAAAAATTCCCCAGAACACGGCGAAGTAATCGAATTTCTCCCAATATGTCCAGCGGCCGTACTGCGGACGTTCTCCCTTTCCGACAAACCATTTCAGCGTGCCGATAAAATCCTGTACATCTTTTTTGTTGAAGATCATGCTGTCCGGCGAAAAGATCATTGCGCGCCACGTTTTGTATTCTCTCTTCTTCATTCTTGCAATATCAACAAGATGAGTAATGAAGGTACTTACCATCACCACCGCAAAAAAACGATGAATGTAGCCGGCAGATTCGAATCCGCCGAGAAGGTGCGAAAGAATCACCGCCCAGCCGGTGTACGAAAATTTTATCGTCAGTCCGGTCAACGCAAGGCTGATAAAGCTGACAATCATTAGAATGTGAAGCACCCTGTTCAAACGCGTGAAACGTTGAAACTGGAGCTTGTTGTTTTTCTCATTCATAAAATTATGAACCCAGATGCCTGACGCCGGAAAACGCCGTTAGACATCGTTGGATAATTTTTTCTTCAATTCTTTCCTATACTGAAGCGAGCGCGGCAGCCACAACAGCGTGTGCACGCCGGCAAAAAAGAATGTCCCGACCAGCAATGCTGTCATTCCTAAAAACGACCAGTAGAGCCATGGATATTTATTCGGATCGTGATGCGTTGCATGGGTGAAATACCCGGCAAATTGCCTGTTGGCGCCCGAATGACATTTCTTGCACGTCTGGACGATGTTCTGGTAGCTCAGGTGCGAGCGCGGATCGGACGGCGGAAGAATATCGTGCGCGCCGTGGCAGTCATAGCACTTTGCCGTTTTCGTGTAGCCGAGCTGCGAAACCTTTCCGTGATACGTGTCGAAATATGTTTTGGCAATTTCAGTATGACACCGCCCGCACGTGTTCATGATCGAAAGCTTGAACTGATCCTGATCCGTCCGTTGAATTGAATGAGCCGTGTGACAGTCATTGCACGTCGGCAGCTCTTTATCGGTCCTCGTTACCAACGGCGAGTGCACGCTTTTATTGAACTGTTCCTCAATCCCAAAATGGCATTGACCGCACGTGCTGCTGATGTTTTTCGGGTTGACACTCGACGCAGTATCCGAATGAGGAAGCTCGTGATGCGCGGTATGGCAATCCGCGCACGTCGCGGTGATTGTCATGCCGCTTTTCATCAAGCCTTTGCCGTGAATACTCTCGGTATATTTGCTGATGATATTATGCTCGGTCCCTGTGTACCGCACGGCGGCTTTCTTTCCTTCGTGATGACACCTGCCGCACAAGAACGGAACGTTGATCGCAAAGGTCGGAGACTTCGGATTCTTGTGACCGAGCACATTGTGCGTGCCGTGGCATTCGGTGCACATCGGTGCATTCGGATCGTTCTTCGCAAAAAGCTGACCATGAATGCTCGTTCTATATTGATCTCCGACCTCCGCATGACAAATCGTGCAATCCACGTGAGAAGTAATCGCTTCACACGGTCTCAGAAATGAAGGATTGACTTGTGTATGACACTGGCTGCACGCAACTTTGGAATGCATTGATCCTTGCAGCTCATCGTAATCAACGTACATTGATCTGCCGTTTGCAGCCTTCGCGTCCCGATTGCCGTGGCATCGCAGACAGTCTTTATCCGCCATGCCTTGCTCGTAATACACGTTTCGTATCTTATGCGGCTGATGGCAGTCAACGCATACGGGGAGGACATGCGGCGCTTTTTCCCACAGTGCACCGCGGATGATTTTTCTGTGAACAGTTTCAATTGCCGCATGACATTTCGTACACGTTCCCGCAATATTGTTTCGTGCAATCGAGGAACGCGGATCGGTGTGCGGCAGAATTTTATGCGCCGCATGACATGAAATACAAGTCGGCGCAACCACAAGTCCCTTTTTTAAGAGCGCTTCGCCATGAATGCTTTCAGTATAATTTTCTAAAATGTTCGCTTGGGGAATATGCCGCTGCACTTGTACCGGCGAGCCTTCATGGTGACAACTTCCGCAGACGTATGGAATTTGCAGCGGCGCAACAGCCGACTTCGGGCTTTTTACAGGAACAATCTCGTGCGAGCCGTGGCATGTTTGACAACGGGGCGCCAACTTATCGTCGCGCGCGGATGCTCTTCCGTGCAAACTTTCGGCATAGTCTTTATTTTCACTTTGATGGCAGTTTGTACATGTTGCTCTATCGACATGTTCTTTGTGAGGAAAATCGGAATCTTTCAAATCCACGTGACAATCAATACACTTGTTTGCTGCATGAACGGACAAAGCTAACTTCGACTGATCAACAAAAACGGAAATCTCTTTGCCGCCGACTTTCTTCGTCAGCGTTTTGTCTTCGTGGCAAGCGAGACAGTCGCTATTATCCTGCGCTGAAAGTGCGGCAGGAAAAACAAGAAGAAGACTGACGAAAAGAAATATGTGTCGGTACGTACTCATTTCGCTGCGGGTTTTTTCCTCTTTTCTCCAACAGGATTTTCAACAGTGCCTATTGCCGATTCAAGAAGCTCCCGCTGTTTTATCCTCTCAAGCTCCAACGGGTGTTCTTCATGCATTTCTTCTTCGGTGATTGTTCCTTTCCACCACGCAAGGTTCATCGGATAAACATCGGGATTGAAAATAACGAAATAGAAATGCCAGATGATAATTGCAAGCGTCGCGAGCCATGCTTCATAATAATGAACGGTCCGCGCAACGTCGAACCAAAGCTTGCCGATCAACCCAAGCGATGTGTTGTCGAACCACATGATGGAGCCGGTCAACCCCATGATGATCGTTCCCCACACGAGCGCCCAGTATTCGCTTTTTTCGATATAGCTGAAGCGGTCGAAGCGCGGTTTCACCGTGCTGATGCCGAGATTGTATTTCGCAACCGCAATCGCATCGTGAAGATCGTGAATTCCCGGAAGCAAATCTACAAACAACTTCCTTCCGCGCTCTGTGAAAGAAATATAATAGATGTGATACACGCTTGCGCCGATAAGAATAACTCCGGCAATACGGTGAAGCAGGCTTCGGATTTCAAACACGGCGGGACTGATGGAACGGATCGGCGCAACCCACCACGCATCGGGAAACTTCAACATAAAGCCGGTAATGACAAGCTTAATGAAGCTGAGAGCCAGCGACCCATGCTGCACGCGCTCGCTCAGCGTCATTCTCACATACAAACTGTGTCCGAGTTCTTCTTCAGAAAGATGTCCGCGCCGCATGAGCAGTTTGCGCTTTGCTTTCTTCACAAAATCGAAGACGTTGTGAAGAAACATTCCGCCGATCGTAACAATAATGAGAACAATGTACGTGGTTGCAACATAATACAGCAGCGGATTTTGTTTTTCCGTTACGACAACATGCACGGGACCTTCCGCAAACTTCGCGTTAGCACCCGGATGACACTTGCCGCATGTTTTTGCGAGATTATTTTTGTTGACGCTCGATCGCGGATCGCTCGACGGATAAATATTGTGAGCGGTATGGCAGCTTGCGCAATTTGCTACAGTCGTTGCGCCTCCTTCCAAAGCCAAACCGTGATAGCTGTCTTTGAACGTGCTCAATCTGTTCGGATTGAGCCCGTACTTCGTCGACAACGCAACCGAGCTGTGGCATTTCGAACAGACTTGCTGCGAAACATTCGCATGCGATGTCGGTGCTTTGGGGTTTGCCGGGTTGAGAATGTTGTGCTCACCATGACAGTCGGTACAGACAGGCGCATCCTTATTCCCGTTGGAAAATGCTGTTCCATGAATGCTCGCTTTGTACTCGGCCGCAATCGTTCCGTGACACTTCGCGCACGTGTTCGGAATATTCAACCTGTTCACAAGCGACTTCGGATCGGTTCCTTTCCGCATGTCGTGATTGCCGTGGCAGTCAACGCAGTTCGCGGCTTTGCCGTTGCCGTTCTTCAACGCTTGACCGTGAACGCTCGCTTCGTACGACATCACAAAATTTTTCGTCGGTCCGATTTCTGAAGAAACCTTGCTCGTGCCGTGACACGAAACGCAGACCTGCTCCTGCGCAATTTTCAACTGCACGGAATCCATTCCCGCCGTTACAGTCGTGATGTTGCGGGAATGGCACGAAATACACGTCGGCGCGTTTTGGTTGCGAGCAGTGTACGCCTGCCCGTGCGCCGATTGGAGATAATGATCTTTTTCATTTCCATGACACGTGCCGCAACTTTCCACGATGTGTGACGGACTGAACTTCGTCCCGGCAGCTTTCGGCGACTGCACATCATGCGTTCCGTGGCAATCCTTGCACATTTTGCCGGCATCGCTTCCCCCTTGTGCGAGAATTGTTTTATGGAAGGGATGTTTCGTCTGCGCGTTTTGATGGCAGACGAGACATTGCACCGGCGTGATGTGTTCCTTGTGCGGTATGTCGTCAGGATTAAATCCTGTGTGGCATGCAACGCAAACCAATTTTTTGTGCGCAGAGTGTGAAAGAATACTATCGCTTACAAAAATCGAAACTTGCTTTCCCTTTCGTTCCATCGTCAGCGTTGAATCGGAATGGCACGTTAGGCAATCTTCCTTCGATTGCGCATGAAGAGTGAGGGAGAAAAACGTTGAAATAAAGAACAGTGAAGATGTCTTGATAAAATAATTCATTGGTGATTTCTAAAAAAATCAATGGTGTCAGAGTTTATCCCGTTATGCGGGATGCCTTTTCCCAAAGGGATTCCTTTGAAGGAGGTGGCTCGCTACAAAAAAACGCAAGGATTGTGCCAGTACAGTACCTCCAGAATGATGTTCCTTTGGAAGAAAATTCAACATTTTTGAGCGGGCTTTCCGGAGAGATTCTCAACAACACTCAAATTTCTCGAAGATATTCCCAAGATTGGGAAGAAGCAAGGTTCACTGGCGCATAGGGTACTACAAAAAACTTCAGCGTTCAATTTTCTCACTGAATAATAAATATCGAACAAGGAATTTTTAATGACGAACTATGTTGTGCGCGACTTCGGAAGCTGTCGTGCGAGAATGAGAATGACGAGTGTTGCGTCTCTGTTACCAGCTGCATCCAAGAAACAAAACCAATGATGGCAATTTGTGTCCCCAGCCAGACGAACACGATTGCAACTGACGCAATGGCAAGCAGCGCGCCCAACGAGCAGCGGGTGAGATTGCGTGATGAAGCGGACTTAACTTTCAATCAAAAAAACCGCAAGGCGAATCTGCTTTTCACAGAATTCGCCTTGCAAGTAGGAGGTGGCGAGATATTTAGCTGCGACTCACTTTACAAATGTGCCGCACATTTCTGCATTTTCACTTCAGCAGCAGCATCTTCTTCGTGACACTGTAGTTCGCGGCGCCTCTCGACGAAACAACAAGGCGGTAAAAATAAATACCGCTTGAAACTTTACCGCCGTTTGCATCCGTGGCATTCCACTGCACTTTGTAATTGCCCGGCACGACTTCGCCGTTTGCCAACGTTGCAACAACCTCGCCAAGAACGTTATAGACGCTCAGGTTCACTTGTCCCGAACGCGGAACTGAAAATTGAATTTCCGTTGTCGGGTTGAACGGGTTCGGATAATTCTGGCTCAGCTCGAATATCTTCGGCATTTCACTGCCCGGAACAGGCTGCACTCCGGTAATGCTGCCGATTGCAGCTTGAAGAAGAGCAAAAGCATATTTCGCATTATGAACACCCATGCTGCCGTCTTCTTTCACGAAATAATAATCGTAGATCGCGCGAACATATTCAGGATGATCTTTCACTTTCAATGAATCAGCCATCGAAGAGACCGGTTCGCCAGCAGCATCTTTCGGGAGCTGCGCTTTCAATTTATCCAACATCCCTTGAATTTCAGTCTGCACGCCTTCGATTTTACCGTTGCCGTCGTAATCGGCAGATGCTTTCACATCATCGAATGACGCGATGCCGGCGCCATGGCACGTCTGGCACACGCCGACAAGATCGTTGCCGCTTGTATCTGTCATACTCCATGTGTGGTTCGGACTGGCTGTCGAACCGACATCCTGCATGTGACAGGTAACGCACGCATCTTTGACAGCAATACCGTGCGTTTGAAGTCCTGCTATCGGCTGACCGTACTCGTACGCATTCTGACCGAACAACATATCCGCCTGCGGGTTATGGTGCGGTCCGTAATGATCGCTGAAACCGTAGTACGGTGCCTTGGATGTAACTTTCGTTGCAACATTGTAGCGCGAATGATGGCAGTTCATGCAAAGCTGTCCCATGCCGCCGTTGGTCGGTTTGTAGCCGTTCATGAGCGAATCCACTGAAACGGTGCGAAGCTGCGCCGGATTGTCTGCGCTATGTGGGTCGTGGCAAACTTGGCACGAAATGGAAGGAGCAAGATTGTCTTCTGCTGTGTTGTATCCCGGGTCCGCTTTATTTTCGATCCACTTCACAAACGCGGAACCGTTGTGGCAAGGGTAGCAGCTTGTGAAATTAGCATGGCTCGCGCTTGGAATTGACGCATGAAGAGATTGCTTCCACATGCCTCCTATCGGATGATGCGGCGGTGCATCATGACACTGCAAACAAACGCCAGCGTTGAGCGTTCTTCCGATTTTTGTTTTGTCGCCGAAATGATTTCCGCCTGGACCGTGGCAATTTTCGCATTCGATGTTCGCTGTTGGCACAAGCGACGAATAATTTTCCTGGAGATTTTTCAGAGCCGTTGAATCGCCTTGCGGAATTTGATACGAGCTGCCGACAAGCGTATACGGTTTATACCACGTCGTATCCCATCCATCCTGATGAGCAAGATATCCGAAGTTGCCGTTGTTCGCGCCTTGATCCCACCCGGTAGTATGACATTTTGCACATGAAGTAGAGTACACGCCATAGCCCGCATTAACTTCCAACTGTCCTGTTAGTCCTCGATAGTACACAGAAGCGTGCTTCGTCTTCGCCCACTCATCTGCCATCGGGTCATCGGCATAGTTATGGCACAATCCGCAACCGGGATAACTATAACTAAATCCAGTGTACGTGCTTGCAAAAAATGTATCTACATCCGTCTTCGCGCCGCCGTTCACCGAGACCTGCACAATATATTGACCGATTGTATCGGCTGTGAAGCTGTTACCTTGCTTTGCACTGCTGTCGAACACTGCATTTGATCCGGCGGGTTTCGAAACAAATGACCATGCAAATGATGTTACCGCCGTTGAACCGGAACCGGTTGTATCAGCGAAAAAATAAATTTTTGTTTTTTCTCCAAACACTTTTAACCCGCTGGTCGGACGTAATGACGATTGTCCGATTGCAGAAAGTCCCGCCGGCGACATCGCTTCCACTTTGATGTTCACCGTCTGTGCAACAACGGCTGCAAAAAGTCCTGCACTAAGAAGAAAAGTGAAAATGAACAACAACCGTTTCATTGTGTTGTCTCCTTTTGAAATTGCTGAGATTACTATCTGACCGTCTCCTTTTCCTAAAGGGATACTTACGCTAAAGATTACGGTCAGCTAAAATGTGCTAACCTTATCAAGTCCCGAAGGACACTTCTCAGCGCTTGTATTACAAGATGCGTGCCATAGAAAGTTTCCAATTCTATCGTAAAACAGGTGGATTTTTCAGCGTGAACGGCGGGATTACTTTCTCAAATGAAAAAAGATTCCCAACTATTGGAATCGGTTTGCTGAATTACTTGGAATGGGTTTTCCTACCGACCGCCATACGCAAGGCGGAAATGTTTGTTCGGCTTCGGCATGGAACGGCGGATCGACACCGACCAGCCGGGAATGCTGTCCGCGATAGCATCAAGAATTTGTTCTATCTGCACCGGCTTGTAGAGCAGATGAGAGGTCAGCGTGCGAATGGAGATTTCCCAATTCGGCTTTGTCACACGGAACGCATACAACACAACCAAGGGAACAGAGGGAGCCGCTTGCCGCCAGCGTTCAAGCTCATCGAGGAGTTCGGGAATTGCTTTCTCAAGATCAACGACAATAAGAGAGATAGTGCTGTTTTCTCGCAAAAGTGAAAGCTCGGCTACTGTTTCTGTTGTGAGAATGGTAAACTGATCCTGCAGTACAATCGAAAGGCTCTTCGTCAAATCCGGGTCCGCCGAATGGATGAGTATGGTATCGTGTTGATGGTATGTATCCGATGTGTGTTTCATAACTGAAAAACTTTCCCTTCACAATCCTCAACTATTATGCCACAGCAAGAGTGGCGAAACTGTTTCCATTTGAGCAGAAGAAAAAAAATATCGCTTCCTTGCTTACCGAAAATTGAAAACGCTGCAAAACGTTTCGCAAGTCTGCGAAGGGAAAGTGAAAAAAGAAGATAGGAAAAGAAGAAGCTCAGAAGATGCAGAACGTTGATTTTTTCAGCGAGTAGATGTCTGACGGAGTTTTTCAAACCGTCCGACATCTGCGTTTCACCCCTGCTAAATGTCAGACATCAAAAAGCCCTGTCAGGCATTACCCTCAACCTTTCGCTGAGTAATTTTTTTCACCACTGCTGCCAGGGAAGAATACGAATTTCGACGATCGTGCCCTTGGGAAGGAACTCTGCATCTTTCGGGAAGAGAATCAGGCAATTGGCTTTGGCAAGACCGCTCATCATATGAGAATCTTGTCCGGCAGTCGGAGCAACAAGAAGCTCGCTGCCGGAATTTTTTGTAAAGAGTGCGCGGACGAATTCCATGCGTCCCGCTTTTTTTCTGAGATCGCGTGTCAGGCGGGCGCGGAAGGAAATCTGGTTTTCAACTTTCAGCCCCTGTAATTTCAACAACGCCGGACGCACGAGCAATTCAAAGGAGACAAGCGCGGCGACCGGATTGCCGGGAAGCCCGAAGATTAATTTCCTCCCTTTGGTGCCGAAGTAATTCGGTTTGCCGGGTTTGAGAGAAACGCGCCAGAAAATCGTTTGCACATGCAATTCCGCCATCACGTCCCGAACAAAATCATATTCTCCGACCGAAACACCACCGGTCGAAATGATAACGTCGGCTTTTTTCAGCGCCTTCTTCATGACCGACAACACTGCTTTCTTTGCATCGCGCACAGGAACGACGAACACCGGCACAATGGCAAGCATGCGCAGAACATTCACAAGTGTTAATGAATTTGCATCGCGGATTTTTCCTCTCTTCAGCCGGGAACCGGGGGCGCGCAGCTCGTTTCCGGTGATCACGATCGCAACTTTCGGTTTGCGGTACACATCAACGCTCAGGTATCCGAGAACGGAGAGCATGCCGATCACGGGCGGCGTGATCAACGTGCCCGCAGAAAACACCACCGCCCCTTCGGAAAACTCTGCCCCCCGCTTCCGGACGTTTTCTCCCGGATGTGCCGGTTCGTGAAACGAAACTTTGCCGTTCTCTTCGCTCACAAATTCTTTCATGACAACTGCATCGGCATCGAGCGGCATCGGCGCACCGGTAAAAATTTTGATTGCATGATTGCGCTTGAGATGAAGCACGCGCGAATCCCCCGCCTGCACCGTGCTCTGCACGGCAAGATTCACCGATGAGGACGATACCGCGGAGATAATATCGTCGGAATGAACTGCATACCCGTCAACGGAAGTGGAATCGAACAGCGGTATCGGCTCCCGAGCGATGACGTTTTCAGCTAACACGTAGCCGCACGAATCAGCCAAACGAATCGTCCGTGTCTCCAACGCGTATGTCTGCCGCAGCACCTCGCTGACGGCAGTTTCAAAATCTATCATACAACCAAATAAAATTTTGTATTGTGTACTCAAAATCCTAATTTCGAAAAACAGCAAAAACTCTGGAGCAATTAGGAGTTAGAACTCAGAATTTCGAATTTAATGACTACCGCCTGCGATCATCGCAAACGCGTGGAGCACTGCCGGAAACAGCGCGTCGAGCGATTCGGCAACAGCTTTTCGAGATCCCGGCATGCTGATAATCAGCGTCGTTCCGCGAACACCAGCTTTCGCCCGTGAAAGCATCGCAAGCGGCGTCCGCTCTTGTCCGTACACGCGAGCCGTCTCAACAATTCCCGGCGCCTCACGCTCAATGACATGCGCGATTGCTTCAGGGGCATTGTCGCGCGGACCGAATCCGGTACCGCCGGTTGTTACCACAAGATCGAGCTTTTGTTTATCGGCGTATTGCTTCAACTGTATTTCAATTCTTTCGCGATCGTCTGCAATGACTTTATAGTCCGTAACTTTCACGCCGAAACTTTTCAACCGTTCCTGAATAAGCCTGCCGGAACTGTCTTCTTTTTTCCCTGCCGAAACAGAATCGGAAAGCACAAGCACCGCCGCACGAAGAGATGCGGAAACCGGTTTCCCGAACTGCGACTTCCCGCCTGTTTTGCTGACGAGCTTCACGCCCGTAATTTCCATTTCGTCATCGAACATTTTGAGCATGTCGTACATCGTCAGCGCCGCAACGGAGGCTGCGGTCAGCGCTTCCATCTCTACGCCTGTTTTGTAAATCGCTTTCACTGTTGTACGAATTTCGATAACATGCTTGTTCATCTCAAATTCCACACCGACAAAATCAACCGGCAGCGGGTGGCAATACGGAATAATTCCGCTCGTATGTTTCGCTGCTTGCACTGCCGCAACTTTCGCCACCTCCAACGGATTTCCTTTAGGAACGTTGTTGTGCTGAATGCGTGTGATCGTTTCAGGAGAAACTTTCAGCGTTGCTTGCGCAACTGCTGTCCGCAGTGTTTTTATTTTATGAGAAATATCAATCATTCAAGCCTGCCTGCCGCTAGGCAAGTCCGATAGCAAACATGCTTTCCAAGTCGTGGCGAGAGTAAACGCGGAACGCGATGAGTGTTTCCGACGATTCAATACCTTCGATATTCCGGATGCTGTCGGTCACAATTTCCGCAAGCCGGTCGTTATCTTTCACGCGGATCACTGCAACCAGATCGTACTTCCCGGCGACCGAGTATACTTCGCTGATACCATCGGTATCAGCAAGCTTCTCGGCTACTTTATTGATGCTGTCTCTTTTCACCGTCAATAACACGAGTGCTGTAACCATGATGAAAATTCCTTTCCGAGATATGCTTCTAAAGTTTCATTCCGTGTCCCAAAGGGATCCTTCGGATAACTTGAGCAAATCCTTATTGAAAATCAACACACCCAACCTTTGTAGGTCGACGCGGCGCTTCGACCTACAATTTTTTCAGCAGCGCAATTTGCCCCGTATGATACAGATTGTGTTGAAGCACGCCGAATATCATGAAACGGTTGGAATAGTCTTTGCCGGGAACAGTCTGTTCAAGCCGCGATTCATCGAATTGCAAAACGGCGTTCAGCAATTCATTAAGGCTTTGTTCCAAAAGCATAATTGTTTTCTTCCACGCAGATTCGCCGCTGTCAATCACCGACTTCCAATCTTCTTCCTCGGTAGGTTCAACCGCTTCACCGGCGAGCCGTTTCCGCACGACACTCTGCCACGTTGTAATGTGCAGGACAATTTCCCAAATGCTGTGAACATTCTGCATCGGCTTTGCCGCCGCTTGTTTTGCATTCACACCGACAAGAAGCCCGCGCAGAGCAGGACCGTGCCACGCTTCGCCTTCGTACGCCAGACGCAGTTGTTCGGCAATATGAGTATTCTCATTCGACATTTATGTGCTCCTCATCAAGTATTCGGATTTTTTTCTTAGAATATCAAGCGCTTCGTCAATCACCGGCCGGTGTACCCGAAACGCAAGGACGGCACAGCGAAGAGTGAATTTTCCATGAAGCATTGTTGAAGAAAAAAATACTTTGCCGTCCAACCGGATTTCATCCGCCAGGCGCTTGTTAAATTCATCCGCATTGCCGTGCAGCGGGACAAAACGAAACGTCACGACTGAAAGATCGGGAGGGGGACCAACTTCAACATTCGGCAGCGTTTGAATTTTTTCAAAAAAGTACCGCGCAAGCAATATTTTTTCTTCGAGCGCCGCACGAAACGGAGCAACTCCCAGCAGTTTCAACGGCAGCCAGAGGCGTAAACCGCGAAAATGTTTCGACAACTCGATAGAAACATCGGCGGGAGAAAGTTCGTCGGGCGGCGCAAACGCGTCCTGCATATAATTTGCACGCTGGGAAAACGAGCGGAGCGCATGGGCGCGGTCTTTCACAAGAACTGCGCCTGAGCCGTACGGAAGAAATAACCCTTTGTGCGGATCCATCACTAACGAATCGGAAGTTTCAATACCGCGAAGGATTTTTTTCCCCTCATCGCATAATGTAAAGAACGCGCCATAGGCACCGTCGATGTGATACCACACACCGTGGTGGCTGGCAATTTCTCCAATCTCCGCAAGCGGATCCACAACGCCGGCATCCGTCGAGCCTGCCGATGCAACAACAAGCCACGGGTGCAAACCGGATTTCTTGTCGCTGACGATCGCCGCTTCAAGCGCATCGGGCTTCATCTTAAAATGTTCATCACAGGGGATATTCCGTTTCGTGCATTCACCAAGCCCGGCAATATGCAGCGCTTTCTCAACCGAATGATGCACTTGTGAAGTGAGGTACACTACGCTGCGGGAAAAATCTTTCGCGGAAATTTCATGCGCATCACGTGCAACAACAACGGCGGTGAGATTTGAGACGCTTCCCCCTGAAGTAAGATTGCCCGCCGCGGTTTCCGGATAGCCGACGATCTCTGCCATCCAGCGAAGCAGCACATTCTCCATTCGTACAGCCCCGGGCGACGCAAAAAAGACCCCCGCATAGCGATTTGTAACTGCG
The DNA here is from genome assembly GCA_028873075.1 of Bacteroidota bacterium. Classification (GTDB taxonomy): domain Bacteria; phylum Bacteroidota; class Ignavibacteria; order UBA10030; family UBA8401; genus JAJYOI01. The sequence goes on from JAGWND010000040.1 coordinate 14,661, forward strand.
GCAAGGTAATCTGCAACCGAGGAATAATAAATTCCGCCGCCGGGAATGTAGCCTAAATGCTTCCCCGATGCCGGATTTAAGCCCGGGCAATCAACATCTTCCCTCAAAATGTGCAGTGCGCCATCAATGTCAACCGCGTTGTCGAAATCCGGAGAACGGAATGCAGCAGCATGCGTTTTCTTGTCCTCAACATACATCGGCATTGAATCAAGGTTCTGCAAAAATTCTTCTGCATGTTGTTCTGCGCGCTTCAGCACGCTTTTCCGGAGAGCACTGTCCGGCTCCAAGCGGCGTGATTCTTTTTCCAATTGCGTTAAGCGGGAAACGATCAGCGATAGATCAAATGTCTCCACAATTCACCTCTGCCCACGATTGCATGAACTGGGCCAGCTCGCTGCGCTTCGGAGAACGGCAGTTGCGCACATAAAATCCCGACGTGCCGACGCCGCACGCAAGACATTCTGCCGGACTAAGCCCTGCAAGAAATCCGTTGCAGAACCCGGCATTGAAATTATCTCCAGCCCCTGTTGTCAATTGCGGGGTAGACGTGTACGGACCGGTAAGCCCGAACGTTCCCGCTGCCGTTGCCACGGCGGCACTTCTTACCGGGTGAATGATGACCATGTGAACCCCTGCCGCTTTCCTGATTTTGTCGGCCCGTACCTGAATATTCTCCGCAGAAGAAATGCCGAGCACGTTTGCAATCTGGTCGGATTCTTCCTCATTCAAGCCGAGAAAAATGTCGGCGGTGGATTGCATTGTACCAAGAAGCTTGATAACGCTGCGGATATCGGTCTGTGTGCGCTTGCGCGGATCGGCAAGATCAACCCAAACGGTTTTGCGCTGTGGAATTGTGCCTAAAAGATTTGTCAACTCGGTGTAAATCGTCTCGGAAGATGTAAGCATTGTCCAATTCACAAATGCGAGAAGTGATACCTCGCTTAACAACGGCAGAAGCTCTTGGGGAGAAATTTTTTGCATCAATCCTTTCCAATGGACATCACGAATGGATTGGAGCTTCCCCATCATTACTTTTCCGTCGAAAAATTCGAGCGCATCAGTATGACCGGGATCGGCGAACGAGACCACTTTTTTGCAGCGTGACACAAGCTCTTCAAACACAGGGTGAATGCGGTCTTTCCCCAGCGCACCGCAGTAAATAATCGAGTATCCCTGCGAGTCCAGCGCGTTCGCCATAATCGGACCGTTGCCGCCCAGCTTGATTTGTTTCACAACCAATTCAATGTTTGTGCTTTTACCCGCGGCTTGCTGAACACGTTCAGCAAAAGCGGATATTGTTTCGATGCGTGTGAAGCGGTCGGCGTCCTGCCGCTCGCTCACGAGATGGATGATTTCATCAACGAATCCGTCGAAGCCTATAAAAACGGATTGCGAGGATGTTACCTCGGATAATTTTTTTGCCGCTGAGCGAACGATACCAACTTGATCCATAAACTTTCTCCGGAATTTGAGCTGAGAAAGAAATCCCGTTGCAATGATGCCGACCCGCAAAGAACGGCGAGGCGTTCAACCTTTCAGACAGCAACGGGCCTTCGACAAAATACTTTTCCTTTTCACAAAAAACAACGGTGAGAAAGAAAAAATGTTTGAATGGCAAATGATATCGCTGCGGGTGAATTTACGCGGCAACCGAAGGGTGCCTCTTATCCTTCGCTCTCTCCCTCTGCCGTCGCGTTGCGATCAGCATCAAAAACACACCAGTGGTAATAGCAATGTCGGCAAAATTGAAAACGCCGCTGTGCATTCCGGCAATTCGAATTGTAATGAAATCGATCACCCTACCGCCGTTCATCATGCGGTCAATCAAATTTCCGAATCCCCCGCCGGCAACGAGCGAGAGCGCGATGGTCTGCATCGTATCCAAGCGGCTCGAGAAAAAGAGAAACATCACCAAACCGGCCAGTGCAAATCCGGTGAACACCGTCAACAGCCAAAACCTCATTCCGTCGGAAAGGCTTTCACCCAAGCTCAGCATGCCGCCGGAGTTCTCGGCGTAGACAATACTCACGGCGCCTTTGAACAAAGTTACCGGCGATGAAAATGCGAGCTCATTCTTCGCCAAATGTTTCGTCGCTTGATCACAGCCGATGCACATTGTCACGATGACAAGGATAAGAATTGTTTTAACGGCATTCATCTTGATTACATTCTAAAAAAATAAAACGAGATCGGCAACAGCAACATTTAATTTACAATTGACAATTTCCAATTGACGATTGCCTACTGCATTCGATAATTGTACATTCGACATCGTCAATGTTTTTCATCGCGGCGAAACCGCTCCGTCGCGCCGCAACACGTCTGACGGCAATACGTCATCTCCGTCAAGCAGTTCCATCCCGAATTGCTGCCCCAAATGATTTGCAAACTTATCACGGTCATCGTTTTCCCCGCCGACAATGATTTTCGGCTCTTCCTGTTCCACAAAATCCCCGAAATCGTTTGCAAGAGCTTTCGAATCGGCCACGTAGGTCAAATATGCTGAGCCGAAAAAGTGCTGCAGTTTATCGCGGTCATTCTCTTTTTCCCCGATACTGTCCGGAAGCACGCGGCGCGGTAAATGTAAATAGCGAATGCGGAATTGCTCGCGCGATTCTGTAGTAAGCGGAATCGAGAGCACGCCGAGCAAGGGAAGTTCGACGCCGACACGGAAATGATCCATCGTTGCAAACGCGCTGAGCCACAGCGCCGTTCTCATGTTCCCGTCGGCGAGCATCGTTGCACGCTCAAAAACTGCATCAATTGCCATTGTGTCGCCGTACGCGCGGCGCAGTTGAAGAAAGCGCGGATCGCGGATGTAGCGTTTCAATTCCGCTTCATGCCGAAAAAGTTTTGGAAGAAAATGCTCGATGCTGAAAAAGGGAGGGCCCTCAACAGAATAATTCCATTTTTCATCAACCCGGAGAGTATCATCATACTGGGAATGCAAAGAGTGCGGCACGCACAAAAAAAGCACAATCCCGGTCGTAATGCACAGAGAACGCTTCGTCACACTTGTATCACGCCGGGGTTGAACAGCGGAATATGCGGGTTGTTCGATGCCATCACAATGCCGCGTGAAATGATGCTGCGCGTTGAAAGCGGATCAATCACATCGTCAACCCACAATCGTGAAGCGGCGAATAGCGGATCGAGTTCTTCGTCGTACCGCGATTGGGTTTCTTCGAGCACGTTCTTCTGTTCGGTTTGCGAAATCTTCTTTCCCCCCTTTTCCATTGCCTGCAGTTTAATAGAAAGAAGCGTTTCACTCGCCTGTTTCCCGCCCATCACCGCAATGTGCGCCGTGGGCCACGCAACAATCAGTCGCGGATCGTACGCCTTCCCGCACATCGCATAATTGCCGGCGCCGTAACTGTTGCCGGTGATGAACGTAAATTTCGGCACGACGGAATTTGCAACCGCGTTCACCATTTTGGCGCCGTCTTTGATAATGCCGCCTTGCTCGGCGCGGCTTCCCACCATAAATCCGGTCACATCCTGAAAAAAGACCAACGGAATTTTCTTCTGATTGCAGTTCATAATGAAGCGCGCCGCTTTGTCGGCACTGTCGCTGTAAATCACGCCGCCGACCTGCATTTCGCCTTTTGAAGTTTTCACAATTGAACGCTGGTTTGCCACAATGCCGACAGCCCATCCGTCAACGCGCGCATAACCCGTGATGATCGTCTTTCCATAGTCGGCTTTATACTCGTCCAATTCGCCGTTGTCGAAAATGCGCGCAAGAATCTGATACGTGTCGTACGGCTTGTTACCTTCCGGCGTGATAATGCCGTACAGTTCCTGCGGATCGAATCTCGGCGCTGCAGAAGAAGTCCGGTCAAACGGTGGAGCAGAATTGTGTCCGAGCTTGCCGATGATGCTGCGGATTTTTTTCAGACATGCATCGTCGTTTTCCATTTTGTGATCGGTGACGCCGCTAATTTCACAATGGACTGTCGCGCCGCCAAGCGACTCATTATCAATCTCTTCGCCGATTGCGGCTTTTACCAAATGCGATCCGGCAAGAAAAACGCTTCCGGTTTTATCAACGATCATCGCTTCATCGCTCATAATCGGCAGATATGCGCCGCCGGCAACGCACGGTCCCATAATGGCGGCAATCTGCGTGATGCCCATTGCCGACATCACGGCGTTGTTGCGGAAAATTCTTCCGAAGTGTTCTT
>JAGWND010000041.1 GCA_028873075.1 Bacteroidota bacterium
AAAATAACTCACTATTTGGAAAGCTCCTGAACAAAATTTTTTCAACCTCAAAAAAGAGGAAGAAGCACCATGAAACAGACCAACAATAAAAAAGACGGACAAGGGATGCAGTACCCCATCATTGGCAGAAGCGAAGCCATAGAAGGACTGCGCAAGCTGATAGAAAAATATTCACGGTCACGCAATGATGTTATCATCATTGGTGAGTCGGGCATCGGCAAAGGAGCAGTGGCACGAAACATTCATCATTTCAATGCTGCCAGCGGCACGGAGGCACCGTTCATGTCAATAAATCTTTCCGTCGTAGATGACAAAGAAGTAGAGCCGATGCTCTTCGGGTTCGACCGTGGCGCGGAAAAACTGCCGTACACGACAAAGCGGGGTCTGTTTGAATTGGCAAACGGCGGAACTGTTCTTATCGAGGAGCTTGAGGAAGCATCGTACCGTAATCAAATGAAAGTGCTGAACTTCATGAACAGTCGCACGACGCGGCGCATGAGCTCGGCAAAGGACATTCAAGTGAATGTTCGTTTGATCGTTACGATGAAAGAGAATGTTCGGGCATTACAGGAGCGCCGAAAATTACTCCCCGAGCTTGCAGAAAAGCTTGCAAAAGTTGATACAATATCCATTTCTCCGCTACGAACGAGACCGGAGGATATTCCTCTTCTGGTGAAGCATTTCGTGGGCGAAATCAGCCATGAATTAGGATTGAACGATATTGTTCTCGATATCAACGCTATTGATGTTTTAGTTCGCCAGCCGTGGAGGGAAAATATTCGTGAATTGAAAGCAGTTGTTGATAAATCTGTCCTGTTCTCACAAGACGGCCGATTTGCGCTCCCGCCTGAACTCGTTGATGAAAAGACCGAAGTCGTCAAGATGATCAACAATATTATGAGCGGGAGGGAATTTGTGCTGAATAATTCACTCGACAAGATTGAGAAAGGAATTATTGAGCGCGCGCTTGACCGCTTCGGGTTGAATCAATCGAAAGCCGCGACATTTTTAGGAATGACAGAGCAAACACTGCGCTATAAATTACGGCGGCTCGGCATTGCAAGCGCACGTGAATATAATTTGGCTGATCAGCAGTAAGTTTGGTTGTGAAGTTGGGAAAAATCCCGTGGCGTTTTGGAGCGCGCGCTACGGGATTTTTATTTCATGGAACAGAATTGCTCTCAAAAGTTGATGAGAAACCCGAGCGCGGTGTACTTTTCCTGCACATCAAAATATTCACCGTGAATGCTGTAACCTGAAAAATATGAAAGGAAAATATCTAAGCTTCGACCTTTGAATTCTCCGATTTTTATTCCTGCCTGAACATTGTGCCGCACCGCAGTTGTATAAATTTTCATGAACGTTGCCTGATAGGCAATGTACGGGGTCAACGACAGATGGGACGGAACATAGAATTCAGCTCCGGCGTATCCCGATAATTTCGGTAACCATGCCGGATCAACATGAAAAAGATATGTTGCTCCTGCATACACCCGCGAAGGAACTGCTTTCGGTTCGAAAGAAATGACCGGGTCGAGAAATTCTCGGCTGTAGACAATCGGGTAACGGCGGTCCCGCCATGAGGCAAGTGTGCCGTCATAATGTCCGTCCACAAAATGTGCGCTGATGTGGCTGATCCGAAATCGTGCAGAGACCATCCCGCAAGATAATTCTTTTTCCCCGCTCACATTGATCCCAAAAAAATAATCAACCGTGTTGACGGGAAAATGAAAGTGCCGTTCGCCCCGCAACTGCGTGTAAGTAAAGAAATCCATCCCGAGCGCCATGTCAGCTCTCTCGCTGGAGAAGCGATAGTGCAGCAGATCGATCGAATTTCCTATATCTAATCGAAATAAATTATCGTTCACCTCTGAAAAAAAACCGACGCGAGGCTCGAAGGTATTTGCAACGAGAGGCTTGAAGAGCAGCCCGGAAGAAACGAACGACACCCCTGCGGTATCGTCAGATGCTGCAAAGCACACGTGCACAACTAGTATTGATGCTAACGTCATTGATGTTATGCGTAACGACTTTTTAAACAGCAAAAAACGGAACGGTGTCATTCCCGCAAAGGCGGGAATCCATTTTTTAGGATGGATTTCGGTAAGCGGATTCCCGAGAAAAGCGGCGCTCACATTCGGGAACGACGCTTTTCTTGTTTTGCGTACCGGCGGAAATGTGACAAGAGAAACTTTGTTCTTCATCGTTCATCTCTTCGCAGTTAGCCACATCGGATTTGTGAAACAAAAACCATTTTCATTTATTCCGCTCCCGCCGTGTGTGAATGCTTCAAACCGAATATAATGGGGCGCGACGTTGTCAGAAGCATCGAACCTCTTGGTGAATTCAAACTGAAAATCTTTTTGCAGGTCCGCCCGAAACAAGATTTTTTCTGCTGTTCCGCCGCTGCGTCCGGAATAGATAATACAGCGGGTGAACGCGCCGAATTCTTTTGTCGAAATTCCGCGAACTGTGATCGCTAATTCATTTTTCATCCGGTGACAATGAAAAACAGCAACCGGTCCGTTGGTGATCATGGCGGCGCCTGATCGCAGCGCTTCGACAATATTTTCTTCCGAACTGTTACTGCATTCGACTACAGTTCTCATTTTCCCGAAAAGCTGTTTATCGGCTTCAACAATTTTGACAAAAGGGATTTTGATCTGCCTAAAGCGATTAAAGTTTCCGTGGGCATCGTTGCCCGCTGCAATGTACAGCCGTTCTCCTTCGAGCAGGAGTTTTTTCCACGTCGACAGCCCGCGCTCGAATGTTTCCCCTGTTTCGCCGTTGAGAATTTGCAGCCCGTTCAGCTTCTCATGGCGCATATCGTCAAGCGTCCATTCGCCTCTGCCGACAAAAATTCGTTGAAGCAGGGGTACGGGTTCTGCGGGATGAGCAGCATACGCGGCAGTGGTGTGTTTCTTATATTCCAGCACTTCACTGATTGTGTGCTCTGCCTGTGTGTGCAACCATCGTTCGCCGCTGTCCCCGGATCCGGCAAAATAATTTTTTTCTCGAGCATTGATCGCATCAATTTCTTTCTGCAGAGATTTCCATTTCGGCACATCAGGATCATTCACAAGATAGTTGTCTATACGATCGTCTAAATCGTATGAATGATCCGTGACACAGAAAAATGAAAGCCCCATCGCTTTGCAAAGCTCAACGGATGCTTCGACCGGAGATCCGAATTCTACCTGATCGTTCGAATAGGAGGAATGCGTGTGAACATCGCCCTGTATCCATCCGGAAAGCGAGGGAAGCGGATCGGCAGAGCGAAAAACACGATAGCTTTTTTTCGAAGACGTCCTGTAATTATCGTTTCTGCATCGCCGAAGCTTCTTGTTGATTTTGTATTCGAAACGAATGTCAATAGAAAAAAAGCCGAATGAGTTTTTCCATGCCGGCGACCATGGTACATTGACAATTTTCCACCAAAGCGGTTCGTTAATCGAAATGCTGTTAGTAACAATAGTGTGAGAGATTTGTTTGCTATCAGCTTCACGAACTATTGTTGCCGATGCCGAGACCAATTCGATCGGGTAATGGTGCGCATCTTTAACAAGGAGAAGAATCGGCAGTTCTGCTGTCGGCTCCAGCCGGTACGGGAGGTCGGCAAGAATTTCCGGCTCGCGTTTCTTCAGAAGGCTGAAAAAATATTTGAAGCGGTAGTGCGTTTCAGCGTACAACAATGTCGGGAAAAATATCGGCATTATGCAGCCTGCAATCGTGTGAGAAATTCGGCAATGGTTTTCGGCAATTGCGGTTCAGTCATTTCTGTTGCGATAAAACCGCGAAACTCCTTAGACGCCTCTACGGCGCGCTGCAGATCGAAATCGTGCTGGTTCATTGAAAAGCAAACCTTCGTCTCGTGAAAATGTGCTGCAAGATATTCCTGTTCTGTTTGTCCGGGGGTCGGGACAAAGATTGCTTTCTTACCGAGAGCGGCTAAATCCATAATAGTGCTGTAGCCGGAACGAGAAAGTACTATTTCAACAGCAAGAATTTCACGACGGAGTTCTTCGGCTGAAAGCATTGAGACAATTGTTATTTTCGGGGAAAGTTTGCGCTTTTCATTTGTTTCCGGAATCCCCTGCACAATCAGTGCGCTGAAGTCCGATTGCATAAGTTGCCGAGTCACCAGTTGTTCGAAAATTGTTCGCTGGGGTTCAGGTCCCGATAAGATGACGAGCACATTGCGTTTCATTTTCTTTGATTTTTTTCCCGCGAGGCGTGACGTTACGCTGGAGTGCGATGGCTCAGCACGCAGGCGCGTGAGCGGGCCGATGAACGTTGCATTCGACGGCAACGGGAATGAATGTGCGAGCTTGTCGGAAAGATTGCGGCTTCCACTGTAATCTGGAATCCAGCATTCTGTGTATTTCTTGATGATATATTGATGAATATAATACACAGCCCATTCGAATATCCGCAGCCGGTGGGGCATGAGAATACGAATCTGATGAACAATGTAGACTGTTGGAACCTTTGTAGTGAAAAGTCCGAACCTGTTGTCGGAAATTACCGAATCAATCTTCTCCGTTTCTATTAGCCGTTGTATCGCCCGATGTTCGCCGATCGTTGCTTTGATGAGCATAGGGAGTTGTCGTATCATGTGGAAAGCGGACGCGCCTTTTTCGTTGTATGTCGGAGAAAATCCGGGCAGGCGGTAAAGCGTCACGGAGGGGAATTCTTTCTTCAGCAAGTCGTACGTCCTGCCGTCAGCGGCAATGACCACATCAATCCTGCGCACGAGCAATTCTCGTATGATCGGGATGCATCGCGTTGCGTGGCCCAAACCCCAATCAAGCGGTGCTATGACTATTCGTTTCTTTTCAACGGTTTTTTTATTTTGCAGTTTCCTTTGTTTAATATCGTCGCCCTTTCCAAAGTACATCTCCGCCGAAAAACACTGCAAATGGCAGCACAATCACTGTAACGAAAAGGTAGAGTTCGAATGCGAAGAAATATTTCAAGTGATCAGTTCTATGGACCTGCTTCAATGGAACAAGAACGAGGAAAAAATCAAGAGTCAATTTTAGCAGCACGCCGGAAAGCAGAAGCTGCCAAGCAATTCCGAGAACATAACCTGTGATCAAGAGTGCGTGCATGAAAAAACTCACTGCCATGATCAGCATTCCGCTGAAGCGCATGTCTTTTCCGCCGACTCCCCATCGGCGTTTCTGTCTGTATAGGTCTTTCACGGTACCGCAAGGTAGGCTCAACACCAACGTTTCTTCATCAAGCGGGTATTTGTAATTCCATTTGCCGCTTCCTGTAATCGCTTTAAACAGGGCATAATCTTCGGTGACACTGAATTTGATTCCACGATACCCGCCGACTTCGTTGTACGCTTTTCGCCGGAAGGAAAAATTATTGCCGATGCAGCTCAACGGATTTCCCAGCGACATTGTTGATGCGGCGATGGCAAGAATGAATGTCCAATCCACCGATTGCATTCCGCCGAACCACGAAGTGTATTCAAGCAATGTCAACCCGGCAACGACACCGGTTTGATCATCAAAATATTCCATTGCGGCTTTTGCCCATGAAGGAGGCACCGCGCAATCTGCGTCCGTTAACATAATAATTTCGCCGCGGGAAATATCAATGCCTTGGGAAATTGCATTTGATTTTCCTCGCAAATGGCTTTCCGGTTGCTTTGCCGTTATCGTGCGGATAAACGAAAATCGGCCGGAATACCGTTGCATGATTTTCAGCGTAGCATCGGTTGAGGAGTCATCCACAACGATGATTTCTAATTTTTGCTTCGGGTAATCGAGAGCGGAGAGCGAAGCAAGCGTGCGTTCGATATTTTTTTCCTCATTTCTTGCCGCCACAACGACGGAAAGCAACGGCTCGTTGCCAAGATTTTTTTTATACCTTGCACGCGTTGCACCGTAAATCAAAATAGTTCCTTGGACTATGTACAGTGTGCATGCCGCAAGAAAAATGAAATCAATCGTTGTCATGTCCAATTGCGCTGAAACTGAAACCGCGGTCACGGATGCGTTCGATACATTGGGTGAGGAGAGAAGCGATTTTCTTTTTTGTCTGCTCGTTATCATGAAAAACGAGAATGGAGCCGCTCGACAGTTTTTTTACTGTATTTGCGATAATCCGCTCGTCGCTCCACGAACGAAAATCACCCGTGAGCGCCGTCCACATGACAAGTTCGTACCTCAAGGCACGTGCGGCTCGGATTGTGCTCCATGTGAAAAAACCATAGGGCGGACGAAACAGGCGCGAATGAAGCGGAACAACGCTGGCAATTTCTTTTTCCGTCTTTACAATTTCCTTTGTTGAATTTTGAAGCGTAAGAAACGATGCGCGGCTGTGATGGTAACCGTGACTGCCGATCGTGTGGCGCTGCTCATTCATATCGTGCACGAGAGAACGATTATCTGCTATATTTTTTCCGCTCAGAAAAAAAGTTGCCGGAATTTGATACCGTGAGAGAACTTTCATCACCGCCGGGGTCGCTTCGGGATGGGGACCGTCGTCAAACGTCAGAAAAATATGAGGTGAAGAAATCTTCCACACGAGCGAAGGGAAAAGGAATTGATGGAGGCGTCCGGTGTGAGAGATCATGATAATGTTCAGCCCGACCTCGGCGGGGCATCATATTTCAATGTGAATAAGATTATTGAGAATTTTGAAACGATCTATCGTCGGCAATTCCGGCGATTGCTTTTGCCGCACATTGCAAAGGCAACACTTGCTGTTGCACATTTGAAAAGCGGGAAGCCGGCACACCGGCGGTATTTTTTCGTGTGACTTTCATTCTTAATTATTCAAATGAAGATAGCACATTTGGAATTGTGTTGCAAGAAATTTGCATCATCATTCATTGAATCTTCTGTCAAAAATTTCTATATTTCTTTCGCTGAAAGTTCACTGCCAGGGGCATCCCCTTGGGAGTGAATGTGTGAAATCCCCGCCTGAGGGATTTTTTTTCAACTTAGACTATTTTTTATGACCTATAAGAAGCGAACTCACACGTGCGGTGCATTACGCAAAGACGATATCGGTAAAACAGTTACGCTGACGGGCTGGGTTGACCGACGACGCGATTTGGGCGGGGTAATTTTTATTGATTTGCGTGACCGCTACGGTAAAACGCAAGTCGTCTTTGGTCCGCAGCACAATGAAGACGTGTATCAGCTCGCAAAAGATTTGCGGAGCGAATATGTGATTTCGGTAACAGGTAAAGTGGAAAGGCGTCCAGAAGGAACGGACAACCCGAATATTGCAACAGGCGAGATTGATATTCTCTCAAACGAACTGACGATACTCAATAAAGCCGATACGCCGCCGTTTCCGATTGAAGAACGTGTTGAAGCGAACGAAGACCTTCGTCTCAAATACCGCTACCTCGATCTTCGCCGCGAGCCGATGCAGAAAAATTTGCTCACACGTCATCGTATGTATCAAATTACGCGAAAATATTTTGACGAGAATAATTTTATCGAGGTCGAAACTCCCGTACTGATGAAAAGCACGCCCGAAGGCGCGCGCGATTATTTGGTGCCAAGCCGCGTTCATCCGGGAAAGTTTTACGCGCTGCCGCAGTCACCGCAGACGTACAAGCAAATTCTCATGGTTTCGGGCTTCGACCGCTATTTTCAAGTTGTGAAATGTTTCCGCGACGAAGATTTGCGTGCCGACCGACAGCCGGAGTTCACACAAATTGATGTTGAGATGTCGTTCGCCGATGAAACGGATGTTCAAACGGTTACGGAAGGCTTAATCAAGAGAGTCTTCTCCGAAATTCTCGGGATTCAGGTCGAGCCGCCGTTTCAACGCTTGTCATACAAAGATGCTCTGGAGGTGTATGGCAGCGACAAACCCGACCTTCGTTTTGAGTTGAAGTTTTCCAACTACAATGAAATTGTTGCGCAGGCTGGCTTTAAAGTTTTTTCAGAGACGATTGCAAAAGGTGGCGTTGTTGCAGGTTTCACGGTACCAGGAGGCGCGAGCTACACACGCAATCAAATGGATAACCTTGTTGATTTCACAAAAAGCCTCGGTGCCGGCGGTTTGGTCTACATGAAAGTTACTGAAGCCGGTGCAGAATCTGCGATTGAAAAATTTGTTGGTAAAGATGTGATCTTGAAAATCACGGAAAAGTCTCAGGCAAAACCAGGCGATTTGATTCTGATTGTGTCGGGCGAATGGCAAAAGGCGTACACAATTCTCGGAACGCTCCGGCTCGAAATGGCGAAACGCCTCAACCTGATTGACGAATCGAAATACAACCTGCTGTGGGTTGTTGACTTTCCCATGTTCGAATATTCGGAAGAGGAAAAGCGCTATGTTGCAATGCATCACCCGTTCACGTCGCCGAAGCCCGAAGATGTTCACGTGCTCGATAGTGATCCGTCAAAAGCCCGTGCGCGTGCTTATGATCTCGTCTTGAACGGAAACGAAATTGCGGGCGGAAGCATTCGTATTCACACCCCGGAGTTACAGAGCAAGGTTTTCCGATTACTCGGCATCGGACCGGAAGAAGCGAGAGCGAAATTCGGATTTATGCTTGATGCGTTTCGCTACGGCGCGCCGCCGCATGGAGGAATTGCCTTCGGTTTCGACCGTATTGCAATGCTGCTGACCGGATCAAAGTCGATCCGTGACGTTATTGCATTCCCGAAAACGAGCAGCGGCATGTCGCTGATGGATGAATGTCCGTCGGAAGTTGATAGGAAACAACTTGACGAACTGCATATTAGGTTGAAATAAGCGATACAAGTGGAAGAGACGTGAAGCCATCCGTTCGCATAGCATCGGGGCAAGGATTTTGGGGAGATTTGCAAACGGCGCCCATTGCTCAAGTCCGCAAGGGACCGATCGATTATATGATGATGGACTTCCTTGCCGAAGTAACAATGTCGATTCTTCAAAAACAAAAAATGAAGGATCCGAAATTGGGATATGCGAAAGATTTGATTCCTTTGTTTGAGGGAGTTCTCCTCGATGTCATAGAGAAAAATATCAAAGTGATCACGAACGGCGGAGGAGTGAATCCGCTTGCGTGCCGCGATGCTATTTTTGCCGTTGCGAAAAAACTTGGCATCACCGGACTCAAGATCGGTGTTGTGCTTGGCGATGATATTTTGAATGAGATTGATTCGTTCGCTTTTCGCGGAATTACATTAGACAATATGGAAACAAGAGAAAAACTTTCTTCGATCCGAAACAATCTCATCAGTGCAAATGTGTACTTCGGTGCGTTTCCGATTGTCGAAGCGCTTCAGCAAGGTGCGCAAATTGTAATTACAGGACGCACTACTGATACCGGCTTAACTCTTGCGCCGATGATTTATGAATTCGGGTGGAAGAACAATGACTGGAATAAGCTTGCGGCTGGAACCGTTGCCGGGCATATTCTCGAATGCGGCGGCCAGGCAAGCGGCGGAAACTTTTCTGCCGATTGGAAATCAGTTCCCGATCTCGCTCACATTGGATTTCCGATTGCGGAAGCGTATCCTGATGGGCGGGTTGTAATCACGAAACACGAAAACACCGGCGGACTTGTTTCTGCGGCAACGGTGAAGGAGCAGCTTCTCTATGAAATCGGCGATCCAAAAAATTATATCACGCCCGATTGCATTGCGGACTTTACAAGCATTCAGTTGAACGAAGCCGGCATTAATCGCGTTGAAGTTTTCGGTGTGAAGGGACGTCCGGCAACTGAAACGTATAAAGTTTCGATGGCGTATTTCGATGGCTATACATCGTTCAGCACGCTCACGTACGCATGGCCTGACGCATTGGAGAAAGCGAAAAAAGCCGATGAAATTCTCAGAGCGCGATTGAAGGATTTGCATTTATCGTTTGATGAAATTCGTACGGAATATTTGGGCTTCGATTCTTGTTTTGGACCGTTGGCGGAAAATCATGAAGAGTTGAACGAAGTCGTGATGCGCATCGGAGTGCGAAGCCACGATAGAGAATCTGTCGAGCGTTTCGGAAAAGAAATTGCTCCGCTTATTTTGACAGGACCGCCGTCGGTTGCGGGTTTCGCAGGGGGGAGGCCGAAACCGAGTGATGTCATTGCGTACTGGCCATCGCTTATCCCGAAGACCACAGTTGCTCCTAAAGTTATTGTGGAAGAAATGTAAGCATTTTGTAGCAATGAAAATTCAGCTTCTTCAAATCGCTCACGCACGCTCAGGCGACAAAGGTGACACAGGCAACGTCGGCGTTATTGCCCGCAAGCCCGAGTATTATCCTTTGCTGGCAAAGTATTTGACCGTTGAGAAAGTGAAGGAATATTTTCACGGTATTTGCCAGGGTAAGGTTGAGCGCTACGAACTTCCTAATTTATACGCGTTGAATTTTCTTCTGCATGAGTCGCTTGGCGGCGGAGGAACAATTTCCCTGAAAAATGACGCACAGGGAAAAACGCTCGGCAGCGTAATGCTGAGAATGGAATTGGAAATCGAAGAAAATATTTCTATTGGAAGGTAAGTATGTTTGAAAATCTACGATCAGAAATTATCTCTACCGAAGATCGTCTCACACAGCTTCGGAGGTTTCTTTGACCTCGATACCAAAGAGAAGGAGATTGCGGAGTTTCAGGTAAAAGCATCCGAAGCAAGCTTTTGGGACGATAATATTGCTGCGCAGAAGGTTCTTCAGGAGATCAACCAGCGTAAACAATGGGTTGATGAGTGGCACAGAATCGAGCAGCTTCTTGAAGATGCAGAAGCCCTCACCGAACTTGCCGAAGAATCGGGGGAAACATCGTATGAAAAAGAAATTTCTGAGGAGCTTGCCAAAGTAAAACAAGCGCTCGCCGATCTTGAATTCCGTAACATGCTCAGTGGTGTTGACGACCGCCGTAACGCAATTCTCACGATTCACTCCGGCGCAGGAGGAACCGAATCTCAAGATTGGGCGGAAATGCTTCTGCGGATGTACGGGAGATTTTGTGAGAAAAAAGGCTATAAGATTTCTCTTGCCGACAGGTTGGACGGCGACGGTGCAGGGATCAAAAGCGCCACGCTCGAAATTTTCGGCGATTTTGCGTACGGCTACTTGAAAGCGGAAAACGGCGTTCATCGTCTTGTCCGAATTTCGCCGTTCGACGCGAACAAACGGCGGCACACTTCGTTCGCTTCCGTTTTTGTTTACCCCGAAGTTGAGGACGATGTCGAAATCGAAATTAATCCTGCCGATATAGAAATGGAAACGTATCGTTCCGGCGGCAAAGGGGGGCAGAACGTGAACAAAGTCGAAACCGCTGTACGTATCCGGCACATTCCGAGCGGCATCGTCGTTGCGTGCCAAGAAGAACGTTCGCAGTTTCAAAACCGTGAGCGCGCGATGAAGATGTTGAAGTCGCGGCTGTACCAAGTAAAGAGAGAGGAAGAAGAAGCCCGCCTCGCAGCAATTGAAGGGACGAAGAAAAAAATCGAATGGGGAAGCCAGATCAGGTCGTACATTTTCCAGCCGTACAATCTGGTGAAAGATCATCGCACGGATATAGAAACGAGCGACGTTCATGGCGTGATGGACGGCGACATCGAAAAATTCATCACCGGATATTTGATGATGTCCGGTGGGAAATAATACGCCATGTCGTATGTTTCCTTCATAGCGCGTCGCTATCTCAAACTCCAGCGGGGAAGGGGGAAGAAAGGCTTTTTGCCGTTCCTCACCGTTATTGCGATAGCAGGAATCACGCTCGGTGTTATGGCGCTGTTGATTACCCTGACCATCCTCGGCGGTTTCGAGAAAGAAATCAAAAGTAAAGTTGCCGGCTTTACCACACATGTGCAAGTAACCGGATTTCAGAGTCAACCGCTGGAAGATTACGAACAAGCACGGTTAAAAATTCTCCACAACGTTTCGGGGATAGCAACTATTTCGCCGTTCGTTTCAAAAGAGGGAATGGCCTCCTTCAAAAAAAATGTCGAAGGAATTCTGGTGAAAGGAATTGATCCGGCGACGAACAACACAACGGTGAGCAACTATATCGTTCAGGGATTCTTTGATGTACAGTTTCAGCAAGGCGGGTTCTCTTCGTGTGTCGTCGGGAAGCGGCTTCTTCAAAAGCTTCAGGCTCGTCTTGGCGACACGGTGGCGGTCTTCGGACTTGTCGGAAATTTTGAGAATATTCAGCCCCCGAAAATCATGTCGTTCGTCATTCGAGGTGTCTATGAATCGGGCATGTCGGAATACGACGACGTCTATTTCCTCGTCAATATTCACGCGGCACAGCAATTGTTCAAGCTCGGGGATGTCGCTACCGGCTTCGATGTGATGCTGAACAATGTATCCGATGCTTCGCGTGTGGCTGAGCACATTCAAGATACGATGGGCTACCCGTACTACGCCCGGACACTTTTCCAATTGTACCGGAATTTGTTCACGTGGATTGAGCTACAGAAGAAGCCCGTGCCGGTCATTCTCGGGCTGATCATCATCGTTGCTACGGTGAATATCATCGGCACGCTGCTGATGGTTGTGATGGAAAAAACAAGTCAGATCGGCATCCTAAAATCCATGGGCGCAAAGAATTCCGACATTAAAAGAATTTTCCTGTACGAAGGAATATTTTTCGGCATTATCGGAACAGCGTTGGGAAATCTCTTTGCGTACGCGGTTTGCTGGCTTCAGCTTGAATATCATTTTTTTTCTCTGCCGTCGGCAATCTACTTTATGACAACGGTGCCGATCCTCTTCCGATGGGAAAACTTTGCGTTGGTTTCCGGTGTAGCGCTGCTGTTATGTTTTCTCGCGTCGTATGTTCCATCAACGCTCGCAGCGAAGCTTGATCCGATCCGGTCAATCCGGTTTACGTGATGTCATACAAATTTTTTATAGCGAAACGGTATTTGCTTTCAAAGCGGCAGGCAGGATTCATCACGGTGATCTCTGCCATTTCAGTTGTCGGTGTGACGATCGGCGTAGCAGCGCTCATCGTCGTGTTGTCGGTGTTCAACGGGTTCAACGGACTCGTTACTTCGATTCTTGTCGGATTCGATCCCCATGTTCGAATTCAACAAACAGAAAAAACAATTCCCGCTGACTTTGCTCAATTGCAGCAGTTCCTCCATTCACAAAAAGAAATCAAAGGTGTCGGTTCATTCGTAAGCGGCAAGGCAATGCTCGTTTCCAAAGATCAAACGAAAGTTGCATTTGTGCGCGGATTGGAAGGAGATGCCGTTGATAAGGTTACCGGACTGAAAGAAAAAATGGTTCTCGGAAAACTTGATTTCAACAATCCGGAAGCGCGAGATGTTGTTTTGGGAATGACGCTCGCCGATCGCCTCGGCGTTGTTACGGACGATACAGTGTACATGATCAGTCCCGCAGGTTCGCAACAGGCGCTGTTAGGATTCGGCGCTCCGGTCATTCGCCCGTTTCGTGTTGCGGGAATTTATCAATCGGATAATAAAGAATACGATGCACTGTACGCCTACATGTCGCTTCCTTCTGCACAGCAGCTTTTTCAAGTCGGCGCAGAAATTCACGGCGTGGAAATTCGGCTGAACGACATCGGCGAATCGGATAATTTCAAAAGGCAAATCGAAGAAAAATTCGGACCGAAGTTTATTGTGTCAACGTGGTATGATTTGCACAAGGATTTATATTCAGTGATGAAGATTGAGCGCTGGACTGCGTATATCATTTTATGTTTAATCATCGGCGTTGCTTCGTTTAACCTTCTCGGCTCGCTTACAATGTCTGTCATTGAGAAAACGCGCGACATCGGAATTCTGAAAACGATGGGTGCGATGGACGGGGACATCGTTTCAATTTTCCGGTTTGAGGGCTTGCTCGTGGGAATCGCGGGAACAATTGCCGGAATCCTTCTCGGTCTGTTAGTGTGTTTTCTTCAAATTCGCTATCACCTATTTCCTCTCGATCCGACAGTTTACATTATTTCTGCGATTCCGATCAAGATACGCTTCACCGATTTTCTTGCGGTCGGAATAGCGGCGATCGGTTTGAGCTATCTTGCAACAATTCATCCTTCACGCCGCGCGGTTCAGCTTCAGCCGGCTGAAGCAATTCGTTGGGAGTAAGGCGAGTGATCCTTTCTGCGAAAAACATTCATAAGCGGTTCGAGATTGCGAAAGGGGAGTTCCTGCACGTGCTTCAGGGAATTTCTCTCAATGTTTTTGAAGAAGAAATCATCGCTATTGCGGGACCATCTGGCGCAGGAAAGAGCACGCTCCTGCATATTTTAGGTATGTTGGATCGTCCGACCGAAGGCGAACTATTGTTTGACGGTCGTAATATTTTTTTGCAAAATAACGACAGTCTTGCTGCGATTCGCAATCGTCACATTGGATTTATTTTTCAATTTCATCATTTGCTCCCTGAATTCACTGCTATAGAAAATGTCATGATGCCGTCGCTTATTGCGGGAAATGATATTTCGCGCGCGACGCCGCGCGCAGTTCAGCTTTTGGCGGATGTCGGATTAAGCGCTCGCATGCATCACAAACCGAGCGAGCTTGCCGGCGGCGAGCAGCAGCGGGTTGCCGTTGCCCGTGCGTTGATGAATTCCCCAAAACTGATTCTTGCCGACGAGCCTTCGGGAAATCTGGATACTGAAAATGCACGCGTGCTGCATCAAATGATTTTTGAGCTGCGGAAAAAATATCAGCAGACGTTCGTTATCGTTACCCATAATGCAGAATTTGCTGCAATGGCGGACCGCATTGTTACACTGGTTGACGGAAAAATTAAAGTTTGACGCACGGTAAAAAGACGATCCGATCGTTTTAAGCAAACAGGTCGTTTCATGAACAATTTCACCATTTGATTTACCGCGGCTAAATTTTTATCTTGAGTGTGCACGTTGAAATTTGATCTCATCCATAGCGATGCTTCTGCACGTGCCGGAATTATTCACACCGATCACGGTGACATCGAAACACCGATTTTCATGCCGGTCGGCACGCAAGGCTCGGTGAAAGCGGTTGAGCAGCGCGAATTGGAGGAGCTTGGCACACAAATTATTCTGGGAAATACGTACCATCTTTATTTGAGACCCGGCGTTGATCTCCTAAAATCGGTGAAGGGTTTGCACCGTTTCATGTCATGGACGAAACCAATCCTGACTGACAGCGGTGGCTACCAAGTGTTCAGCTTGTCGGATTTGCGGAAGATTTCAGATAAAGGTGTAACGTTCAAATCGCACCTCGACGGTTCGATGCATTTTTTTTCACCGGAAGATGTTATCAACGTTCAGCGTGCAATCGGTTCCGATATTATGATGGTGTTGGACGAATGCACGCCATTTCCGTGCGAACGTGATTACGCACAGGTTTCCAACAAGCTGACGGTGCAATGGGCCCAGCGATGTCAAAAGGAATTTCATTCAACCGATCAGCTCTATGAGCACACGCAGGCATTGTTTGGGATCGTGCAGGGAAGCGTCTATAAAGACATTCGAAAAGAAAGTGCAGCAGCGCTTACATCATTGGGATTCGACGGCTATGCAATCGGCGGCTTGGCGGTCGGTGAGCCTGTCGAGGTGATGTACGAGATGGCGGAATTTTGCACAGCGCTTCTTCCGGCAAATAAGCCGCGATATTTAATGGGAGTCGGCACACCGGGCAATTTATTGGAGAGCGTTGAGCGCGGTGTTGATATGTTCGACTGCGTTCTCCCGACACGCAACGGGAGGAACGGAATGGTGTTCACACGGAACGGGAAAATGAATTTCCGCAACGTACAATACCGCGCAGACGAATCGGCGGTAGACGAAGAGTGCGGATGTTATCTTTGCAGAAATTTTTCACGAGCGTATCTCCGGCACCTTTTCGTAGCGAAAGAAATTTTGGCGCTTCAGCTGGCTTCGCTGCACAATCTCACGTTTTATCTTTGGCTGATGAAAGAAGCGCGGCGGAAAATTCTCAGCAATGAATTTTCCTTTTGGAAAAAAGAATTGATGATGCGGTACCACAATTCAATAGTAACGGCATAGCTCACATTCACTCATTTTTCTGGAGATTACACTTTATGAAAATTATTTTCCTTGCAATGGCACCGTCGCAAAATGGTCAGGGCGGCTCCGATATTTTCGGCACCGTGATTATGTTTGCCCTTATTATTTTTATTTTCTATTTCCTGATTTTACGGCCCCAGCAGAAGAAACAAAAAGAGAGACAAAAATTGTTAGAAGCTTTGAAGAAGGGGGATAAAGTTATCACTGCAGGGGGAATGCACGGCACAATTGTCGGCATGGATGATAAAGGCAAAACCGTTCTTGTCCAGGTCGCTGACAATGTGAAACTGACAATTGAAAAAGCTTCAATTTCAGTTATCAATAAAGTCGGAGAAGTTGATACGCCGACGACTTAGCGGACAGGTGCTGTATGAACATATTCGGTTCAATTGACGATGCGACTCAAGATTTGAAAAATGGCAGGATCGTCATCGTTGTTGATGACGAAGACAGGGAAAACGAAGGCGATTTTATCGTAGCAGCGCAATTCGTAACTCCCGAGGTCGTTAATTTTTTTACAAAGTTCGGACGCGGAATCGTCTGTGCTCCCCTGACGTCGCAGCGCGCGCAGGAGCTTGGACTTGATCTCATGGTGGATGCCAATACGAGCTTGCACGAAACGCCGTTCACTGTTTCTATTGACTTTATTCACGGCACGACCACAGGTGTTTCTGCCGCTGACCGCGCCGCTACAGTTAAAGCACTGGTTGATCCTGCTACGAAGCCGAGCGACCTTGCACGCCCGGGACATATTTTCCCGTTAAAAGCTTCCGAAGGGGGTGTCCTCCGCCGTGCCGGCCATACAGAAGCGGTCGTTGATTTGTGCAAGATTGCCGGACTTTATCCCGCCGGAGTACTGGTGGAAATTATGAGCGACGACGGTTCAATGGCTCGTCTTCCCGAGCTGGAAAAAATTGCGGCGGCGAACAAAATGAAAATCATTACCGTGAAAGATCTCATTGAATATCGTATGCAGCGGGAAAAGCTCGTGAAAAAAGTTGTCAGCACACCCCTGCCGACACGGCACGGGACATTCGAAGTTCACCTTTATTCTTCTGCCACAGACCAAAAAGAACATGTGGCACTGGTGAAAGGGACAATTTCTCCCGATCAACCGACGCTCGTACGCGTTCATTCCGAATGTTTGACGGGAGATGTATTCGGTTCGCTACGCTGCGATTGCAACGATCAGCTGATTGCCGCGATGCACAGGATTGAAAAGGAGGGGAACGGCGTCGTGCTGTACATGCGCCAGGAAGGGAGAGGAATCGGCTTGATGAACAAGCTGAAAGCGTACAAGCTTCAGGATGAAGGGAAAGATACCGTTGAAGCGAACGAGGCACTCGGCTTTCGTGCCGACTTGCGCGATTACGGCATCGGCGCGCAGATCCTCCGCGACTTGGGTGTGAAGAAAATGCGGCTCATGACAAACAACCCGAAAAAAATCGTCGGGCTTGATGCGTACGGATTGGAAATCGTTGAGCGTGTTCCCATTGAAATCGAAGCGAACAACGTTAACGAGCGCTATCTCAAAACCAAACGCGACAAATTGGGGCATTTAATACTGATTGACAAGAAACAATCTTCGAAGTCATAAAACAGACGGCTGACGCTTCGGAGGAGCCGTTCATTTTGACTGAGAGTTTTTTGTGTAAATTTTTTCGCTTGCATCTGCTCTGAAAATATTCTATTTTTCTTCTAATACATTTAGTCCGCCGAGAAGGCGGACTTTTGTTTTTATCAATCATCTTTAATACAGCAGCGTTATGAGTGAAACACAAAATAACGGAGTTGTGTATTTAACACGGGAAAGACTCCGGGAACTTGAGCAAGAGCTTCATGAGCTGAAAGTAAAAGGACGAAGCGAAATTGCGGCAAAAATCGCTGAAGCGCGGGGCCACGGCGACTTGAGCGAGAATGCGGAATATGATGCGGCAAAAGAAGCACAACAGCATTTGGAGCTGAAGATTTCAAAGTTAGAGCAGACCCTTTCGCGCGCCCGGATTCTCGACGGCAAAGATTTGCCGAACGATAAGGTGTACATTCTTTCGACAGTGAAGCTGCGCGATCTCAAGACGAAGAAAATTCTTCAGTACAAACTTGTCTCACCGGAAGAAGCAGACTTCGAGCAAAACAAAATTTCCGTTACATCACCGATAGGCAAGGGATTGATGGGAAAGAAGGTCGGAGAGACAGCAAGCATTCCTGTGCCCGCAGGAACGCTCACGTACGAGATTTTAGAAATCTCCCGATAATCAATTCAATAAGGTTACTCCTCATCTGGGAACAATATGCCGGTCAATCTCGAGCTCAAAGCCCGGCTTTCTTCACGCACTCAAGCCGAAAGTATTGCGCGCTCATTTGCCCGGAAAAAAGAGGAGCTGAAACAGACAGACACATACTTTCACGTTTCCCGCGGGCGCCTCAAGCTTCGGGTCATCAACAATACAACAGCCGAGTTGATTTTTTATCTTCGCAATGAAGATATAAAGCGCCGTTGGAGTACGTATGAAGCCTCTCCGGTTAAATCGCCTCATCAAGTGAAAAAGATGTTAGGCGAAGCGTTGGGCGTTCTTATTGAAGTAAAGAAGAAACGGACATTGTGGTTATACAAAAATGCGAGAATTCATTTTGATGAAGTCCTAGGCTTGGGACATTTCATAGAGCTTGAAGTTATGGTCGTGAATGGGAACCATCAGGCACAGCGTCTTTACAAAGAATTGGTTTCTCGATTCGGCATAAATACAGACCAAATGATCGCAGAATCGTATTCCGATTT
>JAGWND010000280.1 GCA_028873075.1 Bacteroidota bacterium
ACTGTGCTTGATCCTGCCGACGTGAAATGGGCGGATTACGTGTTTGTCTCCGCAATGAATGTTCAGCGCAAATACGCGCACGAAGCAATTCTGGAATGCAAGAAGTACGGGAAGAAAGTCGTTGCAGGGGGACCGTTGTTTACGCACGAGCATGAGTACTTCCCCGAGGTTGACTACTTTGTTCTGAACGAAGCTGAAATTACACTTCCCCCTTTTGTTGCCGACCTCATGAACGGAACTCCGAAACGAATCTATTCCAGCCCGGAATTTGCCGACATGAGCACAGCGGTTCTTCCCGACTGGAGCCTGATCAATCTCAGGAACTATGCGTACGCCATCGTGCAGTATTCGCGCGGATGTCCTTACATGTGCGATTTCTGCGATGTGACCACATTGTTCGGACGAAGGCCGAGGACTAAAACGCCGCAGCAGATCATCAGCGAGCTGGAAGAAATACTGCGCGCCGGGGATCCGATGATGATCCTCTTTGCCGACGATAACCTGATCGGCAACAGAAGAGATTTAAAGAACAACCTTCTGCCGGCATTGATACAGTGGAGGCGCGCACACAAAACGGCGCCGGGATTTGCAACGCAGGTCACCATCAATCTCGCGGACGACGAAGAGATGATGAAGCTCATGATTGACGCGGGGTTCAGAAACATCTTCGTCGGCATCGAATCAACGGATATTGAAAGCTTGGAGGCGTGCAGAAAGACGCAAAATCTCAAGCGCAGCATTTCCGGCGACGTCCAGTTGCTGCAGAAAAAAGGATTCATTGTCACCGGCGGATTTATCGTCGGATTCGATGCGGACAAAGAGACGATCTTCGACCAGCAGATTGATTTCATTCAGCAGAGCGGGATCGTGATGGCAACGGTGAACGTGCTCAAAGCGCCGCCGGGAACGGAATTGTACGACAGGATGAAAAAAGAAAACCGGCTGATCGGCGATTTCGATTTCGATGAAAACAAAACAAACATCGTTACAAAAATGGATACGCTCGTTTTGTACAACGGGTATAAAAAAATACTCGATACGATCTACGACCCTCGAAAAGTTTATGAGCGCTCCAGAAGCTTCCTCCTCCGGTACGGCAACCATTCACCGGAAAATCCTTTGCGAAGAAAATTCCATTTCGAAGACCTTCTTGCCCTGTTCGGAGTCGTCTATTTTGCCGGCATTGCAGGAAAGGGACGAATCTATTTCTGGAAGCTGATGTTCGAGATCGCCGTCCGAAAGAAAAGGAATCTGACCAATGCTCTTTTCTTCGGCGCACTCATTTACCAGTTTCAGAACCTTCACAGGAAATTCATGGAAAGTTATCTTCAGGTCGTCTCTTCGTACCGCAAAGCGGCATAGGCGGGAAATTTTTTCATAAGACATTGAAGTTACGCAAAGCGACTTTTTAGACTTCAAAATCAGAGAAGCGTCGTTCCCGTCCCGCTTGCAGCGGGACATTCGGGAATAACGTTCTACTTATTTTGGTGGTGTCTCAGTTTCGCTCCTGCGTCATTCCGGCGAAAGCCGGAATCCAGAAATTTGAGCACTGGATGCCGGCTTCCGCTGGCATGACATTCGTTTTTGATTTAACCCCGTCAGGCTGAAATACTACTCTTATTTTGCGTAACTTGAGTAAGACATCTGAAAAATTTTCAGGCAGAACCATTCTGAGATTTTCATCTTGTCTTCTTCCTCCCGTTCCCACGCTCTCAGACTATGTGAAAAGTCGAAATGAAACAGCAGCCGCGACCTTCAGGTCGCGTTTTTGAATCAATTCCGCAATCTAAAGATTGCGGAATTGATTCTACCGCCTCTACGTAAGTTTTCACACAGTCTGTCTGCGTGGGGATGTTTACGCTTGACGCTCTGCGCCTGCTATGTGCAAACCGCAGAGCAGTAATATCGGTGTTACAACGCAGAGCGTTGTAACGAGAGACCTCACCACCGAACAAGGAAACACCCATGCCCAAACAACGCTCTCGTTCAATTCTTCAGGCAATCGGCAATACGCCGGTAGTTAAACTGAACAAAATTGTTCCGCCGAATTCTGCCGACGTCTACGTCAAGCTGGAATATTACAACCCGACCGGCTCGTACAAAGACCGGATGGCATTAGCGATGATCGAGGAGGCGGAGAAGCGGGGCGATCTGCGACCGGGAATATGCGTGGTGGAATATACCGGCGGCAGCACCGGCTCATCGCTCGCGTTTGTCTGCGCGGTAAAAGGATACCGCTTCCGGGTTGTCTCATCCGACGCGTTTGCAAAAGAGAAGCTCGATACGATGCGGGCATTCGGCGCGGAGCTGACGATTGTTCCGAGCGTCGGCGGAATGGTGACGCCTGACCTGACGCCGCGGATGATGGAACGTGCACGCGAAATTGCAAATTCGGAGCCGAGCTATTTTACCAACCAGATCCATAATGAGGACGGCGCGAAAGGATACGAAGCGATTGGCCGCGAACTGACGGAACAGATTGATGTACCGATTGATGCTTTCTGCGCTTCGGTCGGCACGGCGCACATGCTGACGGGCGTTGCTCACATTTTGCGGCGCCTCTCTCCTTCTTCCCGCATTGTTACGCTGGAGCCGGCATCGTCACCGATTATTTCCAAGGGCATCAACGGAACGCACCACGTTGAAGGGATCGGCATCGGGTTTGTGCCGCCGCTTTTGGAAAAAGAATTTTATGATGAGGCGCGCGGGATTGGCGAATCCGAAGCGCGCACGATGGCTTCGCGGCTTGCAAAGGAGGAAGGAATTTTTGCAGGAACGTCGAGCGGGATGAATGTGCTGGGTGCGTGTATGCTTGCGCAGGAATTAGGCACTGGCAAGACGGTTGTTACGGTTGCGGTTGACACCGGATTGAAATACCTGGCGGGAGATTTATTTCAGTAGAGGGCATGGAACGAGATGAAAGCGATGATACCGCTCGGTAGGTCGAAACGGCGCTTCGACCTACAACATGAACCCGCGAAAGCCAAATATGGCAAAAACGCAGAAAATATTTGACTTTTGTGTGAAATTTTTATACACTAAAAGCATTCTCGTTGTACACAGAAGACTGACTTGACACAGGGAGCAAGAATGGTCTTACACACACAGGGACTTTTCGCAACGCTTTCCTCAGAGATGCGGCTGAGAGGGTACTCACATAAGACCTTCAAAGCTTACAAGAGTTGGCTGCGAAATCTCACAAGCTATTTTTCCCCACGCCATCCAAGAGAATTAACAAACGATGACATACGAAATTATTTGCTTCACCTTATTGATGAAAAGAAGCTTGCTGCGTCTACAGTAAATCAGGCATTCAATGCGATCAGATTTCTGTACGTTGAGCTATATAAGAAATCGTTTGTCATTGAT
>JAGWND010000281.1 GCA_028873075.1 Bacteroidota bacterium
AAAAATCACAGCCTCGACACAGGGGCTTTATATTGCGATCAGCAATCTTTACGACTGCGACTCAGCGCGAATTGGTTTTTCTTCAAAGACTTTTTTGCGCGCCGGACGTGTTCGCTTCCGCATAAACCGTTTTTCAAGCTGGGCTTCCGGTTTCTTTTCCTCCTCTTCTTCTACATCAGGATATTGATAAATGTCGTACTTATAGTTGCGCAGAATGATGCTGTTGCCGTTTCTCCCCAACACATACTGCGGAAGCAAAGGAATTTTTCCGCCGCCGCCGGGCGCGTCAATCACATAGTACGGAATTGCCAACCCGGACGTATGTCCCCGCAGCTTGTCCATAATATTGAGTCCGACACTCACCGGAGTTCTGAAATGATTTGCGCCTTTCGTGATGTCCGCTTGATAGAGATAATACGGCCGAACACGCATGGCAAGAAGCTTGCGCATCAATTCCAACATCACATCGGGATTGTCGTTCACACCCTTCATGAGCACGGCTTGATTGCCGACAGGAATTCCGGCATCGGCAAGCATTTCGCACGCCTGCTTCGCTTCCGCCGTGCATTCCCACGGATGATTGAAATGCGTGTTGACATAAATCGGATGATATTTTTTCAGCATTTTGCACAGTTTCGGCGTAATCCGCTGCGGAAGAACGCACGGCATTTTCGTTCCGATGCGGATGATTTCGACATGAGGGATTGCACGCAGTCCGGAAATAATTTTTTCCAACATCACATCCGTCAGCATCAGCGGGTCGCCGCCGGAAAGAATCACGTCACGCACTTCGGGATGCGCCGCAATATAATCCAAGCCGGACTGAATATATTTCATGCTGATCTTTCCTGAATCGCCGACTTTTCTTTTGCGCGTACAGAACCGGCAGTACATAGAACACTGGCTTGTTGTTAAAAACAACACACGGTCAGGATAGCGGTGAGTGATGCTCGGAACCGGACTGTCTCCTTCTTCGTTGAGCGGGTCGAGCGGGAAGCCGTCGTCTTCAAGCTCCTTCGCATCGGGAATACATTGCAGCCAAATCGGATCGCCGGGGTAGCGGATGAGACTGAGATAATAGGGATTGATGCGGATATGAAAAAGAGAGTTCAATTTTTCAGCTAAGTCTTTGTCGAAACCGAATCGTTCGACAAGATCTTTGCCGCTGTCAACACTTGCCCGCAGCATTTCTTGCCAGAGTTCCATACACAATGCACCTATGTTGTTATCAGATATTTGCCGTAGATGATGAGATCGTCTCCCGGCTTGTAATACTCGTGAATGCGCGCAAGCTGCACGAATCCCTTCCGCTCATAAAATGCGCGCGTGCGCTCATACTTTTGCGTCGCTGATGTCTCTGCTATCAAAAGGCGCCCTTCTTTTTTCTTCAAGCGCTCTTCAACGAATGAAAGCAGTGCCGTACCCACGCCCCTGCTCTGGGTTGACGGCTGCACCGCGATCCAGTACAAATCAAACGTACCTGCCGTCGCAGGTGTAGGACCGATGCACACATAACCGAGAACGTTTCCGTTCTCATCAACGCTTGTGAACAACTCATAATCTTGCTGTTTCGGATCATCAAGATAAAATTGCATCAGCTCACCGGCAATTGCAATTTCTTCGGCGCTGAACATTTCCGTAGCAGTTAAAATATTTTTGATGGCTTCTTGGTCTTCGCGGTGAAGACATCGTATTGTCATAAAAAAGAAAAATACTCGACCACAAAGACTCTAAGACACAAAGAAAATTGAAAGAGAAAAAAAAATAAAGATCTCCATACGAGTATTCTAATCTTCATTATTCTTTACATCCTTAGCGTCTTTGTAACGTTGTGATTAAACAAATACTGAATACTGTTATTGAAAAGTACAAGGGAGCAGTTTATTCCGCCATTGAACTCTGCACACCTTTTTTCGACTCTGCAAGAATCTTATCAATGTACTGGTAAAAATCTTTCCTCTAGTATCGTTTATTTTGAATTTCGTTCCAGAATTCGTCAAACAATCTCAAAATGTTTTCCGAAAACGTTTTAGCTTCCTCATCAAGGTTCTGCCCTTTGTATGAAACAGTTCTACCCTGAATCACTGTGTCTGATGGCAACTGACCTAAATACAACTCACGAAGCCATCTATCCATGCCAGCCAAGTTTCTTTATCAATCCATCCTTTTTTCCAGAAAACAAAGAATTGTTCAAAAAATATTGCATACAATTCCCAGATGATAAATGTAAAGTATACCATTCTTCAGAGATTCTGAGGGCCGCGCATCGGCCGGAATCTTTGCAACATATAGACTCTCAAGGCAATCGTAGAACTTCTCATACTTCAAAGGAAGCTCGGCAATCGCATTAGCGCTTTCGACTAGCTTCTGATAAGCGTCGTGTTGATCTCTTAGACGCTGTGCATGCAACTGCACTATAATTCCTACTAAAGACAAAATTCCGGGAAGCTGGAGTGTGCTGATCGTTAACAAAACGGTTCTAGAGTTATCAGGATCGAGACCTTGATAGGGATTGTAGTGAAAGAGAAATTTCGCGCCATAGGGTAAAAAAAGAAAAACAATGATGAGAACAATCAAAATATATATGTAGGCATAATTGTTACGCATTACTGATTATCTTTCAACAACTCAATTTCATACAAAATGCAAGTGTCTTGTTCATCTACTTGTTGTTTCTCTCTAAGGCAATCTCTACAATTTTCTGCACAAGGGTGTGATAATCCATTCCTGCAACACTGCCGGATCGGGCAAAGCCAGCATCATCCGATAAATCCGGATTGGGATTTACTTCAATAACAAATGGCTTCCCATTGCGGTCGAGACGAATATCCACGCGAGCATAATCTCTGAGTCCCAAAATTTTGTATGCTCTCAGAGCAAACTCTTTTACTTTCTTCTCCGTTATTTTTTCCAGCGGCGCAGGACAAACCGGAATCGTGCAATCAAATTCGATAGAGCCTTTTATCCATTTGGAGTTATAAGAAACAATATGAGGATAGCCTTCCGGCAAACTCGAAAAATCAATCTCGGAAAGAGGAAGGGCTGCCGGTTCGGCATTTCCCAATATTGCAACATTTATTTCTCTTCCTTCGATATATTCCTCAACCAAACAAGGTTGGTTAAATTCTTCAAGAACAAATTTAACCCGTTGTTCCAATTCATTCCATGAGTAGACAACAGATTTGTTATCAATACCAAGGCTTGCATCTTCGAACGATGGTTTGACAATTAAAGGAAAGTCAAGATGATGCTCACCATTTTCTAATGGCAATTTCCTAATGAGAACTGAGCGTGGCGTGGGAATTCCATAATAAGAAAGGATTTCTTTTACCCGTGCTTTGTTGAGACATAAGCCAAGT
>JAGWND010000282.1 GCA_028873075.1 Bacteroidota bacterium
TTTCATTCCCTCATCATAACCGAAACCGCGAAACGCTTCTCGAACTTTCGGTGTAACAAGCCCCGCCGGATCATAGATGACTCGATCCGAGTAATAACCAATTGCACCGATATCCGGAACAACGACTTTCGTTGATTCTGAAGTGTTATCCCGAAGCCAAAATGCCATGGGCTTAAGGCAATGCTCGGTACCCCACGTAAAGTTATCTGTGTGCGGTTTTACGACGACCCAGTAAACGAACTGACTCTGTGCAAAAGTAAGGAAG
Organism: Bacteroidota bacterium; assembly: GCA_028873075.1. Lineage (GTDB taxonomy): Bacteria > Bacteroidota > Ignavibacteria > UBA10030 > UBA8401 > JAJYOI01. The sequence continues at coordinate 266 of JAGWND010000282.1, forward strand.
AAAAAGAAAGCGGCAAAATATGTCCGTATGTGCGGTTTTGTTTTGTAGAATTCCGCCCATCCCCACAACCCAATAATGATAATGCATGGAATGATAATCAAAAGATAGCGTGAAACGACTTCGACGCCATCAATGACATAATACAGAATAAGTGCAACGCTCCACACAAACAACAGTCCCGGCGCTTTGCCTGTTTCGTAGTTACGGTTGCGGACAAGAAACCAGAAAGCAAGAAAGTTTCCAACAAAAGCGAGAAATTGTGTGGACAAAATGATTTTCCCGGTAATTGTCGCTCCCTCAATTCCATCCGCAAGAGAAACGATTCCATTTGACTTGGAAAAAAAACTGTTAGGGAGAATCGTGCCGAAATAAAAATAAGAAAAGATGAGCCACGGTACAACAGGCAAACAAAAAAATAAAATCGGTTTAAGCACGAAATCGAACGAGGCTTTTTTAAAGGGAAAAAGCGAGGCAGCGAGGAGTAAGAAAAACAACAACGCTCCTTCGGGCCTCACTAACGCCAACAATCCGCAAAGAAAAGCAGAAGTGTTTCGCCGTTCTGTGAGCCCGGAATACACCACGCTTAGTGTAAGGAAAACTGCGCACGAAGTTTCCATCGCCGAACCGGCCCACCGAAGAAACCATGCATCAAAGGCGAAAGCAAGCGTTGCGACAAGAGAAAGTACCGCATCTCGAAGCACTAGCCGAGCAAGCCGATACAATACTGCAAGCGATGCGAGAGCGAAGATAATGTCAACACCTTTGCCGAACGCCAAGAGATCAAATGACATGAGTTTCCCTGCGACAAGAATCAATACCCATAAGGGACCGGTAACGCCATAACTCGGCGTACGTTGGTTAAAAGAAAAGCCGTTTCCTTGCGCGACCTTCTTCGCATATTGAAAGTAGATAAACGCATCATCAGGAGTATAGTGCACATGTATCAAAACCTCAACGAGGAACAAGATTCCGGCACACACAATAAGAAAAAGCCACAATAAATTCTTTTTCTCTCGAACGACGTGAAAAGAGAACGACGATGATATCATGAAATGAAGAAATTATCAATGAGAAGTTTTTCCACCACTCGCCAACAACAAAACTGTCAATAAAAGTAGTAAGGACTGAAGCAAAAAGCAATATGTACTAATTGCGGGTAGTATTTCAGTTTGACGGGGTTAAATCAAAAACGAATGTCATGCCAGCGAAAGCTGGCATCCAGTGCTCAAATTTCTGGATTCCGGCTTTCGCCGGAATGACGCAGGAGCGAAACTGAGACACTACCTAATTGCGCTTTGCTTGACACGAAGCAAATATTTCCGTTTATTACAGTAGTCTTAGAGGAGCGGTACGCACAAGTACTTGCAGCGAGAGCGAAACGGCTCGACGACCTGCAGCGAAAAGGCAAAGATACAGTACCGCCGAAAGCAGAACAAACGTTTCAGTGTTCTTCTTGGGCTGCAACGTGAAGAACGTGCAGACTGTCATCCCGCCAGAATCGGGATGGAGCGCTAACGACAATCTACATAATGTCTATGCGGCAGCGTCCGGTGCACGGTGCCATCATTGGTGATTCGGAAAAGTAGAAAGTCAAGCGCTTTCTACTTTTTTCGTTTTTAAAGGAATCACAATGAACATTGCTTTGCTTGGATACGGGCGAATGGGACGTGAGGTCGAACACGCGGCGCGGGAGCGCCATCACACAATTTCCGCCGTGTTCAACTCCGCTCACCCTCTCGCCAACTCAACCTCACATTCTCACTTGGCAGGCACTGATTGCTGTGTAGATTTTTCCACAGCAGCGATAGTGCCGCACCACATCCGCACAACAACCGCACTCCGTATTCCTTTAGTTGTCGGAACGACAGGATGGAATACGCATTTCGATGAACTGAAGCATTTTGTTGTAGAACACGACGGAGCGATTCTCTACGCTTCCAACTTCTCGATCGGCGCTCAGATTTTCTTCCGTGCTGTCACCACAGCCGCTGCGCTTCTTGACCGCTTTCCCGGCTACGATATCGCGATTCATGAAATTCATCACTCGATGAAAAAGGATGCGCCGAGCGGAACCGCGCTTGCCCTTGCAGAAAAAATCCTCGCGCATGTCCAGCGGAAGAGAACCATCAACACTTCGCCGGCGGCAAAGCCCGAATCACTCACGGTCAGCAGCACAAGAGTAGGAACTGTTGCCGGTACACATTCGGTAATTATGAATTCGCCTGCGGATACAATCGAATTGACACACACAGCCCATAACAGAAGCGGATTCGCCCTGGGCGCAGTGATGGCGGCAGAATGGCTTCAAGGAAAACACGGCGTGTTTACGATGGAAGATTTTTTATTTTCACAATCCGCTCAGCGGTGAGGCACGGCGGGTGTTCAATAATTTCTCATTCACATTCAAAGGATCAGTTATGTCATCTCAGTTTTCTTTTCGCGGAGTTGCAACAGCGCTTGTAACCCCGATGCACCGCGACGGCAGCGTTGATGAAGAATCACTGCGCCGCCTTGTCGATTTCCAGATCGCCAACGGCATCAACGGACTTGTTCCCTGCGGCACGACCGGCGAAAGCGCAACATTGAATCATGCAGAACATCATCACGTCATGGACATCGTGGTGGAGCAAACGGCAGGGAAAATTCCCGTGATCGTCGGGGCGGGAAGCAATTCCACACACGAAGCAATCTCGCTGACGCAGCACGCGCGCGCCATCGGCGCAAACGCCGTCCTTTCGATTGCGCCGTACTACAATAAGCCGACGCAAACAGGATTCTTCGAACACTATCGCGCGATCACGGAGGCGGTGGACATTCCGATCATCGTGTACAATGTTCCGGGAAGAACAGGAAGCAACATCAATGCCGAAACCACACTGCGTATTGCCGAATTGCCCGGCATCGCCGGCATCAAAGAAGCATCGGGCAGCATCGCGCAGATTATGGAAATCCTTCGCCACCGTCCGAAAAATTTCACGATACTCTCCGGCGACGATGCACTGACACTCCCATTGCTCGCGCTCGGCGCAGACGGTGTCATTTCTGTTGTTGCA
>JAGWND010000283.1 GCA_028873075.1 Bacteroidota bacterium
GGAAGTATACTCTTTCTTTTCTGAAAAGACAAGAGAACTATTTGAAGGTAGTGTTACAGTTTGATAAGTTTGGATCAAAAACGAATGTCATGCCAGCCCCGTGTCAAGCACGGGGTAAACTCCAGCTGGCATCCAGTGCTCAATTTTCTGGATTCCGGCTGGAGTTTATCCCGCTAAAGGCGGGACCGGAATGACACGGATGCGAAACTGTAACACTACTGATTTGAATGCGCATCAAAATTTCTTTACCTTTGTATGGTTTGTCACAAGAACACAAAATTGAATATTGGTCATCGGAAAATTGAGTGTTGAACATTCGACTATTGAAATGAAGAAAATACTCAAGTCGCAGCTTACAAAGATCAAGCTCTTCGCCACCGATGTTGACGGCGTACTCACCGACGGCGGAATGTATTATTCCGAAAACGGGACAGAGCTAAAGAAATTCAATACGCGTGACGGAATGGGAATGGTGCTCCTTCGCAACGCGGGCATTAGCATTGCCATCATCACCAGCGAAGACACGGAAGTTGTGCGGCGACGTGCAGAAAAACTGCAAGTCAAGGATCTGATTCAAGGCGCCAAAGATAAAGTGGCGGCAATGGAAAAATTGCTCGCACGCCGTTCGCTTGCGTGGAATGAAATCGCCTACATCGGCGACGATGTCAACGATACCGAGCTTCTCAAGCGCGTTGGCTTTGCCGCAACCCCAGCAGACGGCATCGAACGGAACAAGGCAATTGCTCACTACGTCACAAAGAAAAAGGGGGGCGAAGGCTGCGTGAGAGAAGTTTGCGATTTGCTGCTCCAGCTTCACTCGCCTCACTAAAATCTCCATTACGTTGAATGGTTTGTAAATTCTTACTGCTTTTCGTATCATTAAAGCAATGAAGCATCCCACGCAAAGCCGCCAAGCAGTAAAAATAAATTTAAATGAAGCCTTCAATTTCTTTGCGTCTTAGCGTGAAATAACTTTTCAGACGTTTATTTCTCTATCATGTGCGGAATTTGCGGCATACTTAATTACGGAAATCCATCTCAGCCTATTTCCGAATCGCTGCTGAAGAAAATGAGCGACACGATTCAGCATCGCGGACCGGATGATGCAGGCGTGTTTATTTCTCCCAAACGAAACGCCGGCTTCGGATTTCGCCGGCTTGCAATTGTTGATCTTTCGCCGGCTGGTCATCAGCCAATGAGTTCACCCGACGGCACCGTGACGATTGAATTCAACGGCGAGATTTATAACCACTTGGTTTTGCGAAAGGACTTGGAAAAAAAAGGATACCGTTACCGTTCGCGTTCAGACACAGAAACAATCATCTACGCGTACCAGGAATACGGACTCGACTTCGTTCACAAGCTTCTCGGCATGTTCGCCATAGCTCTTTGGGACGAAAAGAAACAACGGCTTGTATTAGTCCGCGACAGGATCGGTGTGAAGCCGTTGTATTATACTTTTGCTGACGGTTACCTCGTTTTCGGTTCAGAGATCAAAGCCCTTCTTCAACATCCTTCGGTGCATCGTGAACTGAATGAAGAAGCGATGAACCATTACCTTACTTTCCTCATTCCTCCCGCGCCGATGACGATGTTCAAAAATATTTTCAAGTTAGAACCGGGGCATCGCATGGTGGTAAATGCCGGCGGAACATTTCATGATGAGCAGTATTGGGATCCCGTGCCGCAAGGTGAGCAGCCTTCGGTTGATTTCGATGGAAACCCGGTTTCACATTCTTCTCTTCTTAATGCTGAGTTTCCGATGACGGAAGAATCGGCGATTCAAACAATTCGAACTTTGCTGAAGCAATCTATTAAAGACAGGATGATGAGCGATGTCCCGTTCGGCGTTTTTTTGAGCGGCGGCATTGACTCAAGCACGAATGTGGCATTGATGGCAGAATTGATGAATCGTCCGGTGGACACATTCTCTGTCGGAATCAGGGACCTCGAGAAGTACAACGAAATGGGCTATGCCCGTCAGATTGCGAAAGAATTTAAGACGAACCATCATGAAATTATCATTGATCACAAAGACGCGTTCGATTTTCTTCCGAAGCTGATCTTTCATCAGGACGAGCCGCTTGCCGATCCGGTCTGTATTCCGTTGTATTTCGTTTCTAAGCTTGCACGCGATAACGGAACCATCGTTGTTCAAGTCGGTGAAGGAAGCGATGAACAATTTGCCGGCTACACCTGGATGATGCGCGAGTTGAAGTTTTACAACACGCTGTGGAAATCGTACAAGATGCTGCCGCATTTTCTTCAAGCAACAATTTTCAAAACTGCAGCAGCCGTATTGGAGAAAAAACATTCATATCTTGTGCTGGATTACATTCGAAAAGCAACGGAGGGCGATGAACTGTTTTGGGGAGGCGCTATCAATTTCACCGAGACGCATAAGAAGCATCTCCTGAACAAACATACTTCAAACGGCAGAGCATCATCTCACATTTTTGCACAACAATGGCACAAGAGTCTGCTTGAACGGGACCCTCACGCGGATTATCTAAAAAGGATGATCTATGTAGAATTAAAAAACCGCCTGCCGGAGCTTTTGCTGATGCGCGTGGATAAAGTTTCGATGGCGACATCCGTTGAAGCGAGAGTTCCTTTCCTCGACCACAGAATGGTGGAATACTCGATGCGGATTCCAGCCGAGTTCAAAATCAAGGGCGGTATAACAAAATACATTCTGAAAAAAGCTGTGGAAGGAATTATTCCCCGCAATATTATTTACAGAAAGAAGCAAGGATTTGCAGCGCCGATGAGCGAATGGCTGAGAAACGAGTGGAGCAGTTTTGCTGAAGAAAAGCTTCTGAACTCTCAGCTTCTGCGCGAGGGATACTTTAATAAAACGTACCTCCATTCACTCTTCGAACGACATAAAGCGACTAAGGTGGATGCCGGGCAGTATCTTTGGAATCTGCTCAATCTAACTCTATGGCATGAGTACTGGATTGAAGAAAATAGGACACTAAAAGGATAAATATGGAGAGAGAAAAAGCGAGGGCTCAGGCAGCATGGGGTGCCTCGCCGGCAGGGTCCGCCTATGCTTTAGAATTTGAGCCTGGTACAAAAGAATTTTTTGAAAAATCGTATGCGTTAAGGAAAGAAAAAGAAATGGGATTCCTTGACGAGCTTATCCCTTTCCGCTTATTCCGAGGGAAACAAGTTCTGGAGATTGGTTGTGGAGTAGGGTATGATGCGCTAGATTTTTGCAAAAATGGTGCTGATTACATCGGCATAGACCTGACACCCGAAAATCCTGAACGATGTCGAAAACATCTTTCATTCTA
>JAGWND010000042.1 GCA_028873075.1 Bacteroidota bacterium
TCGTCGGTAAAAAGAAGTATTCAAACCTTTACTGACTGCATCCTCGTAAATCAACGTTCCACTGATCAACAACTTCATCGCCCCTTGTAAGATAAAAACGGTCGAACAAATTAATCGTAGGATCGCAATGAGAAACAACAAGCTCGATCACGGTTCCCAAAGAAGGGGCTTGAATATTTTCCCCGCAGATAATTTTCCCGTACTCGTCTCCGAACCAATCGTATGTCATGCCGGCAAATGCCGGCGTGATAATTTGCGGCACTGCACCGTCTCTGTACAGCGATTTTAAACCGGCATCCACGGTAACAAAGCCCTTCTGATTCGCACTGACAACGGTTGTCAATAAGCGCAGCGCCGGCTTGAATTGAGATTCCCCGTCACGCTCCGTTGATTCGATTGCAAGATATTCGGCATCCATACACACATACGAGCCGACCTGAAACTCGGTGATTTCAGGGATACCGCTGTCTATTGCAAACGTCCCCGTGCCCGAAGCGCTGAAAATCGTGCAGCCCTCTGTTTCTTTTTTCAACTTCGTAAAAAGCGGAATTACTTTTTCAAAACAGCTGTATGAAGCTTTTTTTCTTTCTTGATAAGATGCTATATGTTGAAGGTGGCCTGCGTACGCTTGTATTCCGCGCAATCGAAGATTTTTGTATGATAGGATTTCTTCTGCCATGGAGAGCGCGTTCGACGGAGTGACCCCTGTCCTCTCCAAGCCGACATCAATATCAAGCAGTACGTCCAGTGCAATGTTTTGTTGACGCAAGGCATCGCTGAGTTTTTGAACGACCGCAGGATGATCAACGGCAACAACGAAGGAAGGGCATGTTGATCTGATCTCAACTATTTTGTGAATCTGTCCGGCAGTGACAAAAGGACCCGTTAAAAGAATTCCGCTCACACCGGCATTCGCCAGCTTCTCGGCTTCGGAAACTTTGGCGGCACAAACGCCGATCGCCCCGTATTCAATTTGCTTCTTCGCAAGAGCCGTGCACTTGTGCGTTTTTGCATGAGGGCGAAGCTTTTTACCTTTTGCCTCAGCAAAGGTTTGCATCCTCCGTAAATTTTGTTCAACGATATCTACATCAAGAATCAAACACGGCGTTTCAAGGTCGAGTTTGTTTGTGAACAGTCTTTCCATAACAGAGTCACCAACAGAGTTAACATATACAATGCACGGACGTGTGTCCGCGTCTACAATTCATATAAACATTGTCGGAACGGTCGAAGGCCGTTCCTTGCACGAACACAAAGGCACGAACTGTGTCCGTGCCTTCACCCTACATCAATAAATTCTCCGGATTGTTCTTATCCGTCTCCCATTGCAGGGAATTATTCTCAATTCACTCACCATATCTTCGCGCGTACGTCCGCTGCGCGCATCATCGCATCGCCGTCTTTACAATGAAAGGCTTCGTAAAACTCCGGCATGTTTGAAATGGGCCCGACGGCACGGAATTTTCCGGGCGAATGCGGATCAACATTCAGCCGCAAGCGCACATTTTCCGGACGAACATTATTCCGCCAGATCTGCGCCCATGCAAGGAAGAAGCGCTGCTCCGGCGTGAAGCCGTCAATCAACGGACGCGGCTTCCCTTTCAGCGCATTTTCCAGAGCGGTGTATGCAACATTCAATCCGCCGAGGTCGGCAATATTCTCTCCGAGCGTCAGCTTGCCGTTAATGTGCGAGGTGTCAATCGCAACATAATTATCGAATTGTTTTTCAACCTTCGTTGCCCGCTCTTTGAATTGCTCCTTGTCCGCCGGCGTCCACCAGTCTTTGAGATTTCCGTCCGCATCGAACTGTCTTCCTTCGTCGTCGAAGCCGTGCGTCATTTCATGCCCGATGACCGAGCCCATGCCGCCGTAGTTCACGGCATCGTCAGCCTGAAAATCAAAGAACGGCGGCTGAAGAATTCCTGCCGGGAAGACAATCTCGTTCATCGTCGGATTGTAATAGGCATTCACCGTCGGCGGTGTCATCCCCCATTCCGTGCGGTCAACCGGTTTGCCGATCTTGTTCACCGAACGGCGGAATTCAAATTCGCTCGCGCGAATTGCGTTCAGCACATACGGACCGCGGTCAATATCGAGCGAAGAATAGTCGCGCCACTTGTCGGGATAACCGATCTTCACGGTGAACGCATCGAGCTTGTGCAGCGCCTGCTTCTTCGTCGTGTCGCTCATCCACGCGGCGTCGTTGATGTGCTCGCGCAAGGCTGCGACGAGATTGTGAACCATCTCGAGTGCACGCGCCTTCGCTTCCGGCGGAAAATATTTTGCCACGTACAATTGCCCGAGCGCCATTCCGATATTGTCGTTCGTTGCCGAAAGAACGCGTTTCCATCGCGGCTTCAGCTCCTTGGTGCCGTTCATGACTGTTCCGTAAAAATGAAAACTCTCGTTGACAAACGGCGAGCTGAGATACGCCGCCGCATCGTGGATGAGATGCCACCGCAGATACACTTTCCAATCGGCAACCGGCACCGATGTCAGCATGGAATCCACTTCCTTCACAAAATCGGGCTGGGCGACATTGACGTCGCCGCGGTCCGCGAGATGAATGCCGTCGAAATATCTCGTCCACGAAAAATCCGGCGTCAGGGACTGAAGTTCTTTCACCGACATTTTATGATAAATGGCATTCGGGTCGCGCTGCTGAACACGTGTCATCGAAGCTTGTGCAAGCCGCGTTTCCATCGTCATCACGGTCTTTGCTTCCTGAGCGGCAGTCGCTTCATCATCTCCGAGAAGGGAAAACATCTTTGCAACATGCGCAACATATTCATCGCGTATCTTCTTCGACCGCTCGTCCTCTTTCAGATAATAATCGCGGTCCGGCAAACCCAAGCCGCCTTGATAGACCTGAGCGATGACCTGCGTGCTGTTCTTCGCATCCTGATCGCCGAAAAAATAAAACGCGACGTTGGTTCCTTCGGTGTGCAAGCGGGCAATTTCTTCTTCCAACTCTTCAACATTTTTTATGGCAGCAATGCGTTCAAAGTACGGTGCAAGCGGTTTCGCCCCCTCTTCTTCAATGCCCGCGGAATCCATTCCGCCGGAATAAAAATCGCCGACTTTTTGCTCGATGCTGCCTTTCGGCGCTGAAGTATTGACCGCGGCTTCGTCGAGAATCTGACGAAGCTGAACATTGTTCCGCTCAGCTAATTCTTCAAAGCTTCCCCAGCGGCTGTACTCGGGAGGAATCGGGTTCGCCTTCAGCCAGCCGCCGTTTGCAAATTCATAAAAATCCCGGCACGGACTTACTGTCGTGTCGAGATTTTTCGGGTCGAGTCCGTGGTACGCCGGAGCTTGTGCAACTGCCATTTGTGCGGCAAAAACTGACACAGCCGCAATCGCAAAAAAAGAAAAGATTTTTTTCATGAAGCATGCCTCTTCAAGTTGTTTGAGAAATAGTAAGACCAATGTCTGACAGCGCTTTTTTTGCTGTCTGACATTTTTATTGATGATATAACCAGATGTCAGACTGCTTGAAAAACGCCGTCAGACATCTTATTCAGAAATTCACAATGGAATATTTCCGTGTTTCTTCTTCGGATTTTTGTCAACTTTCGTATCCAACATTTCCAGCGCGCGGATAAGGCGCACGCGCGTTTCTGCCGGCTCGATGACTTCGTCAATGTAACCGCGCTCGGCGGCGATGTACGGCGTCGCAAATTTTTCCCGGAACTCTTCTTCTTTTTTCTTGATCGCCGCTTCCCTGTCGTCCGATTTTTCAATTTCCTTTTTGAAAATAATTTCCACCGCGCCTTTCGGTCCCATGACGGCAATTTCCGCCGTGGGCCATGCAAAATTAACGTCGCCGCGGATGTGCTTGGAATTCATCACGTCGTACGCGCCGCCGTACGCTTTGCGGGTAATGACCGTAACTTTCGGAACCGTTGCTTCGCAAAACGCGTACAGCAGCTTCGCACCGTTGCGGATGATGCCGCCCCACTCCTGCACAGTTCCCGGCAAAAACCCCGGCACGTCTTCCAGCACCACGAGCGGAATATTGAACGCGTCGCAGAACCGCACGAAGCGCGCACCCTTGATTGACGAATCAATATCGAGCACGCCTGCGAGCGACGCCGGCTGGTTTGCCACAATGCCGACGGAGCGCCCGTTCATCCGCGCAAAACCGACGATGATATTCTGCGCGAAGTGTTCATGCACCCCGAAAAAATCCGCGTCGTCTACAACGGCGTGGATAATGTCTTTCATATCGTACGGCTTGTTCGGATTTTCCGGAATGATGGAATTCAATTTTTCTTCCCGGCGCGCAGCAGAATCTTTCGGCTCGACATGCGGCGGATCGTCCATGTTGTTCTGCGGAATAAAGGAAAGAAGTTTTTTAATCTGATTGATACACTCGATTTCATTCTCACACGCGAAATGCGCGACGCCGCTTTTCGTTGCGTGCGTCATCGCGCCCCCTAAGTCTTCGAACGAAACGTCCTCATGCGTTACCGTCTTCACGACATTCGGGCCCGTGACAAACATGTAGCTCGTGTTCTTCACCATGAAAATAAAATCGGTGATGGCGGGAGAATAGACAGCCCCGCCCGCGCAGGGGCCCATCACGGCGGAAATCTGCGGCACAACGCCCGACGCGAGCGTGTTGCGCAGAAAAATATCGGCATAGCCGCCGAGGCTCACCACGCCTTCCTGAATTCTCGCACCGCCCGAATCGTTCAGCCCGATGACGGGCACGCCGGTTTTCATCGCAAGATCCATGATCTTGCAAATTTTCTCCGCATGAGCTTCGGAAAGCGATCCGCCGAAGACGGTAAAATCCTGGCTGAAGATAAAAACTTCTCTCCCGTTGATCGTTCCGTGCCCGGTCACGACGCCGTCCCCTAAAAATTTTTGCTTCTCCAATCCGAAATCGTGAGAGCGGTGCGTAACGAGCATGCCTATTTCTTCGAACGAGCCTTCATCAAGCAAAAGCTGAAGGCGTTCCCGCGCGGCGAGCTTACCTTTTTTGTGCTGCTCTGCAATGCGGTGTTCCCCGCCGCCTAACAGCGCCTCCTCTTTTCGTGTGTTGAGCTCACTCAATTTTGACGAAGACATAAACTCCTCCAGTCGGAACAGTGAATTTTGGACTACCAATTGTAGCAAAAATTCAGGTGAATCACAACGAGGAAATGAGAAAGGAATTTCAGAAGAGATGATGAGTTAAACAGGGAGAATCACCGGAGATATGCAAACTGTATCGCAGACCTTTGTGTCGGCGTAAAAAATGTTGAAATTTGAAAGATTTCACATCCGCCGGGCACTTGCTCGGCGATGGCGAAAACTCGTAACTACTAATGACGCCGAGAGGAAGGAGGTTGTTCCGCCCTTCGACTCCGCTCAGGGCGACTGTCGTGGTGAGTCCCGCTTCGCGGGATAAACTCCGCCGAACCACGACACGCAGTGCAACAGTCGTGGTGAGCGGAGCCGAACCACGACACGCTCAGGGCAACTGTCGTGGTGAGTCCCGCTTCGCGGGATAAACTCCGCTGAACCACGACACGCAGTGCAACAGTCGTGGTGAGCGGAGCCGAACCACGACACGCTCAGGGCAACTGTCGTGGTGAGTCCCGCTTCGCGGGATAAACTCCGCCGAACCACGGCATGTAGCCATCATTGCCCTTCGACTCCGCTCAGGGCGACTGTCACTCACTTCGACTCCGCTCAGGGCGACTGTCGTGGTGAGTCCCGCTTCGCGGGATAAACTCCGCCGAACCACGAATACTCATGACAAAAGATGTCATTGTGTATGAAGATTCCACACCTTAGGCGTGGATGGATACCTCAACATGACTATTTGCGTAACTTCAGTACATCATAAAAACATGCAGGGGTTCGGTTGCCCAAACCCCTGCACTTGCATCACCATTATTTTACCAGCAAAAGTTTTTTGACGGACGTGAAGTTGTCGGCTCTCATCCTGTAAATATAGACCCCGCTCGCTAAGCTCCCTCCGTTAAACACTACGCTGTATTCCCCTGCCGGCTTCTCTTCATCCACCAGCGTCTCCACACGCCTGCCGAGAATGTCGTACACCTCCAGCACCACATGCGATTGCTTCGGCAGCTCATACAGAATCGTCGTCGTTGGGTTGAACGGGTTCGGATAATTCTGCGCTAAAGTGTACGTCTTCGGTACCGACTGCAAACTTTTCACCGCGTCCCAGATATCTGTCTTATCTGTTAACCGCATCACCCCCATTTGAGTACCCTGAGTCGTAGCGATGGAGGCGGCGATAACAATCTTGTAGTCGGGTTGAAGCGCAACAGCCGATCCGGTCGCATTCGTGGTCCACGTGACAAGTTTTTTTCCGGTGCTGTTGAACGTATTGTCCAGGCTTCCGTCCGTGTTGTAGCGTGCCACAAGAAGCTGCGTGCCGGAAGATCCGACAACGACAATCCTGCCGTCGTGCTGAATGGCAAGGGCGTTGCCATAATCGTCGCCGCCGAAATCGGTTTTCACGCTGCCGGTGCTGTTGAATCCGGTATACAGCGAGCCGTCGGTATTGTAACAGACCACGACCACATCCCCCCCATTAGCTCCATTGTCCGTTGTTCCGGTGACAACAATTTTTCCGTCCGACAAGAGTGCAACACTAGTCGCATACTCGAAAAGTGACCCGCCGAAGGTCGTTTTCACTTTTCCGTTTGTACCGAATGCCGCGTCCAGGCTTCCGTTAGTGTCGTAGCGGGCAACAGCAAAACCGGGACCGGCATCGCCGGCAACGACGATCTTTCCGTCCGTTTGGATGGCAATGCCATACCCGTACTCAAATCCTCCGAAATCGGTCGTCACTTTTCCTCCGGTTCCGAAACTTGCATCCAGGCTTCCCGTCGTGTCGTACCGGAGAACTGCAAAATTATTGTTCGAGTATCCGGCAACGACGATCTTACCGTTCGATTGAATGGCGACCGCCTTTCCCCCGTCATCGCTGCTGTTGCCGACATCGGTAACCACTTTGCCGCCTGTGCCGAAGCTCGCATCCAGCGTTCCGTTGGAGTCGTACCGGGCAAGAGCAAAATCCTGATCCTTAAGACCTGCAGCGACAATCTTGCCGTCCCGTTGAATCGCAACACCATACGCTTGCTCGGGACCCATGACGCTTCCGAGATCGGTTGTTACTTTCCCTTTTGTCCCGAACGTCGTATCCAGAACCCCCTTGGCAGTGAAGCGCGCGAGAGCAAAATCCGCGTTCGACCCGCCGGCAGCGACAATCTTCCCGTCGGGCTGAATGGCAATTGCGTTAACGGTATTATCCGCACCGAAAGCTGCAGCTGCCTCGCCGCCTATGCCGAAGCCCCCATCGAGAGTTCCGTCCGAATACGTCGGGACCCTTTTATGAGATAATATCACGGAAACGGTATTTGAACTGAAGTTCGTCACCGCTAAATCCATCGCCCCGTCTCCATTCAGATCGGCGGCAATTACCGGAGACGGGTGACTTCCTGTTTTGTAATCCACTTTTGCCGCAAATGTTCCGTCACCGTTGTTCTTGAAGACAGAAACAGTATTGGAATAGTCTGCCACTGCCAAATCCATCGCACCGTCTCCGTTCAGATCGGCAGCGGTTACTGAACTCGGAAAGGTATTGCTTCCCGTCGCGTAATCCACTTTCGCCGCAAAGGTTCCGTCACCGTTATTCTTGAAGACAGAAACAGTATTCGAGTAAAGGTTTGCCACCGCTAAATCTATTTTGCCGTCTCCGTCGAGATCGGCAGCGGTCACTGAAACCGGAGACGTTCCTGTTGTGTAATCCACTTTCGCCGCAAAGGTTCCGTCACCGTTATTCTTGAAGACAGAAACTGTGTTCGAGCTGAGGTTTGCCACGATTAAATCAAGATTGCCGTCCCCATCCACATCGGCAGCGGTCACCGAAGTCGGATACGTTCCTGTCGCGTAATCCACTTTCGCCGCAAAGGTTCCGTCCCCGTTATTCTTGAAGACAGAAAGAGTATTTGAATTCCAGTTTACTACCGCTATGTCAAGATCACCGTCTCCATCCACATCGGCAACGCTCACAGAAATCGGATGAGTTCCCGCTGTGTAATCCACTTTTGCCGCAAAGGTTCCGTCCCCGTTATTCTTCAAGACAGAAATAGTATTTGCATTCTGGTCAGCAACCACCAGATCAATATGACCGTCTCCATTCAAATCGGCAGCAGCTACTGAAACCGGACCTTTCCCCGTTGCGTAATCCGCTTTTGCCGCGAAGGTTCCGTCCCCGTTATTCTTGAAGACAGAAACTGTATTTGTGAGTGTGTCCGAGTTCGCCACCACTAAATCTATATTGCCGTCTCCGTCAAGATCCGCGGCAGCAACCGAGCCCGGATGTTTTCCCGTTGTGTAATCCGCTTTTGCCAAATAAGTATCAGCAGAGCCTGATTGTACTGTAAAGCTCCAACTGTAGGGACTGTTCAACGCTTTTCCGCTTTTCGCTTTTATTCCGGTCGTTGCCGTTACGGTTACAACTTCTCCCGGCTTGAATGCCGACGCCGGCGTGTATGTTGCCGTTCGGGTGCTGCTGTCGTACGAAATTGTTCCGCTGTGCAAACCGGTAAGCGAGCCTCTCACCTTGATCGTGCTTCCGGCAATCAGCGTTGTCGAATCCATGTCCTTATTAAATGTGAACTGGATGCTTGCCGACGCCGCTACATTGAGCGCGTTCTTCGACGGTGTTACAGAAGTGATTTTTGGGAGGACTACACTGGTCAATACAGAAACAGAAGCGGAAGACTCGTTTGTCACCAGTAAACCCATCGCTCCGTCTCCATTCAGATCGGCAGCAGCCACTGCATACGGAGAAAGTCCCGTTGTGTAATCTACTTTTGACGCAAATGTTCCGTCACCGTTGTTCTTCAAGACAGAAACAGTATTGGACCCAGAGTTTGCCGCCGCTAAATCAAGATCGCCGTCTCCGTCCAAATCGGCAGCGGTTACTGAACTCGGAAAGGTATTGCTTCCCGTTGTGTAATCCACTTTCGCCGCGAAGGTTCCGTCCCCCTTATTCTTGAAGACAGAAACAGTGTTTGAGTTTGCGTTTGCTACTGCTAAGTCAATATGACCGTCTCCGTCAAGATCGCCAGCGGTTACCCATTGCGGAGTTCCCCCCGTTGTATAATCCACTTTTGCAGCAAATGTGCCGTCCCCCTTATTCTTGAAGACAGAAACAGTATTGGCATTTTGGTTTACTACTACTAAGTCAACATAGCCGTCTCCATCAAGATCAGCAGCAGCCACTGAATGCGG
Source organism: Bacteroidota bacterium (assembly GCA_028873075.1). Classification (GTDB taxonomy): domain Bacteria; phylum Bacteroidota; class Ignavibacteria; order UBA10030; family UBA8401; genus JAJYOI01. The sequence goes on from JAGWND010000042.1 coordinate 9,265, forward strand.
ACCAGCCCCCGTTGCGTAATCCACTCTCGCCGCAAATGTTCCGTCGCCGTTATTCTTGAAGACGGAAAGAGTACTGGAACTATAGTTCGCCACTGCCAGATCAATATAGCCGTCTCCATCAAGATCGGCAGCGGTCACCGAAGTCGGCTCCGTTCCTGCCGCGTAATCTACTTTTGCCGCAAATGTTCCGTCACCTTTGTTCTTCAAGACTGAAACAGTATTGGAAGAACCGTTTGTCACGACCAAATCAATATGGCCGTCTCCATCCACATCGGCAGCGGTCACTGCACGCGGAGTAACCCCCGTTGCGTAATCTGCTTTTGGTGCAAAGGTCCCGTCCCCGTTATTCTTAAAAACAGAGATAACTGATACATCACTACTGGTATTCCCCACCACAAAATCAATATTGCCGTCTCCATCGAGATCGGCAGCAGCCACGTACGTTGGATAATGTGCAACTGTATAATCTACTTTTGGCGCATACGTATCTGCAGCGCCTGAGTGTACTGTAAAGCTCCAACTGTAGGGCGACAACGCATTGCCGCTTTTCGCTTTTATTCCGGTTGTTGCCGCTACGGTTACAACTTCTCCCGGCTTGAACACCCTCATCGGCGTGTAGGTTGCCGTTTTGGTGCCGCTGTTGTACGAAATGCTTCCGCTGTCCAAGCCGCCGAAGGAGCCGTTCACCTTGATCGTGCGGTTGGCAATCAGCGTTGTCGAATCCATGTCCGCGCTGAATGTGAGATGGATGGCTGTTGTTGCCGCTACATTGAGTGCGTTCTTCGACGGTGAAACTGATGTAACGGTGGTTAGCGGCGTAAACTTCATCACCGTCGCTTTGTTACCGTTGGTGTAATCTTCATACGCCACATACGGCGTTGAGCCGTCGAATGCAAGAGAGGTGTAATTTGTTTGTCCCACTGAAAATCCTGCCGTGCCGACGGTTACCCAGTTTGTTCCGTCGAACTTCATCACCGTCGCTTTGTTACTGTTGGCGAAATCTTCATACGCCACATACGGCGTTGAGCCGTCGAATGCAAGCGAGGTGTAATTCGCTTGCCCGGCAGAAAATCCTGCAGTGCCGACTGTGTCCCAGCTTGTGCCGTCGAACTTCATCACCGTCGCTTTGTTGCTGTTGCCGCCATCCTCATACGCCACGTACGGCGTTGAGCCGTCGAAGGCAAGAGAGGTGAAATCTGCTTCTCCCGCTGAAAATTCTGCCGAGCCGACCGTTACCCACTTTGTTCCGTCGAACTTCATCACCGTCGCTTTAAAGCCGTTGTTGCTGTTGCCGCCATCGCTAAACGCCACATACGGCGTTGAGTCGTCGAAGGCAAATGAGAGGTAATATGCTGGTCCCGCAGAAAAATTCGCCGTGCCGACCGTTACCCACTTTGTTCCGTCAAACTTCATCACCGTCGCTTTGTTGATGTCGTAGACATCATCATACGCCACATACGGCGTTGAGCCGTCGAATGCAAGAGAGGTGAATTCTGCTTCTCCCGCTGAAAATCCTGCCAAGCCGACGGTTACCCACTTTGTTCCGTCGAACTTCATCACCGTCGCTTTGCCGCCGTTGCCGCCATCATGATACGCCACATATGGCGTCGAGCCGTCGAAGGCAAGTGAGATGTGCTCCTCCACTGATCCCGCAGAAAATCCTGCCGCGCCGACCGTTACCCAGTTTGTTCCGTCGAACTTCATCACCGTTGCATAGAGGCCTTTGTTGTAATCACCATACGCCACGTACGGCGTTGAGCCGTCGAAGGCAAGTGACATGCCAACCACTGATCCCGCAGAAAACCCTGCAGTACCGACCGTTGTCCACTGCGCGTTCAGAGCAGAAACCGCAAGGAGCAGAAGAGCGGAGAGAGAAAAAAGTTTTTTTGCTCTGCCCCGAATACGGAGCAGATGAGAAAACAATAAAAAACCACGGCGCAGAAATGTGCCTGTCATGGTGTACCTCCTTTGAGTGATAAATTTTGAAATAGCAGATCGAGTTCAGAAAGATTTTCTTTGGAGATGAAGCCGTACGCGCGGAGCTTTTCTGCCCTGCTGCGAAAAGCCTGCGTAGCGAAGCTCGTGACAAAAACTACTTTTGCGTTCGGCTCCTGCTGAAAGATTTTTTCAGCAGCATCGAATCCGTTCATCGTTTTCAATTGAATGTCCATCAGCACTACATCCGGGTAATGGAGAGAAAATTGTTCCACCGCCTCCGCTCCGTCCTCACATTCGATGATTGCCTCAGTTCCGCCGGTATGCGGGAAAGCAATGCTTCGGAGAATTCGCCGCATATCGGCATGGTCGTCAACAATCATGATCTTCATAATCTCGTTGCTCTGTTTTTCTGCCGCAACTGTTCAGCGTCATTCCCGCCCCGCTTACAGCGGGATAAACTCCAGCGGGGATCCATTGTTTTTAAGACGGTCTAAAAATATATTCCCGATAAAAGCGGCTCGGAGCGCCGTGGCGCCACAGGCGCTCACATTCGGGAATGACGTTCTATGTAGAGAACGCTGAGCGGTTATTTTTCTGCCAAAAATTGAGAGAATTTGGCCTAGATGAATGATAGAAATGATACAACATTGAGGGGGGAAAATTCAATGGAGAGAAGTACTCATTCGTATAGGCAGAAGTACCTATGGAATTTTTCAACGGCTAAAGCGAAAACTGTAGCCGCAGGCTTTATGCCTGCGGATTTATCGCCGCAGACTTTATGCCTGCGGATTTATCGCCGCAGACGTAAAGTCTGCGGCTACAAATTTTTTACAAAAGAGGTTTGAAAAACGAGAGGGCGAGTTACAACTGCGAGACGTGTTCTACGGCGAACTTCAGCAGCGCGTGCGCTCCCTGGAGTCCTAACTTATCGCAGATATTGTTCCGGTGGTTGTGAACGGTTTTGATGCTGATGTGCAGCGCATCGGCAATCTGCTGATTCGTTTTCATTTCCGCGAGAAGCTTCAGCAGGTTTCGCTCTGCAGGCGTCAGGAGACCGACCCCCGTCGCATCGCTTGCGGGCGTGACAAGCTTTGCATTTCTTCTGACCAAAAAATCCGAAATCGAAGGGCTGAGATAATATTTTCCGGCGGTCACTGCCTGAATGCACTGAAGAATTTCGGCGATGGTGTTCTCCTTCAAGACGTATCCCTTTACTCCAACATCCATCGCTTTGTTAAAGACATGTTCTTCTTTGAACATCGTAAGAAACACGAGCGTGACGGGCAGACTTTCGTTCTGCACACGCACGGCAACGTCGAATCCGGTCATCTTCGGCATCTCGATGTCGAGCAGGGCGACCTGCGGCTTCTCTTGGCGGATCATGTGCAGGGCTTCTTCTCCGTTCTCCGCTTCAATCACGCGGATGGACGGGCGCGTCTCCAACACCTGCCGGAGTCCCCTGCGCACAAGAGCGTGATCGTCTGCAATAAGTATTTTTTGAAATTTATCCATTGTTCAGTGCGACTGTCGTGGTGAGTCCCGCTTCGCGGGATAAACTCCGCTGAACCACGACTCACAGCCATCATTGCCCTTCGACTTCGCTCAGTGCGACTCTGCTCAGTGCGGCAGTCGTGGTGAGCGGAGCCGAACCACGACTCACAGCTATCATTGCCCTTCGACTTCGCTCAGGGCGACTCTGCTCAGTGCGACTGTCGTGGTGAGCGGAGTCGAACCACGACTCACAACCCATCATTGCCCTTCGACTTCGCTCAGGGCGACTGTTGTGGTGAGCGGAGCCGAACCACAACCCACAGCCATCATTGCCCTTCGACTCCGCTCAGGGCAACTCTGCTCAGGGCGACTCCGCTCAGGGCGACTGTCGTGGTGAGCGGAGTCGAACCACGACTCACTCAAAGTTTTTGTTGCGCTTTGGTTCCTCCATACCGCGAAGTATATGACTTGTGTTGTTAGTACACCACGCAAGATCGTGCAGTGCTTCAAAATTTCCTTGGATCAACGCTTCTTTTTTCCTGCGTGTCCATCCTTTAATCTGCCTCTCAAATTGCTGAGCCAAGTGGACATCCTGAAACTCTTCAGCAAATACAAGTTTCACCGGCAACCGGCGTGAAGTATACCCATCGTAACGATGATATTGATGTTCAGTCAGCCGTTTTTCAATATTCGATGTCATGCCGGTATAATAGCTACGGTCAGAACATTCAAGAATATAAACCCAAAACCTTTTTGTCATATCACGTGCAATGAAATTTTCGCACTTCGACTCCGCTCAGTGCGACTGTCGTGGTGAGTCCCGCTTCACGGGATAAACTCCGCCGAACCACGACTCACAGCCATCATTGCCCTTCGACTTCGCTCAGGGCGACTCTGCTCAGGGCGACTTTTCGGCATTTATTCAGATACTGATCAGCTTTTGATTGATAATTTTTCAGACTTTTCTAACAGGAATAATGACTCTGACCGTTGTACCTTCGCCGGGGTGCGATTTTATTTCGCATGTTCCGCCGAGACTCTTCGCCCGCTCCTGAATTCCTTCCAGCCCCATTCCTCCTCTGCCGATAGCAGCAAGCAGATCGAATCCCTTGCCGTTGTCCCACAACGATGCCGTCAATTCTTCTTTCGATCTTCGTATCATGATTGTTGCCTGTGCTGCGGACGAGTGCTTCAGAATGTTGTTGATTCCTTCCTGCACGATCCGGTAGAAATGGATTTCCTTCTCGCGCGGGATGACGCCGTCAATTCCGTCAATATGCGACGCCCACTCGATGCCGGATGCTTCCTTCAGTTGGTCGCACAGATTTGCCAGCGTGTCGGTCAATCCGAACTGTTCGAGATGAACCGGGCGCAAATCATGCGAAATAGCGCGGACATCGTTCATGGCGCTGATCATACTTCTGGTGATTTCGTGAAGCTGTTCTCCCGTTTGCTTCGGATCGTTGACCGTCTTGAGCGCCATCTCTGCCCGGTTTTTCACGACGAGAATCTGCTGCCCGATAGCATCGTGCAATTCCATCGCGATGCGCCGCCGCTCCTGTTCCTGCGAATTGATCAATTGCTCTGCGAACTGCTCCTTCACACGCTTCTCTTTCTTCAGCGCGGTGACGCGCACGTAGTAAATGGAAGGTCCGACGGAAAGAAACAAAAGCGCGGCGAGCGTTCGGAACCACCATGTCATCCAGAACGGCGGCAGGACCGTCACGCGAAGTGAAGCGCCGGCAGTATTCCACACGCCGTCGTTGTTGGATCCGATCACTGTGAATGTATATGAACCGGGAGGGATGCCCCAATAGAACGCCGACCTGCGCGAACCGGCATTGACCCAGCTTTTATCCAATCCCTCCATCACGTATTTGAAACGGTTTTTTGCCGGATGGGCATAGCTGAGCGCTGCATAATGAATTTCAAGACCTGAACTGTCGTACGGCAGCGTTACGGCATCACGCACGGGAAGAGAATGATTCTCGGAGAAGAGCGCCTCGACTTTCACCGGCGGCGGAAGATCATTTTGTAACACGTTGCGGGTAGAGACAACGGCGACGCCGCTCACGGTCGGGAAGTAGATATGTCCGGCGCTGTCCATGATCGTCGCGGGCTGAAATCCGCCGTTGGTTTCCGCCGATGCCATCCCGTCTGCGATGCCGTACGAGTATGAATGTACTCGTGTGATGACTCCATCGCAGAGGTCGTTCAATTCCTTTTCGCGCACGCGGAAGATTCCGCGATTACAGCCCATCCAAAAATTTCCCCGTTGATCTTTGGTAATGGTGGAGACGATGTTATCAAAAAGCCCGTCGCGGGTCGTGATAAAAGAAAACTTACCGTTTTTCAAACGAAGAAGTCCGTTCCCGTACGAACCGAACCACATCGTTCCGTCTGCATCTTGATAGATTGCGCGAATGTACGGATCGGAAGAGCGCGCGGTGCCCTTTCCCGTTCCGAACACATCAACATGCCTGATGGAATTATCGCGGAAAACATTAAGTCCGGCGGATGTTCCGATCCACATCGCACCGTCCTTATCTTCAAAAAATACGCGTGTATCGTTATAGGAGAGGCCGTCGGCAGCAGAATACCGGTGAAATTTTTTTCCATCGTACACATACACACCGTTCAAACATCCGATCCAAATATGATGACGGGAATCTTCCGTCATCGCAAACACATCAATGCCGTCAAATCCGTATGTCGAATCGAGGACAATGCCCCGTTTCGTTAAACTGGACGAGCGATACAGCCCCATCGAACCGAACCAGATATTTCTTTTGGAATCTTCAAAAACGGACCACACACAGAGATTCGGTAAAAATGCGTTCACCGTGGAATACACGGCTTTGTTATTTTTCCATTCATAGACGCCGCCGCAATTTGTTGCAAAGAGCATCGTTCCGTTCTTCAATCTCGACAGTGAAAGCATCTTTTCATTCTGCAATCCCCGTTCCTCGCCGATGGTGGAAATAATCGAAGGACGGACTTTATACAAGCCTGAACTCTGATCGCCGAGCCAGTAATCCCCCTCGCCGTCTTCACAGAATGCAGTAATGGCGATGTCTTTTGACGAGGCGTGACCATTGAACGGAACGAATCTTGTACCGTTCCACATGCTCAGCCCGTTAAAGCATGTTACCCAGAGATCGTTTTTCCGATCAACAAAAAATTTCCAGACAAATTTAGAAGGAAGTCCGTTTTTTTCGGAGAGAAAAGTAAATTTTCCATTTTTGTACCGAACAATGCCATCGCCGTCTGTACCGATAAAATATGTTCCGGAACCTTTAGGAAGCTCGATGAAATCCTGAATGGTATGTTTCAACACTGAACGTAAATCCATGATTTGCACGACAGAATCTCCGTACGTGCGCAGGATTTCCTGTCCATCAGCGAGCCAGATGCCGCGGTGATCGCGCAGTGCCTGCGCAGCGAGTAATGAATCGTTAATGACGGGAACCCGAATAAAAGTTCCGTGGCTGAATCTGTACGGTTGAGCATTCACGGAAAGCCACATCACGCCGCGTGAGTCTTCCGCTACTTTATGCGGAGAATAATTTTGAGTTCCTTGTGAGAGGAGGAAGGTTGAACATTCGCCGCTCTGGAAGCGCAGAAACCCGTCTTCCGTGCTTAACCAAATCGCCCCCTGGCGATCTTCGTAAAGAGCCAAGATGCGGTCGGAGCGCATGCCTTTGGTGTTCGAGCGATCGAACGTCGTGAAGGAGACGCCGTCAAAACGCACGAGACCGCCGAATGTTGCCAGCCAGAGGTACCCGTCTTTCGATTGGAGAATATCGTTGACGGAGCTTTGCGGGAGGCCCTCCTCCATGCCCCAGTGCGACACGACGTACCGGCGGGAATATGTCCCCTGCGCAGCACTCAGTTGAAACGAGATGATGAGACTGAACAAAATAACAGCAACACAGGGTCGTATACTCGATGATGTCATCTGAAAAAAATCTCAGCCGTCAGTAGCGAATTTTTAGACACACTATTGTAACAAAAATTGAACTGATGCACAACAAAAAAGTCCCGCTGGACGGAACTTTTAAACTTTCTCTATTTGTAAACGCTGCCACGCCACTCAATCGCTTCAACGTAAACATGTCGAGATGCAAATTGAAATTCTACGATCACCCTTAGTTTTCCAAATCGAAGCCGATAAAACCTTCCCATTCTCCTTTAAGGGCATCTCTAAAGACTAAAATATAGTCGTGGTGAGCCCCGCCTTGCGGGATAAACTCCGCCGAACCATAATGTTGTTCCAATTTTCGCACTTCGACTACGCTCAGTGCGACAGAGCATTATTTAAAAATAGTTTTTCAGATGTCTCTGATCATTACTCCTCAACCGAATCAATGATCGCCCCCCCCACAACGTCGTTTCCTTCATAAAAAACGGCAGACTGCCCCGGTGTGATTGCGCGCTTCGGTTCTTCAAATTCAGCTTTTACGTGACCTTCGCCTTTGCCGTCGCCATCAAGCTGCGTTACGAGAGCTGCGTCGCCGGAATCCTTGTACCGGATTTTCACGGAGAGGCGTTTTCCGTCTTTCAAATTGCCGTACTTTATCAAATTCAATTTGCGCCCGATCAATGTTGTCGTACGCAAATCCTTTTCACGTCCGACAGTGATAACATTGTCCTTGTAATTTATTCCGGTAACATAGACCGGCTCCGGCAATGCAACGCCGATTCCCTTCCGCTGGCCGATTGTGTAGAAAGGAAATCCGCGATGCGTACCGATGACTTTTCCGTCCATCACGACATCGCCGCCGGCAACAGATTTTTCCAACTCGGGAAGCTTGAATTTCAGAAACCGCTCGTAGTTGTCATCGGTGATAAAACAGATCTCGTAGCTCTCTCCTTTTGCGGCAGTTTTCAACCCGCACTTTTCCGCAAGCGAACGAGTCTCCGCTTTCGTCAAGTCGGCAAGCGGAAACAGCGTTCGGCTCAGCGACTCCTGCGTCAATCCCCACAGCGCATACGACTGATCTTTCTGAACATCTTTTCCGCGCGAAACAATGTAGCGGTTCGTCGCTTCATCTTTGCGCACCCGGGCGTAATGACCGGTGGCAATAAAATCCGCGCCTAACTTCACGCTCTTGCGGATCATTTCTTCCCACTTGATTTTGCGGTTGCAGATGACGCACGGGTTCGGCGTCTTTCCGTGAAGATATTCATTCACAAAATCGTCAATCACTTCTCTGCCGAAGACTTCGGAAAAATCGAGAACATAATGCGGGAACCCGAGCTTTGCCGCGACCATCCGCGCGTCGTTGATACCGTCGAGCGAGCAGCAGCTCTTGTCATTGTCGGGGCTGCCGCCGACATCGTCGTAATTGAATGTCTTGATCGTGATGCCGATGACGTTGTAGCCCTGCTCAACAAGCAGCGCCGCCGCAACGGAGGAGTCAACTCCCCCGCTCATGCCTACTACAACGGTCCTATTTTTGTTTGGTGCACTCAAAAAAATTCTTGCCGCAAAGTGTCGAGACGCAAAAAAAAATCTCTAATTATTGGATTAATAACTGAAGCTACGCAATGCAAGAAGAACGTCATTCCCGAAGTCATTTATCGGGA
>JAGWND010000284.1 GCA_028873075.1 Bacteroidota bacterium
TTCGATGTTGATCTTTCTGCAATGGTGCAGAACGGCAACACGGTGTTAGGTGTGAAAGAAGTCGAAGACCCGCGCCGCTTCGGTGTTGCGGAACTGAAGAACGGTTTTGTTGCCCGGTTGATCGAGAAACCGGAAAAGCCGACGAGCAATCTTGCACTGGTGGGGCTCTATTACATCAAACGCCCGGACTTTTTGTTGGAGTGCCTGAAAGAAATGATCACAAACAACGTACGGACGAAAAACGAGTTCCAGCTCACCGACGGACTGCAACTGATGATTGAACGCGGTGAGAAAATGACAACACATAAAATTGACGGATGGTACGACTGCGGAAAACCTGAGACGCTGTTAGAGACGAATCGTCATTTGTTGGCAAAGCAGCCTGCTCCGAGAGCCGCAGAGGGAGTCGTTATCATGCCGCCGGTTTTTATTTCACCGAGCGCGTCTGTGAAAAATTCGATCATCGGTCCGTACGCTACAATTGCCGAAGGCGCTGTCGTTGTGGATGCGGTGATCAGAAATTCCATCATCAGCGAAAATGCCGAAGTGCATTCGGCGCTTCTTGAAGATTCGATTATCGGGAACAATGCGGTTGTCAAAGGCGGATTCAAGCGCATTAATATCGGAGATTCATCGGAGCTGGAGTATTATTGATACCCACAAAATTCCTTCCATCTCTTTTTGTCCATGTTCAATATTTTTTAATTTTCAATTTCTAATTATCAAGGAGTTTTCTTTCCATGCGTTATCTTTTTACCTCTGAATCAGTTTCTGAAGGTCATCCGGATAAGGTGTGTGACGCGATTTCGGATGCGGTGTTGGACGCGCTTCTCGCGCAGGATAAACATTCCCGCGTTGCGTGCGAATCGTTCGTCACTACCGGTCTTGCTGTTGTCGGCGGAGAAATCACTACCAAGGCGTATGTCGATATTCCGGCGATCGTGCGCCGGACAATCCGGGAAATCGGTTACACGAAAGCCGAATATAAATTCGATGCGGACTCCTGCGGCGTAATTTCCAGCATTCACTCACAATCTCCCGATATTGCCATGGGGGTTGATACCGGAGGCGCTGGGGATCAGGGCATGATGTTCGGCTACGCGAACGATGAAACGCCGGAGTACATGCCGATGCCGATCATGTTCGCCCACCAGTTGGTGCACAGACTTTCAGAGCTTCGGAAAAAACAGCCGAAGCTTATGCCGTATCTCCGCCCCGATGCGAAATCTCAAGTGACGATTGAATACGACGGCAGAACTCCGATCCGCGTTGATGCCGTTGTTGTTTCTACTCAACACGATGCTGAAGTTTCGCAAAAAAAGATTCGCGAGGATGTGATTCACTATGTCATTAAAAAAATTATTCCAGGTCATCTTCTTGATAACAAGACAAAATATTTTGTCAATCCGACCGGACGATTTGAGATCGGCGGGCCGCACGGCGATACGGGTTTAACGGGAAGAAAAATTATCGTTGACACATACGGCGGACGGGCACCACACGGCGGCGGCGCATTTTCGGGAAAAGATCCTTCGAAAGTTGATCGAAGCGCAGCATACGCGGCGCGGCATTTGGCAAAAAATATTGTCGCGGCGGGCTTGGCAAAAGAATGCCAGATTCAGGTTGCATACGCAATCGGCGTGGCGCAGCCGGTCTCCATCAATGTCAATACATTCGATACGGGCGTTGTACCAGACGGCGCCATAGCGAAAATTTTGATGAATGAAGTTGATATGACTCCGCGCGGCATCATCAACCGCTTGAACCTGCTTCGCCCGATTTATAAAAAGACAGCAGCGTACGGACATTTCGGACGTAACGATAAAGATTTTACGTGGGAACACATAGATTTGGTGCCCATGCTGAAAAAAGCAGTGAAATAAATTCCATTTGAAAAACGATTCTGAGAAAGGAATAAATAACTTGTATGAATGAAAAAAAAGGTGTCTTCAAAGTTCGTGATTTGAAACTTGCGGAAGAAGGCCACAAACGTATCGAGTGGGCGGAATCGCGCATGCCGGTGCTGATGGCGCTGAGAAAAAAATACAGCCAGACAAAACCGCTGAAAAGTTTTCGCATTGCAGGCTGTCTGCACGTGACAAAAGAAACTGCTGTGCTTGTGAAAACCTTCGTCGAAGCCGGCGCACAAGTGAGTTGGAGCGGATGTAATCCGCTGTCCACGAATGATTCTGTCGCCGCTGCACTTGCCGATGACGGTGTTTCGATTTTTGCGTGGCATGGAATGAACGTGAAAGAATTTTATTGGTGCATCGAAGAAACACTGAAGTTCAAGCCGAATCTCACGCTTGACGACGGTGCAGATTTGATTTTCACGATTCACAACAAACATCATGAGCTCATTCCGTACATCATCGGTGGGACGGAAGAAACTACGACCGGTGTGCATCGTCTTCGTGCAATGGCTGATGCCGGTGCGTTGAAGTACCCTGTTGTCGCTGTCAATGATGCAGAAACGAAATGGGATTTTGATAATGTGTACGGCACGGGTCAATCAACACTTGACGGCGTCATTCGCGCGACCAGTGTGTTGCTTGCCGGCAAAAATATTGTTGTCGCCGGCTTTGGTCACTGCGGGCGCGGTGTCGCAATGCGTGCAAAAGGACTCGGTGCAAACGTGATTGTAACGGAAGTGAAAGCGACAGCCGCACTCAAGGCAACGCTCGAAGGTTTTCGCGTGATGACGATGGACCAAGCGGCAAAGGTCGGCGATATTTTTATTACGGCGACCGGAGTGAAAGATATTCTTATCGACCGTCATTTTAAGACGCTGAAAGACGGCGCGATCATCTGCAACACAGGACATTACGATTGCGAGATCAATCTTGTTCAGCTCAAGAAGGTCACAAAAAATATCCGTGAAATCCGTCCGAACAATGAGGAATATCTCACGAAAGACGGCCGCCGGATTTATGTTCTTGCGCAAGGGCGTCTTGTAAATCTTGCGGCGGCGGAAGGACATCCTTCGGAAGTGATGGATATGTCGTTTGCAAATCAATTCATGTCACAGCTTCGCCTTGCGGAATCATACAAGAAGGGAAAAAAGCTTGATAACAAAGTGCACGACATTTCTGAAGAGCAAGATCAGGAAATTGCAGGCGTGAAGCTCAGCACAATGGATATCAAAATTGATAAGCTGACACCGGAACAGAAAGTCTACATGACTGATTACAGCGCCGGCACGTAATTTCATTTGTATATTTTTGACGAGAACAAGGTTTCGCTCAAGAACAAACGGGTTGAAACCTTGTTCTGTTTTTTGGCGGAA
>JAGWND010000043.1 GCA_028873075.1 Bacteroidota bacterium
TTACAGTTTGATAAGTTTGGATCAAAAACGAATGTCATGCCAGCGAAAGCTGGCATCCAGTGCTCAATTTTCTGGATTCCGGCTTTCGCCGGAATGACACAGATGCGAAACTGTAACACTACTCAAGGACTTGATTTCTACAAACAATCTCAGTATTCTTTGCTCGTTATGAAAACTATTGCGACGATTTTCGGAACACGCCCCGATACGATTAAAATGGCTCCGGTGATTGTGGAGCTTCAAAAATACCCCGGTGAATTTCGCACGTTCAATATTGCCACTGCACAACATAGACAGATGTTGGATCAAGTCCTCTCCGTTTTCGACATTGCTCCCGATCTCGATCTCGGCATCATGCTGCCGAAACAATCGCTGGCACAAATTACCGGCAACATCATGTCCAAATTGGATGAGGCGTTGTCTGAAGCGAAAGCGGATTTAGTATTGGTGCAGGGAGACACAACGACGACATTCGTCGGAAGTCTTGCCGCATTTTACCATCGAATTCCGGTCGGGCATCTCGAAGCCGGTTTGCGCACGAACGATAAGTTCAATCCGTTTCCTGAAGAAATAAACCGCCGGTTGACAAGCGCTGTTACCGATCTTCATTTTGCGCCGACTGCGAGTGCAAAAAAAGCTCTGCTGAAGGAACATATTGATCCCGTTTCAATATTCATCACGGGCAACACGGTGATTGATGCGCTACGTACTGCTGTTGATCCGGCGTATCATTTCAGCGATGCGGTGCTGCAGCGCGTTGTGGGAGAAAAAGAACGAGACGGCAAAGACATTATTCTTATCACGACGCACCGGCGGGAAAATTGGGGTGAGCCGATGATGGATATTTGTTCTGCAATTAAAAAGCTCTCGCTGCATTATTCTCGGTTGAATTTTGTTTTTCCGGTTCATCTTAATCCGGTTGTTCGGAGCACCGTGTTCCCGGTTTTGCAAGGATTGAACAATGTGTTTCTTATCGAGCCGTTGGAGTATAAATCGTTCGTGAATGTGATGAACCACAGCCATCTTATCCTCACCGATTCCGGCGGAGTTCAGGAAGAAGCGCCTTCTCTCGGCAAGCCTGTGCTTGTGATGCGCAAAGTGACGGAGCGTCCGGAGGCTGTGAAAGCGGGAGCCGTGAAGCTCGTCGGGATGAATCCTGAAAACGTTTATGAAGAAACATCATCGCTGCTCGATCACCCGAGAGAATATAAAGCGATGGCTTCGTCAGTGAACCCGTACGGGGACGGGAACGCTGCACAGCGCACGGTTGATGCGATACGATATTTTTTCGGGATGACGAAGAAACGCCCGAAAGATTTTTCCCCTCAGCCGCCAAAGCATAAACACCGAAGGCATTAAGGCGCGAATGCTTGATACACCGATGGAGTTTCTTTATATTTTTACATCTGCATGTTGACATTTCATACTGTAAATGAAAAATCTTTCCATTTTAATTTCTAACGATGATGGCATTGACGCGCCCGGCATTAAAGCATTGGCAAACTTCTTGCGAGAGATTGCCGATGTTACCATTGTTGCACCGGATAAACAACAGAGCGCTGTCGGCCATGCAATCACCGTCAACACCCCGCTGCGTGTTCGGAAAGTTGAGCGCGACGGGAATTTTTTCGGCTATGCCGTTGACGGTACTCCGGCCGACGCGGTGAAACTTGCCGTCCGCTCGATTATGAACAAGCCGCCGAACCTCATCGTGTCGGGAATCAATCACGGCTCAAACACGGCAATCAGCGTGCTGTATTCGGGAACGGTTTCTGCGGCAACGGAAGGAACGATTCTCGGAATTCCGTCTTTCGCAATTTCACTCACAACTTTTTCCGAAGCGGATTTTTCTTTTGCAGCATCATTTGCTCAACGGCTTGCGCTGATGATTATTGATCGCGGACTGCCGAAAGGAACGCTGTTGAATGTCAACGTTCCGGCGGTGCCCGTGCAGGAAATTCGCGGCGTGGTGATCACAAAACAAGGCAAGTCTATTTGGAACGATGAATTCGAACGGCGGCACGACCCGAGCAACAAGGAATATTTTTGGCTGAAAGGGGATTTGCTCGAACTTGATTTCGACGACGATGTTGACCAGCGGGCAATTCTCAACAATAAAGTTTCCATTACACCGCTTCACTACGATCTCACGGATTATACGACATTCGAAAAAATGAAAACGTGGGATCTCAATTCTCTTTTATCGTACAACACACAGGAGTAACCATGCGAATCGGAATATTGACAGGGGGCGGCGACGTTCCCGGTCTCAATCCATGTATCAAAGCAGTTGTGTACCGCTCGGCGGATGCCGGCGCAGAGGTCATCGGCTTTCGACGGGGATGGGGCGGCTTGCTCAATTATAATATTGACGATCCGTCAACCCAGCAAGACTGGGCGATGCCTCTTACAAAACAAAACACGCGCACCATTGATCGGTCGGGAGGAACGTTCATTCACACATCGCGCACCAACCCGGGAAAGGTTCGCTGGAACGAGATTCCGAATTTTTTGCAGGACCCGAAGAGCCCGCCGAAAGAAGAAGACGCCCCTGCAGATTTTACGCCGCACATTCTCCGCGTTTTGGCACATCTCAAGATTGATGTGATGATCACGATCGGCGGCGATGACACGCAAAGTTATGCCGTGCGGCTGCATGAAGAAGGTTTTCCCGTCATTGCCATTCCGAAAACAATGGATAACGATGTCTTCGGTACCGATTATTGCATCGGTTTTTCTACTGCGGTAACGCGCAGCGTTGAGTTCATTACCAATCTCCGCACTTCGGCAGGATCGCACGAGCGCATTGCCGTTGTAGAATTGTTCGGAAGAAATTCCGGCGAAACGTCGCTCATCTCAGCGTATCTTGCCGGCGTTGACCGCGCAATTATTTCGGAAGTGCATTTCGATCCGGAAAAGCTTGCGAACTTCTTACTGGAAGATAAAAAAAATAATCCGAGCAATTATGCGATCATGACAATCTCCGAGGGCGCGCAGATGATGGGCGGGAAGATTGTCGAGTACGGTCAGTCGGACGCGTATGGCCACAAAAAGTTAGGCGGCATCGGACAAATTACCGGCGAGGCGATTGAAAAAATCACGGGCTCCCACATCATTTATCAACAAGTCGCGTACTTGATGCGAAGCGGTGAACCGGACGCTCTCGATCGCATGGTTGCAATCAGCTACGCGAATTTGGCAACGGATTTGGTGTTGAAAAAGCAGTACGGATTGATGGTTGCTTTGCGCGAAGGAAAATATCAAGTTGTTCCCATCAACACGCTGACGCAAGGAACGAAACGTGTGGACGTGAATGAGCTGTACGATATTGAAGATTACAAGCCGAAGGTGAGCAAGGTTTTGGGGAAACCGATGTTCCTGTACTGAGGTTTTGAGATTAGAGTGTTTCAGGGTTCATGATTCACGATTCATGCAGTTGAATCGTGAATCATGAAATTTGAATCTTTCAGAATCTCGAGCCTCAAGTTTCGGGTCGTCATTCTCAATTCAACACTGCCGAAGAAAAACTCAACCGAATCACGTTCGTTTTTTTCGATGTATGCACTGCATCTATTCGGAACAAGCTGACTATGTTTGCTACTCCGATGTACGCTTCCCAGTACGGCTTCCATTTATTTTGTGCTGTAAAATATGAGCCGCTGTTCCACACATTGGCAATGCTTCCGCCGGTAATAATTTGAATGCCGCTTTCCTCGCTCCACTTTTTCCCCAAGAATGCAAGGGGAAGCCACTGCCAATTATGTTCGCCTTGCACTGCAAAATATTTTTGTCCGACCACATCGTACGGCTGAATCCCTTTCAGCGTTCCCACCGGTGAATAAAAAGAAAATGCAGACGGCGCCGTGAAGAGATGCTGAACGCCGTACTTTCCTGAAACGATTCCGCCTTCGGCAGCAAAAAAGAAATACGGTGCGATGAACATGGTTGAGTAGAGTGAGCGGAAACGAAGATTTCCATAAAACGAAAGCTGCCGGTAATTGAAATCGCTGCCGAGTGCGGGGTGAGAAACTTTTCCGGAAACAAAAATCAGATTTGTGCTTTGCAGCGGGAAGGGAAGCACCCCGTACGGCATATACCCGAATTGAAACAGGAGCGCGTTGTCGTTTCCTTCCGCGATTGCGGGGTTGGTGCGCCGGTCTTTCTTCAATGCAATGAACGAATTCTCAGGAATTGATCGCTGCCGTTCTGCCGTTGCATAAATTTTCAGAAAGAGGACGTCGGTAAAATATTTGTCAATGCCGATGTTGAATCCGGTTGATTTCAGATAATTGAAATAATCCGTTCCTGTGGAAGTAAATCCGACGGAGTTGATCGTCTTCGTGATACAGTGCGAAGCTTGCCACGGCCGGATTGTGTTCCACACGTTGAGATCAATTCTATCCCAATGATCATCCCCTACATTATACCCGCCGCCGATGTCCCATTCGAATTGCTTTGCCCCCGTAGCATACGATGCTGCGGCGTTGTAAAAGAAATCGGATTCCATTTCATCGCTATCGAAATACGCACCGGGAGAAATTCCTTCCACACGGTTGTTGTGCAGAATTCCATACTTCCAGAGCGCGCTTGTTACTGTACCGAAAAAGCTTCTCGTAGTATCCGATGATGAAGAGGAAAATCCGGCTGCGCCCAATGCGCCTTTCGGCTGGAAGATTTTCTCGAGCGTTTGTGTGCTGTCCAATTGTGCAAAAGCAATACTCTCGCTTGCGGTAAGCGGCAGCGGGCGCAGCGAATCCATTGCCGCAGCACTGATTTCCGGCGGCGCGGTTTTCGGTTCGTAGGCGAGGGTAGCAGGGTTAGGCGGCGTCTTTGTTTTCCAATATCGCCGGAGCTTTGATGCCGGTTTTGTTGTGTCCGTTGTGTAGCCGCCGTACACCGAATGCCGCGCATTTTTGATCGAGTCGGGAATTATGCCGTTCACTGTGCACGTGCTTGCGGAAAACATTTCGGAAACTTCCATCGGCTCCATGCTGATCATGCCGCCTAAAGCACTCAGCTCCCCGCCGATTTCAAATTCGGAATACTGAGGAATCCAAAATCCGTTGTACTGAGCATACGCCTGCTGAATTTTCATGAAGAAATTTTTCACGAGAGGAATGCTCCATCCTTCGTTCGATTCGACATCGGCGCCGATGAGCGCGTACGTTGCATCGTCAATAATAATTTTTCCTTTCAGCAGCGGCTCTACGGAAGAGCGAGGAATGACTTGGATCGTATGCGAGATTTCATTCCCTGCGGCTTTTGAATTCAACAATTTGAAATTGTAATAATCGAACGCATTATCGGCTAACGGGAACACGAGACTGCTTTTGCTTCTTCCCACCTTGAAATTCAGGTCGCCGTTCACAAAGAAAAGCGACAGCCCGATGTTCATGTTGATCGGCATCGGTTGTTTTTTGATATTTTCTGTTTTGTATGTCGAGAGAATAAATTCTTTGTTCATCTTTCCTTTTTCATAAATCTGCTTCACGAACTTCTCGTCAATCATTGCAATGCGATTGCCGGCATAAAGAATATCTTTCTTGTATGCTTTGACATCATAATTTTTCAATCCCTCGTAATTTTTTTCTCTGCGCTTGATCGCCTCGCGTATAATTTCGACCGCCGGGTCTTCAGCGTTGCTGTTGATCGTTACTTCGGGCATTTGAATCGCTGCCGCGTGCAGTGCGATGACAATTTCTTTTTCATCCGGGACGATTACGGTAGTTCTTTTGCTGTTGTAACCGACATATGTTACGAAAAAAGAATATGACCCCGAAGGAAGCTCGAAGATAAATCTTCCTTCTTTCTTTATTCGATGAAGTAACAATATCCGTTTGCTCGATGCGAATTGTCGCGTATGGAAGAGCTTGATGAGCCGAATCGTCTGTAACGATGCCCTGAATTTTGTAGGTTTGGGAGTAGAGCAGGAATGGAAAGAATAGGAGAAAATATTTCATAAAGTGTCTCGCGGTGTGCGAAAAAATATACGCATTTATTGCCGTACTTGTTTCGAAGAGGTTGAAATCGTTAACGGCAAAGGAAAGAGATAGAAATCATAGAACGAAAAACTACTTGACTTCGCAGCGTTAAGTTCGTATATTAAAAACCCGTTAAGAAACGGGTTTTCTCTTGAAAAAAAGTTCTTTGAAATTGTGTGCACAGCTTCAAAAAATCAATGCTTCAAGGTTTTGACCTTGGCTAATTTGATAATGCCAAGAACATCAAATTCGAAGTTGATAACTCAGATTTTCTGAATTACAACGGAGAGTTTGATCCTGGCTCAGGACGAACGCTGGCGGCGTGCCTAACACATGCAAGTCTGGGAGAATTGGGTAGCAATATCCATAGTAAACCGGCGCACGGGTGAGTAATCTGTAGGTAACCTGCCCTTTGGTCTGGGATAACCCCGCGAAAGCGGTGCTAATACCGGATGATGCAGCGGCTCCGCATGGAGATGTTGTTAAAGCCTTCGGGCGCCAATGGATGGGCCTGCATCCCATTAGGTTGTTGGTGAGGTAACGGCCCACCAAGCCTGCGATGGGTAGCTGATCTGAGAGGATGATCAGCCACACTGGAACTGAGACACGGTCCAGACTCCTACGGGAGGCAGCAGTGAGGAATATTGCGCAATGGACGAAAGTCTGACGCAGCGACGCCGCGTGAAGGATGAAGGCCCTTTGGGTCGTAAACTTCTGTAGAGAGGGAAGAATGTCCCGTTTCAACGGGATTGACGGTACCTCTAAAGTAAGGATCGGCCAACTACGTGCCAGCAGCCGCGGTAATACGTAGGATCCGAGCGTTGTCCGGAATCACTGGGTGTAAAGGGAGCGCAGGCGGGTTTTCAAGTCGGTGGTGAAATTTTACAGCTCAACTGTAAAACTGCCTCCGATACTGAAGATCTTGAGTGTGGAAGAGGGCGATGGAATTCATGGTGTAGCGGTGAAATGCGTAGATATCATGAAGAACACCAGTTGCGAAGGCGGTCGCCTGGTCCACTACTGACGCTCATGCTCGAAAGTGTGGGGAGCAAACAGGATTAGATACCCTGGTAGTCCACACCTTAAACGATGAATACTTGGTGTCGGGCCGTAAGGCTCGGTGCCAAAGCCAACGCATTAAGTATTCCACCTGGGAAGTACGATCGCAAGGTTGAAACTCAAAGGAATTGACGGGGGCCCGCACAAGCAGTGGAGCATGTGGTTCAATTCGATGCAACGCGAAGAACCTTACCTGGGTTTGAAAGGCAAGATTCTAGCCGATGAAAGTCGGTTACCCGCAAGGGGTCTTGTACAGGTGCTGCATGGCTGTCGTCAGCTCGTGCCGTGAGGTGTTAGGTTAAGTCCTGCAACGAGCGCAACCCCTACATTTAGTTGCTATCAGGTAATGCTGGGCACTCTAAATGGACTGCCTACGCAAGTAGTGAGGAAGGTGGGGATGACGTCAAGTCCTCATGGCCCTTACACCCAGGGCCACACACGTGCTACAATGGGCGCCACAAAGGGCTGCAATACCGTAAGGTGGAGCCAATCCCAAAAAAGCGTCCTCAGTTCGGATTGAGGGCTGCAACTCGCCCTCATGAAGCTGGAATTGCTAGTAATCGTAGATCAGAACGCTACGGTGAATACGTTCCCGGGCCTTGTACACACCGCCCGTCAAGCCATGGAAGCTGAGGGTACCCGAAGCCGCTGTGCTAACCGCAAGGAGGCAGGCGTCTAAGGTAAAATCAGTGACTGGGGCTAAGTCGTAACAAGGTAGCCGTATCGGAAGGTGCGGCTGGATCACCTCCTTTCTAAGGAGCATTCTTGAGCGATCAAGAATCAATCAACTTAGAATATATTTCCTTGACGGCGTTGGTTGTTCGACTGTGCACACAAATTATTTTTAGATTGAAAATTGTAGATTGAAGATTTTTGAGCACAAGAGTGACGGTGCTGTTCAATCTTCAGTCCAAAATGTACAATCTGTAATTTTAACCTGGGCCTATAGCTCAGTTGGTTAGAGCGCACGCCTGATAAGCGTGAGGTCAGTGGTTCAACTCCACTTAGGCCCACGTAAAAATTGAAAATTGTAGATTTAAGATTTACAATTGAGAAAACGTGCGTTTAAAGACCGCCCAACGATTGGAAGTTGCAATCTACAATTTACAATTGTTCGGGGGCTATAGCTCAATTGGGAGAGCGTCTGGTTTGCAACCAGAAGGTTACCGGTTCGATCCCGGTTAGCTCCACTAAAAATTTTTTTGTTCTTTGACAATCAGGAAGAAATTTGCAGACGAGTGCGAGTCGTTGTCTCGTTTTCTATAAGTGAGACGAACAAAAGCATTCTAATGCAAATCTCAAGATACCAAAGCATTGAAGCATAGATTTACTTTCCAACAAGTTTATTGATGCACCGATTCTACGTGTGTGTTCAATAAAAGATTTTTGGTTAAGTTACTAAGAGTATGCGGAGGATGCCTTGGCACGAGAAGGCGATGAAGGACGCGGCTACCTGCGAAAAGCTTCGGAGAGGCGGTAACAGCCTGTGACCCGGAGGTGTCCGAATGGGGCAACCCTTCCCGAGTAATGTCGGGAAACACCGCGCTGAATTCATAGGCGCGGATGAGCTAACTGGGAGAAGTGAAACATCTCAGTAACCCATGGAAAAGAAAGAAACTCGATTTCCTTAGTAGCGGCGAGCGAAAAGGAAACAGTCTAAACCGTACGGCACATTCAAGGATGCAACCGTTGTACCGTTGGTGTTGCGGGACCTTCCGACCGGATTGCATGACGGTCAAGGAGTAAGAAATCATTGTGTTAGCTGAATCTTCTGGAAAGTTGAACCAGAGAAGGTGATAGTCCTGTAGGCAAAAACGCAATGACTCCTGAAGGTATCCCAAGTAGTACGGAGTAAGTGAAATTCTGTACGAATCCGCCAGAACCATCTGGTAAGACTAAATACTCTCTCGTGACCGATAGCGAACAAGTACCGTGAGGGAAAGGTGAAAAGAACTCCTAACAGGAGAGTGAAATAGTACCTGAAACCGCATACTTACAAACGGTCGGAGCGATTCCGCTGATGCTTGCATCGGCGGAAGAGTGACGGCGTGCCTTTTGCTTAATGAGCCTACGAGTTGCTCGTGCGTTGCAAGGATAAGTTTCTGAGAAATGAATCCGTAGCGAAAGCAAGTCCTAATCGGGCGAACCAGTAACGTGCGGCAGACGCGAACCCGTGTGATCTACCCTTGGTCAGGATGAAGTGGCGGTAAAACGCCATGGAGGTCCGTACTGTTGTGGGTTGAAAACCGCTCGGATGAACTGAGGGTAGGAGCGAAAGACCAATCAAACTCGGAGATAGCTCGTACTCCCCGAAATAGCTCTAGGGCTAGCCTCATGTTATAGTATCACGAAGGTAGAGCACTGATTGGGCTAGGGTCGTCACAACGATACCAAACCCAGACAAACTCCGAATAGCGTTGATACGTTTCATGGGAGTCAGGCAGCGAGAGATAAGTTCCGTTGCCAAAAGGGAAACAACCCAGACCGCCAGCTAAGGTCCCCAAATCGAAATTAACAGAGAAAGGATGTTGAGTTGCTCAGACAACTAGGATGTTTGCTCAGAAGCAGCAACCATTTAAAGAGTGCGTAATAGCTCACTAGTCAAGCGACTTAGCGCCGACAATTCTCGGGACTAAATTTCGTACCGAAGCTGCGGACTCCATCCCGATTTTATCGGGACGGACGTGGTAGGGGAGCATTCCATCTGCATTGAAGGTGCGGCGTGAGCCGTGCTGGAGCGGATGGAAATGCAGATGTAGGCATAAGTAACGAGAAGAGAAGTGGAAAACTTCTCCACCGAAAATCTAAGGTTTCCTGAGCAACGTTAATCGTCTCAGGGTTAGTCGAACCCTAAGGTGAGGCCGAAAGGCGTAACCGATGGAAAACAGGTTTAATATTCCTGTACCTGCTTGCAATCGTTTGATCATAAGGAGCGACGCAGAAGTGAAGTCCGGCCACCTGTCGGCTTAGGTGGTTTAACCGTGTAGGGAGAGCGTGTAGGAAAATCCGCACGCTCGTTAATCCCGAGGCGGGAACAGGGTGCCCGCAAGGGCCGCAACCGGACCTAATCAGGCTGCCGAGAAAAACTTCGTATGAGAGAGTGCAGACAGATCGTACCGCAAACCGACACAGGTAGATGGGATGAAAATTCTCAGGTGCTCGAGTGAGCCGTGGTTAAGGAACTCGGCAAACTGACCGCGTAACTTCGGGATAAGCGGTGCCCATAGTATGTGAGGGTGTACAACCCGAGCAGAATTGGGTCGCAGTGAAACGGGCCAAGCGACTGTTTAACAAAAACACATGTCTCTGCCAAGACTTTACGTCGAAGTATAGGGACTGACACCTGCCCGGTGCTGGAAGGTTAAGGAAGAGGGTCAATCCCGAGCAATCGGGACGAAGCTCTCGACCGAAGCCCCAGTAAACGGCGGCCGTAACTATAACGGTCCTAAGGTAGAATACAAAGCTGCCTGTCCCGCTGGCAACAGCGGGAGCAATTCTCAACTATTTGCGGGAACACTCTAAGAGTTTCATCTACTCGTAATGCCGCTGGCGTTGCAGTAAAAATGATGAAGATTGAGCAATCCGCAGGAAATTTTTCCGATAAGATCGGGAGAAGATCCTCAGAGACTTTACGTTGAGTATCTTAACTCACTAACTGTCACTACATAATTTCAGGAAAACTGCTATGACTTTGTCTCCGGATTGGGTTTCCGGTTTTGTTGATGGCGAAGGATGTTTTTACGTCGGCATCTACGAACATCCGGAAATGACTGCCGGATATCAGGTGCTTCCGGAATTCCGAATTGTTCAGCACGAACGAGATATTCAAATCTTGTACGGCATGAAGCGATTCTTCAAATGCGGCGTCGTGCGGAAAAATCATGATGACCGTTATGAGATCAGAATCAGGAAGATGGAATGTCTTCTCAGCGTTGTTGCTTTTTTTGAGAAGCATTCATTGAAGACAAAGAAAAATGTTGACTTCAAAAAGTTCGCGCGTATTGTGCGCTGGATGCATGAAGGAAAACATTTACAGAAAGAAGGTTTGATTGAAATTATTGAACTGGCAATGCAGATGAATCGCGAAGATAAAATCAAAGCGAAAGAAATTCTGCAGCGTTTGAAACAGTGTTAAGATAAAGATAAAGTCCACGTCTCGGATGAAAGTCCAAGATTTTTCGTGAGCGAAATTCCTTGTCGGGTAAGTTCCGACCTGCACGAATGGTGTAACGATTTGGTCACTGTCTCAACCACGGGCTCGGTGAACTTGTGGTACCGGTGAAGACGCCGGTTACCCGCATATGGACGGAAAGACCCTATGCACCTTTACTGCACCCTACTATTGGGTTCGGACAAAGCATGTGTAGCATAGGTGGGAGGCTGTGAAGCCGGAGCGCTAGCTTCGGTGGAGCCAACAGTGAAATACCACCCTTGTTTTGTTGGAATTCTAACCTCGTTCCGTAATCCGGGATAGGAACAGTGGTAGGCGGGTAGTTTGACTGGGGCGGTCGCCTCCTAAAATGTAACGGAGGCTCTCAAAGGTTCCCTCAGCATGGTTGGTAATCATGCGGCGAGTGTAAAAGCACAAGGGAGCTTGACTGCGAGACAGACAAGTCGAGCAGGTACGAAAGTAGGATTTAGTGATCCGATGGTTGCGCGTGGAAGCGCCATCGCTCAAAGGATAAAAGGTACGCTAGGGATAACAGGCTGATCTTGCCCAAGAGTTCATATCGACGGCAAGGTTTGGCACCTCGATGTCGGTTCATCGCATCCTGGGGCTGGAGAAGGTCCCAAGGGTTTGGCTGTTCGCCAATTAAAGCGGTACGTGAACTGGGTTCAGAACGTCGTGAGACAGTTCGGTCCCTATCCTATGCGGGCGCAGGAAACTTGAGGAGTGTCGTTCTTAGTACGAGAGGACCGGAATGAACGGACCGACGGTGTATCTGTTGTCACGCCAGTGGCAGTGCAGAGTAGCCACGTCCGGATGGGATAAGCACTGAAAGCATCTAAGTGCGAAACCCGCTCCAAGATGAGGTTTCCCTTCCGTCGCAAGACGGAACTAAAGACTCCAAGGAGATGACTTGGTTGATAGGCTGCAGATATAAATCCGGCAACGGATGAGTCGAGCAGTACTAATAAGTCGTGCGGCTTGCCAATATTTTTTATTGAACACAACGTGGGTGCATCAATAATCTTATTGGAAAGTTGAAAATCCCGCCGCCTTCTGGCGGGAAGCGTTCAAGAAAATGCTGACCATGCAAAGGTATCTTTCCTGATTGTAATGTTACATTCAGGTGTCTTTGTCGCGGGTGTTACACCTCTTCCCATTCCGAACAGAGCAGTTAAGCCCCGCAGAGCCGATGGTACTATACTGGTAACGGTATGGCAGAGTAGGACGATGCCTGATGTTATGATGAGTCCCGTTCCGCATTAGCGGGCGGGACTTTTTTGTATTTACCAATGATAATTTCTTTGCCCGCTGAAGTACCCTTGCAATGAACATCCCAAATAGAAAATCTTGCCTTCAATGAAAACTATTCTCATTACAGGGGTCGGCGGGTTTGCCGGCAGCCACCTTGCCGGGTTTCTTGTTCAGCAGCATCCTGAGTTGTCGCTCCACGGCATTGTGCGTGATGCCGAGAAGATAGAAAACATCCGGCCGTTCGTTGATCACATCCAGCTTCATCCATGCGACATTGTTGATTTTCAATCCGTCTTTAGAGTGATGAAGGAAGTAAAGCCGGATATCATTTTTCATCTGGCGGGACAAGCGTTCGTGCCCAGTTCGTTCGAGCGGACAGCGGAGACATTCTCGATCAATGTCATCGGTGCCATTAACATTTTCGAAGCGGTGAAAGCGTGCGATATTGCGCCGAGAATTTTGATTACAACCTCCGGCGAAATTTACGGCGAAACGGAGGGACTGCCGCTGCATACGGAAACCACAGTGCCCCGTCCCGTCAATCCGTACGCCGCAAGCAAGACGAGCATTGATTACATCGCGCAAACGTACCGGTCGTACGATGGGCTTGATATCGTCATCGTGCGCCCGTTCAATCATACCGGACCGCGGCAGAAGCCTTCGTTTGTCTGCTCGTCGCTTGCGCACCAGATTGCAGCGATCACCCGGCAAAAAAGGGAACCCGTTTTGCATGTGGGCAACATCAAAGCACGGAGAGATTTTACCGACGTGCGCGACGTTGTGCGCGGATACTGGATGGCATCGCAGACTCATGACAAGGATTATTTTGTATTCAATATCTGCTCGGGAAACGTTTTTTCGATTGAAGAGATTATTCATCTGTTCGAAGAAATTTCAGGCACAAAGTTTTCTCTCGATGTTGAGAAGAAGCGCCTCCGCGGTTATGATATTCAGCTTCTTGCCGGGGAAGCGGCATTGCTTCGCAAGAAAACCGGATGGCAGCCGGCAATTCCGTTTCGTCAAACACTGACAGATCTTCTTGCCTATTGGATGGGGAAAGAAGAATGATTCAACAATAAGGAATTCCTGCAAAAAAAATCTTATATTTCTAAACGAACGTAAATCAAGACTTCTTGACACCGTCTACATATTTCCAAAACTTCAATGTCTAAAAAAGCTCTCATCACGGGCATTACCGGCCAAGATGGTTCCTATCTTGCCGAATTTCTTCTTGAAAAAGGATACGAAGTTCACGGCATTGTGAGAAGAAGCAGTTCGTTTAACAGGGGACGCATAGACCATATCCATCTTAATTCCCCTGAAGATAATAGAAGAAGGTTTTTTCTTCATTACGGCGATCTTGTTGATGTCAGCTCGCTGAACCGCCTCCTTGACCGCATTCAACCCGATGAGATTTACAACCTTGCAGCGCAAAGTCACGTGAAAGTGTCGTTCGAGGTCCCGGATTACACTGCTCAGGTGGATGCGTTGGGGACTTTGCGATTTTTGGATGCGATGCGTGAGACAGGATTGCGCAATGCAAAATTCTATCAGGCTTCGACGAGCGAATTATACGGGAAGGCACAGCAATTCCCGCAGACTGAAAAAACGCCCTTCTACCCGCGAAGCCCGTACGGCGTCGCTAAGCTGTACGGCTACTGGATTATCGTCAATTATCGTGAAGCGTACGATTTGTTTGCATGCAACGGAATTCTTTTTAATCACGAATCTCCGCGGCGCGGTGAAACGTTCGTCACAAGAAAAATTTCGATGGCGGCGGCTCAATGGGATGCCGGGATAAAGAAACCGCTGTTGCTCGGTAATCTTAGCGCGAAACGGGATTGGGGCTATGCACCCGAATATGTCGAAGGGATGTGGAAGATCTTGCAGCAGCCGAAGCCGGACGACTTTGTATTAGCGACAGGCGAAACCCACACGGTTCGTGAATTTGTCGAGCGGGCATTTCAGGTCGCGGGCATCGAGCTTGCGTGGAAAGGAGAAGGCGCATCTGAGAAAGGGATTTCGAAAAAGACTGGCGAAACGGTTGTCGGAGTTGATTCCAATTATTATCGTCCCACAGAAGTTGACCATCTTATCGGCGATGCAAGTAAAGCGAAAGCTGCTTTTGGATGGTCTCCGAAAACGACGTTTCATCAGCTTGTGGAAATTATGGTGAAAGCAGACTGCGATGCACTTGTGAAGAAATTAAAAACGTAATACAAATCCATTGAAACTCGATCTTCTAATTTTTTTCACACCATCAAATCATTCTCTTTATGAAAGAACAACTCCTTAAAAAAATTCAGGATAAATCATTTGTCGTCGGCGTGGTCGGACTCGGTTATGTCGGCTTGCCGCTGCTTCATTGCTTCGTTGAAAAAGGATTCACCGCCTTCGGTTTCGATATTGATACGGCAAAAATTGATTCGCTGAAAGCCGGAAAATCGTACATCAAACACATCGCTTCCGAGCGTGTGCAGAGGGCGGTAAAATCCGGGCGCGTGAGCTTCACAGCAAATTTTGCGGATGTCCCAAAGTGCGACGCACTTCTTATTTGTGTACCGACACCGCTGAATAAGAACCGTGAGCCGGATATGTTCTTTATTGTCTCAACCTGCGAGGCAATTGCACCACACATCCGTAAAGAGCAATTGATTGTGCTTGAATCAACAACGTATCCCGGAACGACGGAAGAAGTCATGGTGCCGATTCTCGAAAAAAGCGGATTGAAAGTGGAGAAAGATTTCTATGTTGCGTTCTCGCCGGAACGGGAAGATCCGAACAATCCTAATTATACAACGGAAACAATTCCGAAAGTGGTCGGCTCTCCTTCGGCCGACGGCTTGGAAGTTGCAAACAAAGTGTACCAGCAGATTGTTGTGCGCACAGTACCTGTTTCTTCCGCGCGCGCGGCAGAGTCAACAAAGCTCGTGGAAAATATTTTTCGTGCCGTGAACATCGCGCTGGTGAACGAACTCAAAATGACGTTCATGAAAATGGGTATTGACATCTGGGAAGTGATCGAAGCGGCAAAGACAAAGCCGTTCGGTTTCATGCCGTTCTATCCCGGTCCGGGATTGGGCGGGCACTGCATTCCGATTGATCCGTTTTACCTGACATGGAAAGCCCGCGAGTTCGGAATGACGACAAAATTCATCGAGCTTGCCGGAGAGATCAATACTGCGATGCCCGACTTTGTTGTAGCGCGCGTGATGGATGCGCTCAATGAATCGGGTAAACCGCTGAAAGGCGCAAAGGTGCTCATGTTAGGTCTCGCGTACAAGGCGAATGTGGACGACGACCGCGAATCGCCGTCGTACCATTTGATGGAGAAATTGGAAGAAAAAGGAGCGATTGTCAGCTACAACGACCCGTATGTGCCGGAGATTAAAATGACGCGCGAGTTTCCGAAATATGCCGGACGAAAATCTGTGCCGGTGACAAATAATTACGACGTCATTCTCGTTGCGACGGCGCATGATGAGTACAAATCGTTGGATTTTTCAAAATTCACCATGCCGATTGTTGACACACGAAATATCGTGAAACCCCAAGGGGGCAAGAGCGGAAAAGTGTTTAAGGCGTGATCTTCTCAGTGATCAGTGAACAGTAAGCAGTATCAGCGGTAGTTGAAAAGCGATTCTAAAAAGGTAACAGCGCTCACTGAGTGCAGCCAAGTAAGTGTAACCGTGCCGGGCGCAGTTGGAGTAAAGCGTAGCTGCACTGAGCGTAGTCGAAGTGCAAAGTTTGTGCCGCGACAGGCTGGTTCGCCTCAGCGGACTCACGGATTTTTCAGATTTATCAACAGCTTCATCGTTTCATAGTCAAATTCAGCGGGGTTGTTATGAAACATCTATACAGAACAACAATTCTTCGAGCGTTTCTTTCCTTCCTTTTTCTTGCATTAAGTGATGGGCGCTTAGTCGCAAAAGAAAACAATGTTAAACATGATCAATCTTTGCACAAAGCGCAGACAAGTGATTCCTACGCGCCGATGCTCATCAACAACGTCTTCAATTACTACGGCAACAACGGGGACGGCTCGTTCAACAAATCTTCAACGAGCAACGAAGGATTTGAATTTCCCAAAGGCTCAAATTATGGGACGACAGTTTTTGAAGACGGGCTGGTGTGGACTACGTTTCAGAGAGATACGTTGAAGTGCGGCGGCTCGACGTATAACCACGGATTGCAGCCGGGGAGAATTCTGACGAACGGGACTGCCACAAGCTTGCCCGTTGCGGACGACCCAGCAAAGAAAGAATACAGAGTTTACCGCGTTCGTCCAGATATAAAACCGACTGCAAATGCAGATTCGGTTGCTCTCGAAAACACTGTGCTTGCTTCGAGTGAAGTTCCGTACATTGTTCGCTTTGAAAGAAGTACAACGGTAGAACAACTCCGCCAGCAGTACTGGGATGATTGGAACGAATGGCCCGCAAGCGAAGGCGCTCCGTTTACCGACGTGAACCATGACGGCGTGTACGAGCCGGCTGTAGATATTCCCGGTTTTCCGGGCGCCGACCAGACTGAATGGATGGTGATGAACGATCTGAATCAGGCTTTGACAATCAATCTCTACGGCTCGACTCCGATCGGACTGGAAGTGCAGCGCACGATCTGGGCGTACAACGCTTCAGGCGCATTGGGAAATACGATTTTTATTCAGTACAAACTGATTAACAAAAGCGGCGTGCGTCTCGATACGATGTACGTGGCACAATGGGCTGATCCCGATCTTGGCTATGCAGGCGATGATTATGTCGGTTGTGACACAATGCTCGATCTTGGATTTTGTTACAATGGGGAAACCAGTGATGCAAATTATGCTGACTTGGGCCTCGCGCCGCCGTCTGTTGGTTTCAATCTTCTTCAAGGACCGATTGTGCCGTCTGCCTCCACAGTCAGTGCAATGTTTGACGGGCATCGAATATACGGCTACAAAAATTTGCCGATGACAGCGTTTAATTGGGTTTTAAAAAGTGGCTTTAACGATAGTGATCCGCTGTTAAGAGATCTTCGAGGGACAAGTCAATGGTACAACTTCATGAGAGGGTTGCACCGCGACACTGGGGGACGATTGCTCAACCCCATTACTGGATTGCCTACCACCTATATATTTAGCGGCGACCCCGTTACTCGATCGGGTTGGAATGACGGTAAGTGGGTTGATGGAACATTTCTTACTCCTGCCGATCGTCGCATGGCACTGTGTTCAGGTCCTTTCACCATGTCGCCGGGGGATACACAGGAAATTATTGTTGCCGCAATTGCCGCGCAAGGCACAGACCGGCTTCAGAGCGTTTCGCAATTGAAGTCGTACGATAAAGTTATACAACAGATTTTTGACGGTTTCTTCAGGGGTATTCCGCCGGCAGTAACAGCGAATGTGAGTGCCGCAGGAAATAATGCAGTTGTTTTTTTATCGGCAAATGCCGTTCACAGAAATATCGCTTCGATCGCCGCTTCGCTTAAAAAATATGACGGCACAACAGTCGCAGCATTCCAACTCTACGACGACGGCGCACACAACGATGGACAAGCGGGAGATGAAACGTTCGCCGGCTCGACAATAATTCCGCAGCAGTCCGAGGGATTGTATGCAGATTTCTTTGTGCACTATGCGAACGGAGACACGATAACGTGGGGTCATGTTTCAAATAATATCACAACAGCGCAGCCGTTAAAACTTATTTCGCAGCAGGTGGTTTCGGATAATTTAAATCAGGACGGAATCGCAAATCCGGGAGAAAATGTCCGCTATACATTTTCAGTAATGAACGGATCGGT
>JAGWND010000285.1 GCA_028873075.1 Bacteroidota bacterium
AACAACATTTGACGGCAGCAAACTTGCGAGCGGTGCGTACTTCTATCGTTTGAAAACCGGGGATTACACTGCAACGAGAAAGTTCTTGTTGATGAAATAACGAGAGTACAACGATCAACCGAAATAATATTAGAGGCGAAGTAATGAAAAAATTTTTACAGACGGAGGTGATTCTATCGTTCTTCTTTTCAAGCCTTTGTTTGATCACAGCCGCGGCGCAGCCGTCCGGCGGGCCATATGGTCCGATTCGACAAATGTACAAATTGCCGAACATAACAGGAAAAATTTATTATGTTGCAGTCAATGGAGACTCGTCCCAATTCGGCAAATTGTTGAATGAGCCGACAACATTGGAATCTGCTATTGCCCGCGTGCAAACAGGCGATGCAATCGTCATGCGCGGCGGGATTTACCGCACCGGAAATTTAGAGCTAAATCAAGGAATCACAATTCAGCCGTACGAGGATGAAAAGCCCGTGCTGAAAGGAACGCTCGTTGCCACACATTGGAAAAACTTCGGGAACGGCGTTTGGGCAACAAGGTGGACTCATTTGTTTCCGTCTCAGCCCGCGGAGTGGTGGCAGCGCAGCATTGAAGGGAGAATAACTCCCCTGTGGCGCTTCAACAACGACATGGTTTTTATAGACGGAAGATATTTGCAATCGGCCGGTTGGGAAGGAGCGGTGGACTCAGACTCGTACTACATTGATTATGCCGCTGGACTTGTCTACATCGGCACCGATCCGACAAACCGTTTGGTGGAAATCACTGCTCATGATGCAGCGATCGTCAGAACAACCGGCGAGTGCCACGGCAAGAAGTCGGATCACAAGGGATACGTTGTTCGCGGTATCACATTTACACAGTACGCGTACCGCGCGCTTGAGGTCGAAGGCACCGAACCGGAAGGCGTTGCCGATGAGTCGTCGTTTGGGAAAGACGTCGTGGGAACGACGTTAGAGAATTGCACGATCTCTTTTTGCTCGCGCGTCGCGGGATATTTCCGAGGGGACCGCTTGACGATCCGGCATTGTAAAATCAGCGATACGAGAACCGAGGGCGTCTATATCATTGCTTCGAACGATATTTTATTGCAAGGAAATATTTTCACCCGCAATAATATTGACAACATCACCGGATATTATCCGGCTGCGGTGAAAATATTTAACCAGTGCCGCCGCGCTGTGTGCCGCGAGAACTTGATCACTGGTCTTCCGAATTCAAACGGGGTGTGGTATGATGTCGGCGAAGTGGACGGTGTATTCGTCAACAACTGGGTCGAGGGAGTCGGTCATGTCGGCAAGACAACTCCGACCAACCAGCTTTGGCCAAGTCAGAACGGATTTTTCTTTGAAATCTCGAAAGGTGTTGTCGTTGGAGGAAATGTTTTTGTGAATTGCGATCACGGGATGACGATACTGAACAGCTCGAATGCAAAAATTTACCAGAACACGTTTGTCAACAGCATGGCGTGCATCGGACGGAACGGGCGAACTCCGGCAGGAGACCGTTTCGGCTGGCATTCGAGCACCGGACCGGATGTTGACAAGCGAGAAGGACATGTCTTCGTCAATAATCTTCTCACAGGCGATGAAAATTTTACCAGGCCTTTGCTCTTTGTTTGGCAGCCGGCATTGCTGTGCAGCCGGCTCACAAAAGCCGAGCTTAGTCGAATGGATCACAATATCTATGTTCGCAGGGGGGAAAAAACATTGTATCCTTTGATTGTGTGGAGCCCGGTTGCAAACGAGAATTGCCAGACGGGATTTGATTCGTTAGAAAGCTTGCGGAAGTTATATCCGGAATTTGAGACGAACAGCCGCTTCTTTGCAAACTATGGAGGAGCGCTCTTCAAAAGTACCGAGCTAAAAAATTTCCGATTGTTGGCTGACTTTCCCGGAGCAGAATTGGGGACGAAACTTCCGGAGGAAATTGCAAAACTTCTTGATCATCCTAAAAATGAAAGCGGGTATGTCGGAGCGTATGCACCGGTTCGGGAAAGGTAAAGTCAGAGGTTGTCCAAAGGTATGGTGAAGCGGCAACTTCGCTACCTATAAAAGGAAAGCGATTTCATCGAAAAGAACCAATCTGCGCTGTTTTACTGCGGGAGTGCATTTTTAAAAAAAGACTTGACAAACACCGTTCCCTTTCGTATACTTATCAAAGTTAAAGTAATCGGTAAAGTAAACGGTTAAGTTTTCCTTCGCTTTATCATCTCTTTATCGGTACTGCAGGAAGTCTTCAGGGCGCAGTAAAAAATCAACAAGGCTGTTAGAGAGTTCCTATGCAATTTGATACGGCTAAAAAAAGCCGAGTTGTAAACCTTGCCGCTTTCTGGCGGGCGGTGATTTCATCACGCCAGCGGGCGCTCCAGTGGCAGCGTGCAGCTGTTTTTTTCCTCTTCGTTTCCTTTCCTTTATTCTCACAGCAAAAAATTTCCGTAGTTGGCAGCGCACCCGACACCATTGCACCGATCGATGTACCGTTCGAGATGCCTCAGTTGCATCGCCCCGTATTTAACGACACGAGGTACGACATCAGAACCTTCGGAGCACAGGAAGGAGGCGCAGTAAAAAACACAAAAGCAATTCAGGAAGCGATTGATTCTGCTGCTTGCGCTGGCGGCGGCACGGTTGTGATTCCTGAAGGCACGTGGCTCTCCGGTGCAATTCACTTGGAAGACAACATCAATCTTCATCTTGAGAAGAAGGCTGTGCTTCTTTTCAGTCAAGACCCGAACGATTATCTCCCCGCCGTTTTTTCCCGCCATGAAGACATTGAATGCTATAAATTTTCTTCTTTTATCTACGCAAACGGAAAAACCAATATTGGAATTACCGGCGAAGGTGTTTTGAACGGACAAGGGAAGCCGTGGTGGGGATGGAAGGAGTCGAAAAAAAAATCGGATGCCGAACTGCGCCGAATGGCAAACGCAAACGTCCCTGTGAAGGAGAGGCTCTTCGACGGCACGAACGGAAATTTTCTTCGTCCTGCTTTTTTCCAGCCGATGAATTGCAAAGATGTTCTCGTCGAAGGCGTGACGTTTTTGTACGGGGCGTTCTGGACAATTACGCCGACGTACTGTGAAAACGTTATTGTCCGCAAAGTGAGAATTGTAACTGAGGGAGCGTATGGCCACGCACCGAACGGAGACGGTGTTGATCCGTCATCGTGTAAAAATGTTCTCATTGAGTATTGTGAATTTGCAACGGGAGATGATTGTATTGCGATCAAGGCCGGCAGGGATGCTG
>JAGWND010000286.1 GCA_028873075.1 Bacteroidota bacterium
TCCGTATTGCTGATTTGAAGTGAAGAGACCGTCAGTGTGTCGCTTCCATAGTTGCTTAGCATGAAAGAACTTGCTGCGGTATCCTTTGCTGAGATTTCGCCATACGAAATACTGTTCGAGCTTATGCTCAAATACGGAGAAGTGATCTGGAGGCTTCCTCCGTACGATGCTGAAATGATATTGGCTCCCGATGAATCGCTGATGAGAGCCGATTGCACAGGTACGCCGTAGTCTCCTCCCGTTCCCTGGATCAAAAGTTGAAGCGTGAGCACATTACCGTTCACGCCGGTAAACGATTTGTTCGTCGGAGAGTACGAAAGAACATTGAGCGTGGAACCGCTTGTATCGGCAAGTATAATGTGATCTGCTTTTCTGGACGTTAAGGTTTCTGAGCCTTTGATAAGTTTTGCAATGGAAGGCAGTTGAAGCTGAAACTGGAACCCGGTAAGCGGCTCCATGTCATTGATTGAAACCGGAACTGTAACAATGTAGCCGGAGCGCCCCGCGCTTGAGCCAATGTGCAGTTCGTTCACCGCGTACGCTTTTGCCGTCAATACGATCTTCATCGTCGGGGAATCTGGATCGTTGCTCAAAACGGTTATCGTTCCTCCCATCGTTCCTTTCTTTGACGATTGGAAATAGATTGTCCGTGCTATGCTCGACGAAGGTGAAATTGTCGTGCCGGAAGAATCGTCAAGGAAAAAGACTGAACGATCTGAAGAGAGTTTGCTGATGACAAGGTTTGTGTTCCCCGAGTTATGAATTGTCAATGGCGCAACGGCACGCTGGGTAATCGGGATACTGCCAAAATCAAAACTCCCTTGGCTCAGTTCAATGTTCGGAGCCTGAATTGTTACTGAGCCGTTCGAGGAGCTTGTCAAAATATTATGTTGAGATGAGTCTGCGACGATAGCATTTTCAATTGCCAGCGGATTATTCCCCGGTACGGTTCCCGTTGTGAATTCCAATAGCACCACAGCGCCTGAACTCCCTTGAAACGGAGCAAGAGAAATCGAATATGCAATGATCCTCAGTCGTCCGGGCGAAACAATGCTTGCGGCAAGGCTGTATCCGTTCGCTCGTGCCGTCAGCTGAGTTGAATCGGCTTGACAGATAAGCGCTGACGGAAAGACAACGTCAAGCTGAAAGCCGACAAATGGCTTGTCGTTCTGAATGTTCACACCGACCTTGACGGTTTGCCCTGCGCCCGCGCTCATTGCATCCACCGACATCACAACCGAT
The DNA here is from genome assembly GCA_028873075.1 of Bacteroidota bacterium. Taxonomy (GTDB): domain Bacteria; phylum Bacteroidota; class Ignavibacteria; order UBA10030; family UBA8401; genus JAJYOI01. The sequence continues at coordinate 1,243 of JAGWND010000286.1, forward strand.
GCGTGTGCTACGCCCTCGGCAAACGCGAGAGCAAGAATCAACAATATCAATCTTTTCATGTTTATTGTCTTTAACCTGTGCATTACTTGTGCCTTTACTGACCCCTTCTCTAACTCTCCCCCTCCGAGGGGGAGAGAACTCATTCCCTCCACTCATAGGGGAGTGTCAGGGTGGGGTCTTTGTGAGAACAAAAATTCCGTAGTTGGAAATAGCTTTCAACCACAAGATTTATTTCAACAGCAGCATCTTACCTGCGCCGGTAATTTTCATCGCATTCTGTACATGCACGCGCATCTGATAAAAATAAACGCCCGTTGCAACTGCAATTCCGTTTTCTGTTCTGCCGTTCCACACAATGTCATGGTATCCTGCCCTCTGTGCTGTCTGGCTCAGCACTCTCACTTTTCTGCCGAGCAGATCGAAAATGACGATCTCCACTCCGTTTACATCCTGCGGCAACCCGTATCTGATTGTTGTCGAGGGATTGAACGGGTTCGGGAAATTCTGGTCGAGTACAAATTTGTCTGGCACGATCGGCTCACCGTTGTTATAGATTTTCGCGGAGATTTCTCTTCCGTCTGTGGAGGAGAGCACCGCGTTAATGACGCGCGTTCTCGGTGAGTTGAACGTGAGTATTGCATTGTCTCCGGCGCTTAAATTATTTCCTTTCAGACTATAGAGAACGAAGACCGCCGTATCTTTTGCAATCATGTTTCTCGCAATCTCAAACTGCTTCGACGAGCTTAACGAAGAAAAATCGTCTGCACTGGCAACGCCGGCAAGCGTAAGCTGTATGCCTGCGATTGGCACGGCGCTGCTGATGGTTACTCTTCCCTGATCGAGCTTCACAGTTGCTTGCATGGCACTGTTGTCAGCAGTCATCTTCGCCAAAGCCCCGTGGAGAATGATATTGATGGCTCCGACAATATCGAGCACGTTGATCGCAGAATCGCGGTTGACATCTGCCGCGGCAAAGATGAACGGCGTTGGGTGCTGGTCGAGAATGTACGAAGCAATGGAGACAACATCGAGAACGTTGACGCTCAAATCTCCGTTTGCATCCCCCGGCGCCGATGTCAATGCTTTTGTTCCGGCGATCTTCGAGTAGTCGCTTTCCGAGAAGTCTGTGCGGACAACTTTATACGTGTAGTAATAATTCTTTCCCGGCGTAACATCAAAATCGGTAAATGTTGTATCGGTTACCAAGCTTTTGCTGATAAGCGTTGTGTCGGTGTAGGTGGTATCCGTGAGATTGGTGAAGCGGTACATGTTGTAGCCTAAAATATCCTGCACCTCCGGCGTAACCCATGAGAGTTCTATTTTACCAAGCCCGGGATTTGCGACAAAATCTTCTGACGAGGTTCCCGCGGCGTCTATTAAGAAGCTGAAGCGCATATCTTCCACAGGTATCTCAAATCCTTCCGGATCCTTAGCGCCTGCAACTCTGATTGTGTTTATACCGTCTCCGGTGTACAGCTTCACAGTTTTATCCGCTGTCCAGATTTTATGATCCGGTGACCAGCGCACAGAGTCGCTCACTGCCTGCTGGTTAAATGGATCGCGCACGCCAAACGAAAGCTGCGGCGTGTACGTTGTGTCCATTGGGCGGTTGAAATAGACATCGAAGCGATGCGGACCGACGCCGATGGGGTTCATGAGCTTCTTCTGATCCTGAGGATCGATGCCGTCGACAAGCACCTTCCATACTATGCCGTGAGCCGAATCTGAGGGTTGTGCAAGATACGGCCAAAATCTTACCAAAGGAATATTTGAATCATCGAAGAAATCTCTGATGCAGGCGTTACTTATTTTTGTGGAATCGGTTGTTCCCCAGTATTGAAAGGGCATATCAACAATATCACTTCCTCCTGCGGCCCATACAATTAGATTTTTCAATGGGCCTGGCAGTTGTGGATTCGGTAGAACAAAATTGTTATAGTATTGATTAAGATTGATACTACCAATAATTGAAAATAAAGGATTATAGAGAGTTCCGACAAACGGA
>JAGWND010000044.1 GCA_028873075.1 Bacteroidota bacterium
CTTTGATGCGCTTTGAGTGCGAGCGCGCCCGCTCGTTCTTCCGCCAGGCGATCACGCATTTATCCGAAGAAGACAAACCGCTCTTCATTGCTGCGCAGATTATGGAAGCGATCTATCTGCGCATCCTCAACGACATTGAGCGCGCCGAATACAATGTTTTTTCTCAGCGCATCCGCATTTCAGCCTTCCGAAAAATTCTTATTACCACCGATGTGTGGTTGAAAATCCGCCGCAACGGTTGGAAAAACCGATCGCTGGCTGCTGCAAAGTCTTGAAGAAATTTTTCTTTGTCACCATCTCAGAACAACAGGACTGTTCTTGTCATCGGTGGCGGGGTTGCGGGACTTGCCGCTGCTGTTGAACTCGCCTCGAAAAATCTTTCCGTCCTTCTTGTTGAACAAAAACAGCATCTCGGCGGTCGGGCTTATTCTTTTCTTCACAATGAGACAGACGATGAGATAGATAACGGTCAGCACTTGATGATGGGCTGTTATCACAACACGCTTCGGCTTTTGGACATGATCGGTTCATTGCCGGATGTATCGCTTCAGTCAGCCCTCCGTGTTGCATTCCGTCATCCTGAAAAAGGAAAAACGGAACTGCACGCATCATCACTCCCTGCTCCTTTCCATCTTCTTTCCGGATTGCTGGGATTGAAAAGTCTTTCACTGCCGGACAGGTTTTCGCTTCTTCGCGTCGGCGCTGCGTTGGTGCGAGCGAAACCGGATAGAGACGAACACTTGCAGCGCATGACGGTAAGCGAATGGCTTCGTTCCTTGCATCAATCGGAAGCAAACAGAAAATATTTGTGGGACATTCTTGCGATCGGCACGTTGAACGACACGCCGGAGCGCGTGTCGGCATCGCTTTTCGTGAAAGTGCTGCAGGCGGCTTTTCTCGGAAAGCAGAGCGATTCGGCGATGGCGATTCCGCGAAAAGGACTGAGCCGGATTTTCGGTGAACCTGCGGCTGATTTTTTACGAAGTCACGGCGGAGAAGTGCGAATGAATACCGCCGTTGAGCGAGTTGTGGTGCGGGACAAAAGAGTTTCCGAAGTGATGCTTTCAACCGGAGAAATTGTCAAGTCTGACGCTGTTATTTCAGCCGTTCCATATTTTGACTTGCCGAAGCTCTTTGATAAGCAGACGCCTTTGGAATTTCCTGAATTCAATATTGCAGAAAATTTTATTTCCTCATCGATTGTAACCATTCATCTGTGGTTCGACACAGATTTTGCAGAGGAAGAATTTGTTGCGCTGCTCGATTCGCCGATTCACTGGGTGTTCAACAAGACGAAGATGTACGGAAAATCTAACAGCAACGGTTCGTATCTTTCGCTTGTCATCAGCGGGGCGGAAAAATTCATGGCAATTGAGAAAGAAGAACTGGCAGCGTTGGCACTTACTGAACTGAAGAAGTTTTTTCCCGAAAGCCGAACTGCTGCACTTCTTCATTCTCTCGTGATCAAAGAAAAGCGCGCGACTTTTTCCCCGCGCGTGGGAACCGAGCAATTTCGTCCTTCGCACAGCACTTCGATTGAGAATTTGTTTTTAGCGGGGGATTGGACAGACACGAAACTGCCGGCAACAATCGAAGGGGCAGTGCAAAGCGGTTTTGCGTGTGCGGAAGCGGTGAAAAAAATGCTTGGGTAAACGCTTTCAAGGTTTACTTCACCCCCGCTTCAATCAATTCTATTTTTCCTTCATCAGCGCTCATTCTTGCACGAATGCCAATCGGCATCGTTAACTTCCGAGGAATATGGCCGTACACAAGTCCGGTGAGAATCGGAATGTTCAGTGGAGAAAAATAATCTGCAACAACTTCATCGGCGGTAAGAAACGGTTTAGCGGTATCGGATGCTTTCACGTCTGTCAGCTCGCCGAGAATTATCCCGCTGGCATCGTTGAGAATTCCGGCGAGTTTCAATTGTGCCAACATCCGGTCGAAGCGGTAGCATTCTTCTTCGACTTCCTCAAGAAAGAGAAGCGAATTTTTGAACGAGGGAAGAAACGGCGTTCCGGTAATCGAAGCGACAAGCGAAAGGTTTCCGCCCAACAAAATTCCTTCAGCAGTTCCGGCATTAAAAGTTTTGAAAATCTTTCCATCAGGATTTTTGATTGCGCCCATCGGCGCAGTTGAAGTGATCGTTCTCCAGAAATGTTCTTCCGTGAACGGATCAATTTCTTTCCACATCTCTACCCCGGCCATCGGCCCGGAAAAAGAAACCAGCCCGGTTTTGTGAAACAGCGCAAGTTGCAATGCCGTCAGGTCGCTGTAACCGACAAGAATTTTCGGATTGCGTTTAATAAGATCGTAGTCGAGGAGCGGAAGAATGCGCGGCGTGCCGTAACCGCCGCGCACGGCAATGATCGCTTTCACGTCGTTGTCGGCAAACATGTCGTTGATATCCGAGGCGCGCTGTTCATCGGTCCCGGCGAGAAAGCCGCGGACAGCGCGGACGTTCTTTCCGAGCTTCACGCGGTAACCGAGACGCTCGAGATAGGCGGCGCCGTTGTCAATTTTTTCCTGCGCGGTTGGTGCGCTTGCCGGGGCAACAACGCCGATGGTATCGCCACGTTTCAGCGCGGCTGGTTTGACGATGTTCATAGTTTTTTCGGTAGGTTGTTGGGAAGTTTTTTCGTTGTGAATATCCTTTTGAAGATACAAAGTTGAAAGCCGCTCTGCAAGCGTGCAATGATTTTTCAACTGTAAAGTAGCGATAGCGAGAAGAATGCGGAGAAAAAACATTAAAAAATTTCTTTGTATCTCTGTGTCTTCGCGGTGAATAATTACTACTTGACAATGTTTTCCAATATCTCTATCATTGTGTCGGTCAAACCATGTCCCGCACCTACGGGCGGGAGCTGTACTATTCCTAAAGGGATTCCTTTGGAACTTTTAATCACATTAAAAGGAGGTACCATGAAAAAAGTCTTGATCGGTTTCGTTGCCGTGTTCCTTACGCTGGAAATTCTCGATGCCATTATCCACGGCGGAATTTTGATGAGCACGTACGAGTCAATGCAGAATGTGTGGCGCACGGATATGATGCAGAAGATGTGGATCCTGCATTTTGTGAAACTCGTTACCGCATTTTTCTTCGCGCTTATTTTTTCCAAAGGATATGAAAACAAGGGGATCATGGAGGGCATTCGCTATGGTTTCTATGTGGGAATGATCGTAGCGTCGGGATTCGCATTCGGTTCGTACGCAAGTTACCCGATTCGTTACCAGCTTGCGTTAGCGTGGTTCTTCCTTTCGCTTGCGGAATATATCATTGCGGGTATTGTTCTTGCGTACGCATTCGGGATGAAGAAACAAGCCGCGCCCCAAGCGTAAGAAAGCCGAATCATTCCGCGGTGAAAATAAAAAATCCCGTTCGACTTCTCAGTGAACGGGATTTTATTTTCGGGCTTCGTCGAAAGTTACGCTGCCGCAGCCTCACTTCTTTTTGCACGTTTTTCAAACTCATCGCGAAAACGCCGCACCATGCTTTGCACGGGCCATGCAGCGGCATCCCCGAGAGCACAGATCGTGTTGCCTTCGATATTGTTGGCGATGTCAACGAGAAGATCAATATCCTGCATCCTTCCTTCGCCTGTTTCAAAGCGCTTCAGAATTTTCCAGAGCCAGCCGGTTCCCTCGCGGCACGGCGTACACTGTCCGCACGATTCGTGATAATAAAATTTTGAAATGCGGCTGATGACGCGGATGAGATCGGTCTCTTCATCCATCACGATCATTCCCGCTGTTCCGACGGATGAGCCGGCGGCTTTCAGCGAATCGGCGTCCATGCGCACGCCTTCAATCTGATCGCCGCGTAAAATCATTGTTGACGATCCTCCGGGTATAATCGCTTTGATTTTTTTATTCCCCGGAACGCCGCCCGCGTAGTTATAAATCAAATCGGTGAGAAGCTCGCCAGTTGCAACTTCGTACACGCCCGGCTTATTCACGTGACCGCTGATGCCGACAAGAATCGGTCCGGGGTGTTTCGGTGCGCCGATCTTCGAATACCATTCCCACCCTTTGTTGATGATGAGCGGAACATTCGTCATCGTCTCGACATTGTTGATGGTTGTCGGACAATTCCAGACGCCGCGCTGAGCGGGAAAGGGCGGCTTTACGCGCGGATAGCCGCGGTTTCCTTCAAGCGATTCCATCAGCGAAGATTCTTCACCGCATATATATGCGCCGGCACCTTTGTGCAAATAGATATTGGTGGAAAAATTCGAGCCGAGAATATTTTGTCCGATGTAACCTTTGGCGTACGCATCATCAATAGCTTTTTGCAGCATTTTGATCCATTTGCCGTATTCGCCGCGGATGTAAATGTATGCTGTGGTAATTCCCATTGCATAACAGCCGATGAGCGTTCCTTCGATTAACTGGTGCGGATTGAATTCGAAAATTTGTCGGTCTTTGAACGTGCCCGGCTCCGACTCATCGCCGTTGACGCAGAGATATTTCGGCTTTGCATTATCTTTCGGCATGAATGTCCATTTTAATCCGGTGGGGAAACATGCGCCGCCGCGTCCGCGAAGGTTCGACTTTTTTACTTCATCAGTGACTTCGGCAGGATTCATGCCGAGCGCTTTTTTCAGCGCGCTGTAGCCGCCGTGCTGTTCATAGACATCAATCTCATGAAAATTTGGAATATCCGGAAGAATGTAGCGTTCCATACAATTTCAGTTAAGAAAGTTTTTTCAGAAGCTCTTCTGTTTTTTCGGGCGAGAGATTTTCGTAATATTCTTCGCCGATTGCGATCATCGGCGCACCGCCGCATGCGCCCATGCATTCAACTTCATTCACTGTCCATTTTCCATCGGCGGACGTTTGTCCGGGTTTCACGCCGCAGACGTGCTCGATGGTCTGAAGAATTTTATCGGAGCCGCGCAGCATGCAGGAAACATTCGTGCACACCTCGAGATGATAATGCCCGAGCGGTTTGTCATGATACATCGTGTAAAACGAGACAACGCCGAGAATGTGTGCAAAAGGAAGGTTCAACATTGTGCCGAGATATTTCATCATGTCTTCAGAAATATAGCCTTCCTGTTCCTGTGCAATCCACAAAATGGGAAGTAGCGCCGCTTTTGCCTCAGGGTAACGCTTTTTTATTTCTTCAGCCTTTTTAAGATTTTCTTCTGTCAGCATGGTTTTCACTTTGAATGTACGATTGACACATGCCGATTGACGATTTCATCATTCGGCAATTGGTATTCATCAGCCGTCAATTATTTGTCCGCTTCGCCCATGACCGGATCAAGGCTGCCGATGATGGCGACAATGTCGGAGATCATTCTGCCTTGGATGAGCGGCGCGAGCGATTGTAAGTTCATGAATGACGGGGAATGAATTTTCAAACGCCACGGATGCCCTTCGCCCCTGCTTTGAATGTAAAAGCCTAACTCGCCTTTCGATGCTTCGACGGCGTGATAGACTTCGCCGACCGGCGGCTCAACGCCGAAATTAATGATCATGAAATCGTGGATCAGTTCTTCCATCTTTGTGTAGATGCGTTCCTTCCGCGGAAGAACTTTTTTCGTTTCGAACGCGTGAATCGGTCCCGCCGGAATTTTTTCGAGCGCTTGCTGAAGGATGCGGACGCATTGTTTCATTTCGTTGATGCGCACGTAATACCGTGCAAGACTGTCGCCGCCGTTGAACGTGGGAATGTCGAAATCCAGTTCATCGTACACCAGATATGGAGATGCCCGCCGCAAGTCGTGCTCGATGCCGACAGCGCGCAGGTTTGGTCCCGTCATCCCCAGCGCAACGGCTTTGTCACGCGAAATGGCGCCGACGCCGTCTGTGCGGTCAATAAAAATTTTGTTCCTGTTCAACAGACGTTCGCACTCATCTAACTTTTCAGGAAATTGATCAATGAATTGCTGTATTGTCGCTTTGACATCATCAGTCATGTCCTGTTCAAGTCCGCCGATGCGTGTGTAACTTGTTGTGAATCGGGCACCGGTAAGCTTTTCAAAAATATCGTACAGCTTTTCCCGCTCACGGAACGTCCACAGAAAAACCGTGAGTGCTCCGATATCCATTGCCAGCGCGCCGAGCCACAAACAATGAGACGAAATACGCGCAAGCTCGGAGATGATGACGCGGATAAACTTTGTCCGCCGCGGCGCTTCGATGCCGAGAAGTTTTTCCACGGCAAGAATGTACGCGGTGTTGTTCATCAACGGAGAAAGGTAATCGAGGCGGTCGGTGTGAGGAATAAATTCGTGATAGGAACAATTTTCAGCAAGCTTTTCGTAGCCGCGATGGAGATAACCGAGCTCCGGTACTGCGGCGGCAACGGTTTCGCCGTCCAATTTGACGAGAATGCGCAGCACGCCGTGCGTTGCCGGATGCTGCGGTCCCATGTTGAGCACCATTTCATTTTCAAGCGCGTCATCGAACTGGACATTGGTGTCCTTATCTTCCAACGCGAGAAGAATTTTACTTTTCTGTGTTTCGGTTTCTTGAAGTAACGTATTCATAAGTCTGTTGCAACAATCTGGAATTTCGGCTTACTTTTCCCGGAGCGTTCGCGGCAGTGGAAGTGAATCCGGAACCCCCATCAGAGGGAAATCTTTTCGGAGCGGATAATAATCAAATTCTTCCGGCATGTACATCCGCCGCAAATCCTTATTGCCGTCGAAGATGATGCCGAACATATCATACGTTTCCCGCTCGGGCCATTGGGCGCCTTGCCACACGGAGGTCACACTCGGCACGTGAAGGTCGGATTCGTCGGTGAAAGTTTTCAGGAAGAGGCGCTGTTTGAACGGCAGGGAATAGATGTTGTAAATCACTTCGAAGCGGTTTTCCGGCGTGTAGGCGTCGGCGCCTAACACATCAACAATGTAGTCGAACTTGCATTGCTCGTCGTCACGGAGAAAAGTACAGACCTCGACGATATCTTCTTTTTTAATATGGAGTGTTGTTTGACCTCGAAATTCTTTAACGGCGAGAACACTATCTGGAAAATTCTTTTTTACCAGCTCAACGACATTTTCTGTCATACGAATGATGAGATAATAAGAGTTTTGATATTAAAGCGTTCGGGATGACGTACATCATGGATTGAGAATTACGCTGCAGCCTGTGTTTGCAAACGGCGTTCATCGGCGACCGTCATCGGCGAGCCTTTGCTTTCTCCGCGCTGAATTTTATCCTGAATGATCATGAGAGCGTGGAGCAGATTATCCGGGCGCGGCGGGCACCCGGCAACGTAAATATCAACGGGGAGAAACTGGTCGATGCCCTGAACGACGGAATAGGTGCGGTACATTCCGCCCGAAGACGTACATGCCCCCATTGCCACAACCCATTTCGGGTCCGGCATCTGGTCATAAATTTTTCTAACGACATGCGCCATCTTGAACGTTGTCGTCCCTGCAACAATCAGCAGATCCGATTGGCGCGGTGAAAAGCGAAAGACTTCCGAACCGAAACGCGACACGTCGAATCGCGGTCCGGCAAACGCCATCATCTCGATACCGCAGCAGGAAATTCCCAGCGGCATGGGCCACACGGAATTTTTCCTGCACCAGTTGATCGCAGCGTCGAGCTTCGTGGTGATCATCGTGTCGCCGAACGCATGCTCTAATCCCATTGTAACGCTCCTTTTTTCAAAATATACAAATATCCGACAAGCAAAATCGCAATGAAAAGAACCATTTCTACATATCCAAACACGCCCAAAGCACGAAAGTTCACCGCCCACGGATAAAGAAATATGACTTCAATATCGAAGAGGATGAAGAGCACAGCGACCATGTAATATTTTACTGAGAATCGTTCCCGTGCCGTGCGCACCGGTGCCATTCCGCTTTCGTATGTCGAAAGTTTTTCATCGTTCGGATTTCGGGGACCAAGCCACTCCTGCAGTTTCAAGAAAACAACGCCGATTGCAAGAGCGATTGCCAACATTAAAAATATGGGAATATAAGCTTCCATGAAATGAGTTTCCGTTTTTGAATTTTGTGTGAAAGAAAATTCTTGTTAAAAAATATTGAAAAAATGGCGGAAAGTCAATGAAAAGGAGAACTGGGTAGCGGGTCGGCTTGAAACGCCTTAACAAAAAATCGATTGTCATGCCGCGTTTAACGCGGCATCCAATAGCTCAAAAGTCTGGATTCTGTTATTCGCGGAAGCGACAAATATTGAAACCGGCCGCTACTGAAGATTGCATTTCTCAATCAATTCCGCGTCCGATTTTATCGGGATGAGTCTACGCAACACCCTTGTACATTTTTTCAATCACGTGGGCGTAGCGGTCTTCAACCACCTTGCGTTTGATTTTCAACGTCGGTGTGATTTCTCCTTCTTCGATTGAGAAAGGGCGGTCGAGCAAAGTAAATTTCCTGACGCGCTCGAAATTGGCGAGGTCCTTTTGAAGAGTTTGAATGTCCTTCTCTATTAAAGAATGAATTTCAGGAACAGCCGAAAGCTCTGCCGGATTGGTGTACGGAATTTTATTCCGGTCGGCGTATTCCTGCAGCGCATCGAAATCGGGGACGATCAGTGCCGTCAGAAACATCCGCCGGTCGCCGATGAGCACGAATTGATCAATGTATTTGCTTTGAAGAAAAAGATTTTCAATCGGCTGCGGCGCGATGTTTTTTCCGCCGGAGCTGACGAAAAGATGTTTCTTCCGGTCGGTGATCATCAGCCTTCCATGCGCATTGAACACGCCGATGTCCCCCGTGTGAAACCATCCGTCGCGGTCAATCACTTCTGCCGTTGCCGCTTTGTTGTTGTAATACCCCCGCATGATGTTCGGCCCCTTCGCAAGAATTTCTCCGTCGTCTGCTATTTTAATAGAGACGCCGGGAACCGGTTTTCCGACCGTGCCGAACTCGTAATCGTCCAAACGGTTCGCACACAGCACGGGAGACGTTTCTGTTAATCCGTATCCTTCGATAATAGTGATGTTGACGGCCTCAAAGAATTCTCCGAGCGCGCGGGGAAGAGCGGCGCCGCCGGAAACAAAAAATTTCATCTGTCCGCCGGTGCGCTCGCGCAGTTTTTGAAAGACAAGCTTATCGGCAACCGCATACTGCGCTTGCAGCACCGGACTGACGGTGCCTTGCTTTCGTGCTGCGATGTAGCGCCGTCCGGCTTCCACTGCCCAATAGAAGATTTTTTTCTGCACCGGCGAGCTGCCGTCAATTTGTTTTTGCAAGCGGCTTTGAATGCGCTCGAAGAGGCGCGGAACAGTTGTAACGATTGTCGGATGAACTTCGAGAAGATTGTCGCGCACGGTTTCAGGACTTTCGGCGTACGCGATTGTTGCGCCGCACGCAAGCGCTGTGTAATAGCCGCCCATGCGCTCGAACGAATGGCACAGCGGAAGGAACGAAAGCAATGTATCGTCTTGCCCCATGGGAATAACAGCCGCCGAGGCGAGAATGTTTGAAACAAGATTGTTGTGTGTCAGCATGACGCCTTTCGGGTTGCCGGTTGTACCCGAGGTGTAAATGATCGTCAGCAGATCGCGGGGCTTCACTTTACGGAGCGCGTTGCGGAAAAAGCCGGGATTCTCTTTTTCGAATTCATTTCCGAGCTCGTACACTGCGGGAAAACTCATCACGAATTTGTCTGCCGGCTCATCTTTTGCGCTCATGACGATAACTCTTTTCAGCGTTTTGACGCTCCGGCGGATTTTCAACACCTTCATCGCTTGAGATTGATTGGAAACGACCGCCATTTTTACTTTTGCATCGTTGAAGATGAATTCAATTTGTTTCGCCGTAAGTGTCGGATAGATGGGAACATCCACCGCGCCCAAACTGACGATCGCCAAGTCGGAAACGGGCCACTCGGGACGATTCTCCGAAATGATGGCGACGTTATCCTCCTTCTTCAGACCGAGCGAAGCAAGTCCAAGTGAAAAGAGTTCAACATTGCGCCGCAGCTCTTTGTACAAGATTCCTTTGTACTTTTTGTCAACCTTGTGCATGATGACGGGGCGGGGTTCATGGAGGAATTTTTTTGTAACGTTATCGAACATTTCGGTGATCGTGGAAAACGAAACGGCAACGCCCATGGTGTCGCTCCTTCAATAATTTGGAGAGGTGCTCTGTGTTCTAAAGATGGTGAGAAAGTAGAATAACCTTGCTTAAAAAGCAAGCGAAACGTGACTTCTTTTTTCCAACTGAAAAAAATACCGCTACGGCGATAACGGCATTATGTGCGGCGAATCAAATGAGAGTGTTTACGGTGATTCTCGTGTCAAGAGAAAAAATTTCTCATCGAAAAATCTCCTAAAATTTTACTTGACTTGTGTTTCTTAACCCGTTATATTCACACGTAGTTATCAATGCCGTCCAGCCGGTTGTTTGTTTCAAAGTTTCATTCGGTAAAACATCCTGTTCTCGAACATAGAGAGAAGGAGAGAAATTTTTTTCAATACACAACGTTTTATTAATAAACGAGGGAGCAGTTATGAGAGAACACAATGCAGAGGTTGTAGAGAAAAAGGGGAGTGGCGCCGTTACAAGAAGTGAGACCGTCTCCAGGGGTCTTACGTTCAAACGGTTCTTCACAAAGCCCGGGGTGCATCCATTTGACGAGATCGAATGGGAATTGCGGACAGCGGTCATCACAAATGAAAAAGGGGAAAAGATTTTCGAGCAGAAAAATGTCGAGATTCCGAAATCGTGGTCAATGACAGCAACCAATGTCGTCGTGTCGAAATATTTTCACGGCTTGTTGGGAACGCCGAACCGTGAAACGAGTGTGCGCCAGATTGTTGATCGTGTTGCAAAGACAACGGCAAACTGGGGACGCAAGCAAAAGTATTTTGCAACAGAGGAAGACGCTGAGATTTTCTATAATGAACTTTGCTTTTTGCTTGTGAACCAGTACATGGCGTTCAACAGTCCTGTGTGGTTCAACGTCGGCATTGAAGAGAAGCCGCAATGCTCAGCCTGCTTTATCAATTCTGTTGACGACACAATGGATTCGATTCTCGAGCTTGCGCGCACGGAAGGGCGCTTGTTCAAATGGGGGTCGGGCACCGGCTCGAATCTCTCTACGCTCCGTTCTTCAAGAGAAAAGCTTTCAGGCGGCGGCACAGCCTCAGGCCCGGTTTCGTTTATGAGAGGCTTCGATGCATTCGCCGGCGTCATCAAGTCGGGGGGCAAAACCCGCCGCGCCGCGAAAATGGTAATTCTGAACACCGATCATCCCGATATTGTTGATTTCATCAATTGTAAAGCCGATGAAGAAAAGAAAGCGTGGGCACTGATCGATGCCGGCTTCAATGGCGGCTTCAATGTACCGGGCGGCGCATACGATTCGATTGCGTATCAGAACGCAAATCACTCCGTGCGCGTCACCGATGATTTTATGAAGGCGGTGCTCGAGGGCAGCGAGTGGTCAACAAAAGCTGTGCGCGACGGTAAAACGATGGACACGTACCGTGCGCGCGATCTGATGCGGCAAATTTCCGAAGCGGCATGGATCTGCGGCGACCCTGGAATGCAGTTCGACACGACAGTTAACGCGTGGCACACGTCGTCAAACACAGCGCGCATCAACGCATCGAATCCGTGCAGCGAGTACATGTATCTCGATGACTCTGCCTGCAATCTCGCGTCGCTCAATCTGATGAAGTATCGCAGCGGGGACGGCGGGTTTGATGTGGAGGCGTTCAAGCACGCGGTTTCGGTTACGATTACAGCGCAGGAAATTTTTGTTGACAACGCCAGTTATCCGACGAAGGCGATTGAAAAGAACAGCCACGAATTTCGTCCTCTCGGACTCGGCTATGCAAATCTCGGCGCGTTGCTGATGGCGCGCGGGCTTGCGTACGACAGCAATGCCGGGCGAGATTACGCCGCCGCCGTTACCGCGCTGATGTGCGGTCAGGCGTACAAACAATCTGCAGTGATTGCAAAGGAAATGGGATCGTTCCAGGGCTTTGCCCCGAATCGCGAGCCAATGTTGAACGTGATGCAAAAGCACGGATTGTACGTGGAGAAAATCAGCGTTGCCGATGTACCGCAGGAGCTGCTTTCTGAATCACAGCAAGTCTGGAACGATGCGTACGCGCTCGGCAAACAGTACGGCTACCGCAACGGGCAAGCGACTGTTCTTGCGCCGACGGGAACGATCGGTTTTATGATGGATTGTGATACCACAGGTGTTGAACCGGATATCGCGCTCGTGAAATACAAAAAGCTCGTCGGCGGAGGATTGATGAAGATCGTGAACAACACCGTTCCCGAAGCGCTTCGCACGTTAGGCTACGACAGCGAGCAGATCGAACACATCGTGAAGTACATTGAAAAGAACGACACGATCGAAGGTGCGCCGTATCTGAAAGACGAACATCTCGCCGTGTTCGATTGTGCGTTCAAGCCGGCAAAGGGAAAGCGCTCGATTCATTACATGGGGCACATCAAAATGATGTCGGCGACACAGCCGTTTCTTTCCGGCGCGATTTCAAAAACAGTCAACATGCCGACGGAGGTGACGCCCGACGAAATTATGCAGGCATACGTCGAAGCGTGGAAACTAGGCTTGAAGGCGATTGCCGTGTACCGTGACGGGTGCAAGCGCACACAGCCGCTCAGCACCTCGCTTGATACTGCGGAAAAACCGAAAGCGCGTCTGGCGCGCCGGCGCCTGCCCGACGAGCGCAAAGCGATCACGCACAAGTTCAGCATTGCGGGACATGAAGGCTACATCACTGTCGGGTTGTATGAAGATGGAACTCCCGGCGAAGTCTTCATCACCATGTCGAAGGAAGGCTCAACGATTTCAGGAATGATGGACGCGTTCGCAACTTCGATTTCACTTGCGCTGCAGTACGGCGTACCGTTGAAAGTGCTCGTCGATAAATTCAGCCACATGCGGTTCGAGCCCTCCGGCTTCACCAACAACGAAAATATCCCGATTGCAAAATCCATCTGCGATTATCTTTTCCGCTGGCTCGGCATGAAATTTTTGCCGAAGGACGAGCAGCCGGTTTCAACGCTCGTTGCAGAAACCGCACCGCTGGAAAGAACAGAACCGGCGTCCGAACAGAAGCGCTCGGCGATCGAGTCGAACGAAAAAGTGATCTTCCAGACGCAGGCAGACGCGCCGCCGTGCCATGAGTGCGGCAGCATCATGATACGCTCCGGAAGCTGCTACAAATGTATGCAGTGCGGAAGCACATCAGGATGTTCGTGAAAAATAAAAAGACGAAATGAAGAAGCGCCGGTCATTCACCCCCCGCAATGAATGACCGGCGCTTCGCGTTTTGAAGTGCTTCAATTCCTGATGCCGGCTACTTCGTGATGACCATCTTCTTTACCGCTGTGTAATTTCCCGCACGAATCGTGTAGAAATAAACTCCGCTCGAAACACTTGCCGCGCTCCACTGAACAAAATAAAAGCCCGCGGGCTTTTCCTCATCTACAAGCGTAATTACCTCGCGCCCGAGAATGTCGTAGACTTTTATCAAGACATGACTGTTCACCGGTAACTGATAATTGATCACTGTGGAAGGATTGAACGGATTCGGAAAGTTCTGATCCAATCCGAACGTCGTTGGCAGCGGTTCGCTTCGCTTTGCTAACAGCTTGACGTTAGGTTTTTCACCGGTTCTCGGATCAACGTATGTTTCCAGCGCATGCTGTGCATCGGCAAGCTCCATCGGTGTTGACAGATCCGGCGTGCTGAGTGCATCGCTCAAAATTGTTTCGGCTCTTTGCGGGTCATTCTCGTTGTACAGTGCGATGTAAAAGTTGTTCAGCATTGCTTTTCCGGCTAACTTCGTGTTCTTGTTTGTCGTAATCAGAGCGTTATTCACTTTCTTTGCTTTGACGATATCTCCTTGCATGATATATAAGTTGGCAAGAAGAAGCTTGTGTTCTTTTGCCGCTGCCGGGGACAACGACTCAAAATACTTTATGATATCAGCCGCCGTTTCATTGTTGTAGCAATTGTAAAGCTCGACATACGCCGCTTGATTGTTCGGGTTTTTCGTGAGATACGATGCGAAGAAATTTTTTGCATCCTTATAGTTGTTCTGCAAGCGCAGTTTGACCCCGTCAAAAAGAGTCGGCGTTGCAGGTGTAGGGGAGGACGGTGCCCCCCGCGGCACGCTTTTTGCCAAAGCAATCTCCCCGCGTGCATCAGCCGTTTGTTGAACAGACTGCTGTGTTCCTTCCGCCCAACCGCCGGTCGCTGTGCCGCCGCTCTCGACCGATGGCAACGGAATAGTGTACCACGGATCGGTTGTTTCATAATAACTGTAATCAATAGCAGAATTGTATGTATAAAATCGTACCGGTGGAGTTCCACCCCAGTATACCGCCTCTGCCCTCAGTGTCCCTCCGGATGTATAACAAACATTATACGAACTGTTATTGTAAATACTGTTGCCGCAGAAGTTTGCAATGGGTGCCGGGCAGACTACCGGATAACTCTGCTGGTAAATCTCAAGCCCGTATAAACAATCCGTAATGCGGTTGTTTCTGTCGTCTCCCTTCGGATTGTAAAATGAAGGCGACGCGCCCCAGATACAGCCGATGCCCCAGTTGTAATACCGAATGTCGTTCTGTCCGATATAGCCGCCGCAGCCGGAATACAAGACTCCCGCGCCGTTGTGAAAGCCGGGGCTTACGTTAGGATATTTGTAGATAACGTTGTCATAGCAGTTGTTGCTTGAACCGCCGTCCATGCGAATGCCATGATACGCATTCGAGTTTACGACTCTATTGTTTTGCAATAGACAATTTGATGAAAAGTAGAGATAGATGCCGTTACTTGAAGAATTGATGATCGAGCAGTTTTGTATCGTCACATTTGATGTTTGATTGAGATTCACCGCCGTTCCGTATTGAATATTCGCGTAACTAATGCTCGAACCGTTCGCACCGGAGCCGATTAATTGAACTGAGCCCCAACTGCCGGGTGAAGTACCGGAGATTGGGGCGAAAGTAATGAGTTGGGACGAGATACCGTTGGCAACGAATTTTCCGTTTATCGTCAATCCTTGGCCGGAAGCAAATTTCAAAGTTGTCCCCTGTTGCACGGTTAAAGTTGTGCTCGCAGGAAAAGTAAGTGTGCTGTTTACGGTAATATCCCCGAATGCGATCATCTTGCTCGACATTGTTAAGCCTGATGATATAGTTCCCGTAACTGTCCGGCAAATAAAAACGCCGGCATAGTCTGACGATGGAGAAACAGTTCCATCACTGCTTACCGCCACAATACGATATCCATAATATAAATCCACGCCGGAAGGTGTACCTGCGGGGACTGTAAAATCAGCCGGTAAATTATCTGTAAAAGAAGTTGAAGTGAGTAGCGATGAATTTAACTTTGTTGTAGCAAGTGTTGTTGTTCCGTAATACAAGTCCCGATAAATATTATAACCACCGCCGCCGGTTACGCCTGTCTCTAAATTTCGAGACCAGTTGATTGAGACTTGATACTCTGAAGGTTGTGTGGCAGTTACATTTTGCGGTGGAAGCAGCGGCAAAGCTTGTTCGGTTGGTAAATCCGTCCTATCAACAATATCGGCGTTGTACGTCGCTATAAAAACTACAGGCTGTGCATTTGGATCATCAGCGCGTTGCAATGTCGCCTTGACTTTTATCTTAACTTCAGAAGAAGGCGAATTTTGTGGCAACTGAAGAGTTCTTCCTTTACTGTATTCCAAAGGAGCCGGAAGAGAAGAAAAAATACCGCTCAGGTCCCCTGTCGGCGTTTCCAGTTTTATTGCATGCGCTCGATCGTTTGTTGTCGCCCAAGAAATTACTTTGTTTACCTGAAAATCTTGGTATGTGGCATAATTGACAGGCCCTATGATGCTAATAGCACAATCTTTAAAAATCAAGTCCGAAGAGGAATTAACAGAAATTTGTGGGGCGTCTGCGAGTTCATACTCATAAAATTGGTGATAAATTACTTTGGGCGGACAAGATGGATGACCGCAATCCCAAGATTCAAGAGTAGTAATTGTAAAGGGTTTTTTGTAAATAGTTGGGGTTTTAGTGAGAGTTAGAATGCCAACGGGATCGTTTCTTACTATTCCAACTGCTGCTCCTAATGTCGGTTTCCAATACTCATCTCTTGTACTTGGAATTGTTACTCGAATTTCGTGAAGAGGAGCCGTGTTTGTAATTGTTCCAGCAAGGTCAAGATTCAATGCAATAAATGTCGGCGCTGGCTGTGCTGGTGGTTGCGCTTTTGCTCCACCATTAATGAAGAAATCAAATAGTCCGCCAATATCTAATCCAGGCAGGCTAATTGGTAATGCACTTGCAAGAGATGATAACTCTGCAGAAAATCCGTCAAACAACCCTTTGAAAGGATTGTCCATACCAACATTTGGCACCTTTAGTTTGATACTGTTGAAATAATTTGTAAAGCTGCGCCAATCTGTTGATGTGCCAGATGCCTTAATGTTCAGGTCTCCAAGTTGTACATCAGGAAGGCCAAGATTAGGTATTTTTAAATCTGGCATTCCAAAAGGTCCGTTGCCATTAGCGGCTCCTGTTAAAAAATTATTTACAAAGTCTGCGTCTCCGCTTACACCTGTGGAAACCCCTTTCAATTGAATATCTGCAAGGTTTTGTCCATAAATTCGAAAATAAAACGAAGGCGGATCAACATCGGATTTGGGCGCTATTGTCGGGTCAAATGACAAAGGAAAATCTGCCCATAACCAAAGACCTTGCCTGCATTGTTCTGAGAAGATTGCAGAAACATTATCCTTCATATTTTGAAATCTATCAATTGCATCTGCTACGGGCCTAAGGAAAGCCAAAACTGCAGGAATTTTATTTGTATTTGTTGGATCCCTAAACTGCATTTGAACAAAACCTTTGGTCCAAATGCCTGTTGCTTCCACATGGATAAAAAACCGAAGCAACGAACGATATTTGTTGTACAAAATAAAGTGAGGTGGACGATCTACTTTAAAACCACTCGAAAGTGTAGCTACAGCCCTTGTAGGCGTTCCAAAATCTCTTTGCAATAATACCCACCCATCGTCTTTCAGATTATCCAATAAACCAGACCATGCGTTTCCCTGTCCTGTTGGCGCATCAATCGCTATATCAACAATACTACCAACACTGTTATAAGCGTAAATTTTATACTGTGCATAAGGATAAATATTGCCCGGATAATCACCTATCCGCCAATCCCAATTGGGATCTAAATTTGGATCTTCCTGAATTTCACTTTGAGGTATTGCCAAATTGGAGTTTTGAGAAATTGTTGTTTGTCTGAAAGCCCCAAACAATAACATTGCAACGAATAATACCTTTATTGAAGTACGCATAATCTCCTCCTGATATTTTTTGTTAATGACTGCTTCAATTGTGAAAAATTGCATTATTTGTTATCTTACAAACGACAAAAAAAGGCGCAACTTCTTAGAAGGATGTCCTCTTTGTGTCGTAGTAGAGGGGAGAAATCAGTGCCACTGGTTTTTCCCCTTTTTTGTTTATGAACCGTCCATTGTTCTCTCCTTTCTTATTCTAATTTGTACTTTAATAACCCTTTTCTTGGACCAGAAATAACAGTTCCCCACATGTATGCAGGCTCTCCATATCCCGCAAAGAGCTTGCCGTTAAAATATTCCAAAAAGGAAATTGTGTTATACAATTCATCTGCTTCTATTGTTCCTGACATTAACATTAGCCCCTTGTTCATTTTTTGCCACCCGCTATCTGGCTTCCGTTCTAAAACTCCAAACTCTTCAG
>JAGWND010000287.1 GCA_028873075.1 Bacteroidota bacterium
TGCGTCGTTACTTCAATATCAACGGGTATACGGAAAACGCCGGTGAGGCTGTCCATTTTTTGTTCCTGTTTCACTGAAAGAAAGATTGCTTTTGCAGAATCGTTCCACGTGTACGACACATGAAAATCCGGATGACCGGCTTTGTACACCCATTCGTTGAAGAACCAGTATAAATTTTGTCCCGTCGCTTCTTCGACGGCAAGCTTCAGGTCGTTCGTCTCGACCGGTGTGAATTGATTTTTCACAATGTAGTGATGGAGTGCGCGCCAGAAGAGCGTATCGCCTAACACGAAGCGAAGCATGTTCAGCACCGACGCACCGCGCGGATAAATGTTTGCCGTGTATGAACCGGGACTGACGATCGGCTTTCGTCCGCTGAATTTATCGGAATTGATCCCCGCTTCCTGCGCGTGGTACATTTCGAGCGCAAATTCATCTTCGCCCCGCGTGTATTCGTGATAGAGCGGATCGAAATAACTGGCGAAGCTTTCGTTCAGCCAGAGATGGCGCCAGTCTTTGCACGTAACGACATCGCCCCACCATTGATGCGCTAATTCATGCGCGATAAGGCTTGTCGGTGTCGAGTAGTCAATGCGGGCGCGCGCATCGTACACCGTGCGGTTGTCAATAAGCGTCGTTGCGGAAGCATTTTCCATTCCGCCGTACATGAAATCGGCGATTTCCACCTGCGCGTATTTTTCCCACGCAAACGGAAATCCGATTTTATCTTCAAAGAATTTGATCATCTTCGGGGTTTCTTCAAAGTTAATGCGCCCGTCTTTTTCCTGCCCTTTGTACACATAATAATAAAGGGGAAGCTTTCCGGCATCGTCTTCGAGAATGCTGTACTCGCCGGCGGCGATCATGATGAGATAGGAAGAGATCGGCTTGCTTTCTTTCCAATGGAATGTTTTTGTCTTGTGTTTTTTGTCTTCCGTTACGCCGAGGAGCTTGCCGTTGGAGAGCACCGTGTAGTTGTCGCGCACGGTGGCAATCATCTCGGTTGTCGCTTTGTCATTCGGGAAGTCGTAGCAGGGAAACCAGAAATGGTTATCCATGTCTTCCCCCTGTGACCAGATTTGCCACGGCTTGTTCGGGTACGCAGAATCGGGTTGGATGAAATACAATCCTTTTTTCGGAATGCAGGAATATTCTGTCGAGATGGTGATTGTATCGTTGAAAGAATACGGCTTGTCGAGTTCGATGGATAATTTTTTCGGCTCGACGGTGAAATGAAGCTCCTTCTTTCCCATCATCACATGTTTGATTGTCATATTTTCCGCATCGAACTCAACTGTGCGGAGGCTCGGCAGAAACGGAACAAGCGTTGTTGTTACAGTGCCGGAGACTTCTTTCTTCGGTTCATCGAACGAGACCTGAATTTTGTAGTGCACGACGTGATACGTCCGGTCGCGCGCCTCGCCGTTCGTGTGGTCCTCGTACAACGCCTGGCTAAACCCGAGCTGGGTTGCGATGAGAACGCACATCGCCGCTACGATCCCTCTCTCAAAGAACTTCATTGGGCAATCCTTTTTTATTTGTGAAAACATGTGTAGGTCGAAGCACCGCTTCGACCTACTTTTCTTTTTGAAAGCTATATACAGAACAGCAAAGTGTACTGAAAAATTTCTACAAATTCCTATTTGAGGAGTACCATTTGTTTTGTTGAGACGAAATTTCCCGATTGCAGGCGGCAGAAATACAATCCACTCGGCATCCTTGTGGCGTTCCATTCAACTTCGTACGTGCGGGGAGATTTTCTTTCATGTACCAATGTTGCAATTTCTCTTCCAAGAAGATCAAACACTTTCAGCGTGACAAATCCCGAAACCGGAACCTCAAATCGTATTCGAGTTGCCGGATTGAACGGATTCGGATAGTTCGAGAGCGAGAAGGCCGCCGGCTGCCGTGAAGATTTTCTTTCCGCAACGCCCGTGACGGTTGAACTGAGCATTGCAACAGCCGCAATCGTTGCCTGCGTAACCCGTTTCACTAATTCCATGTTCACCGTTTCAAACGTATCGGACGATGTGTGGTAGTAGGGATTCGCCTTGTAATATGTCCCGTTCACCCACGGCGGCGCGTATTCAATCAAACAAATTGCCGGGAAACCGTTCTCCCAAAACGAAGCGTGGTCGCTCCAGCTTGCGTTCGGATCAACGGCATACTCCGCGTGATTTAATCCAAGCCCGATGTTGTAATCGTCGTTCGCTGCGAGGAACGATTTCCAGAGTGAAACCGACGTTTCGTTGGCGATAATTGATTGATAGAGATAGGCATCGTTGTAGCCGATCATATCGAGGTTGATCATGCCGAGAAGAATTTCGTTGCCCGATGTTATTCTTGCTGCGAAATGCCGGCTGCCGTAATGATGATCGCTGTACGCCGGACCCCGCTCCTCAGCGCCGAACGCAACGAACTTCAGCGTGTAATCGCTGTGAAAGCCGGACACGGTGTCGCTGAGGATGCGCGCGGCTTCCAATAACGCGGCAATGCCGCTGCCATTGTCGTCTGCGCCGGGCGCGCGCAGCGTTTTCCATTGTGCTTGCCAGACCGATGATCCCATTCTGCTTGCCGAGCAATCGAGATGTGCACCGATGACATACATCTTGCCTGCATCTTTTGTTCCGGTGATCGTTGCGACGACGTTTTCCAGCGGTCGAATGTTCAGCGGCGGTGTTGCCGACGGAATAAAAAATGTATCGAGCACGACGGCATCTAACAATGGCATTGCATCAAACGAGCGTTTGATATACACGACTGCGCTGTCGTTTCCCGGAGTGAAATTCACCCGCGACCAATTGCCGCGGGCGGATTCCAGCGTTTTGATATGTGCTGTGAGATTTGGAAGCGACACACCGTCAATCATTGTTTGAATGACCTGCCTTGAGAGTTGTGCGGAAGTTATCAGCGGAATGAGAACGATGAGAAGGGATATTGAAGATTGCGATAGCAGTTTTTTCATAGCCGCCTCGTGGTGTGATTATTTCAGCAGCGTCATCATACGCGACATAGTATAGTGTGAAGCCTCAAGCCGGTAGATATATGTACCGCTCGAAAGCATGCTTCCGTCAAAATCCACATTATATGTGCCCGGTGATTTCCATCCACTCACCAATGTTGCAATTTCTTTTCCAAGTATATCATAAACCCTTAGTGTCACAAATCGAAGATTGGCAA
>JAGWND010000288.1 GCA_028873075.1 Bacteroidota bacterium
TATGTCATGTCAGGAAGAAAAGAAAAAACTTCTGCTGACACTGAACACGAGTCGAGTGAGATCCTCCGCGTGATAAGAGAAAAAGGAATCGGCACGGCAGAAGAACTGCGGGAACGTTTGGAGCGGGAAGAAAAAATGCAGAAACTGTTCGGCTCAGAAACGTACTCCGTATTTCTTGAAGCCGCCCTTGTCAGAGAAAGGCAAGTAAAGTATGAGACGAAGTCATCCAGAAAACCTTCGCCACGAAAAACGATTACAGGAAAGAAGAAGGAAAAATAAGCATCTCCGGAATCGTGGACTGTTGGAATAATGGAATTTCCTACAGTTCTTTATTGCGAAGATTGAGTATTTCTCCGCGCCGTTTGTAGCAGCGCCGCTCACTGCGGCGCATTTTCAATCACAACAACAAACTCCCCTTTTCTCCCCAGCTTTGTCAGTTTTTCATACAACTGCGGAGCGGTCCCGTGAAAGATTTCTTCGTCCGGCAATGTCAAATCGAACGCAACGCACAGCCGGCGCGCGCTTCCGAACACTTCCGCAATATCTTTAAGCAGTGCCTGCAAGCGGTACGGCGTATCCATCAACACAATGGTGCGGCGCTCGCGGCGCAATTGCTGAAGCTCCGTAATCCGCCGCGGACGTTTCGGCGAAAGCCAGCCGTAATAGACAAACTGAGCGATAGAAAATCCGGAGACTGTCAGCGCAGGCAAGAGCGACGACGCGCCGGGAATCGGCACAACTTTGATTCCGGCATCAACAGCTTTGCGCACGAGAAGCTGTCCCGGATCGGAAAAGACCGGCGTTCCGCAATCGGAAATCAGTGCGATTCTCTTCCCTTTTCGGAGATGATCGAGGATATGAAACGTTGCGGCGGCTTCGTTGTGCTCATTCAGACTTTCCACCGGCTTTTCTATTTCAAAATGACGAAGAAGCCTTCCCCCCTCTTTCCGTTCTTCGAACACAACGATGTCAGCCTGCTTCAGTATTTCAAGCGCGCGGAACGTCATGTCGGAAAAATTTCCGATCGGCGTCGCAACCAGATACAGGATGCCGTTCATTCTCCGCTTCCTGCTTTTTCCGCAGCGGGGTCCTGTTCCGCCGTGCCTTCGATTTGGCTTTCAACAAGATTTTCGAGAATCGGCGAGAACGGCGAACCTGCTTTTCTCTTCTGCTCCCATTCCTTTACCATCAGAATGACGATCGCTGTCGTCGGAACAGCGATGAGCAAACCGATGAAGCCGAGAAAAAATGAAAACACGAGCAGCGAGAGAATAAGAAGCGCAGGATGCATGCCGACTTTTCCGCCGATGATTTTCGGAGAAAGAACCGCCGCTTCCAGAATGTGAAGGAACGCAATCGTTGCCGCTGCAAGAATCACATGCGCCGTCACCGGATCGCCGCTGAAGAACGCTACGATCACCGAAAGCACAAGCATGATGATCAAGCCGAAATACGGAATGAGATCGAGAACGCCGGCAACAATGCCGAGCACCAACGGATACCGGATTCCGAACATCCAAAAGAAAAGGGAGACCGCAATGCCGTTGATGATTGCCACCGTGATCGCGCCGCGAAGATATTGTCCGAGCAAATCGTCAATAAGACCATAATAGCGGCGTGCTTCTTCCCGCTTCGATCTCGGGAGAAACATTTTTGCGCGATGCTTGATAAGGGGAAAGTCCTTCAGTACATAAAACGTGAGGAAAGGAATGATTACCATGTTGACGATACGCGACACGACAGTGGAAAGCCCGCTCACTAGCCCGAGCGTCCCTTCCAACAACCCCTTCATAATATTTTCCAAGCGCGGCATGAAGCTCAACGAGAGTGTTTGTTTCAACTGATCGGTTGAAATACCGTATTTGTTCAATGCGGCGACAAAGTTTCCGCTCAAAATCCAATCGGTAAGCTGCGTCACAATGCTGTTAACGGCAACGAGCATTCCCTCAAATTGCTGGAACGCAAGAGGCAAAACCAAAAACAAAATCACTATCAGCAGTCCGATGAAGAAAAGAATGAGTACCAGCGAGGAGACCCATCGCTTTATTTTCCATCCCTCCGCTTTCGTAACAAGCGGATGAAAGAGGTACGCAATCAACAGTGCGATGAGAAACGGCGAGAGAATGCCTTTGACGGTATCGAGAAACCAGAGCGCAAAAAGAATGATTGCAAGCCGCATGAGAGTGCGCACAAACTTCTGCCTGCGAATCGGATAAAGAAGAAAAATAATCGCTCCGAGCAGAACGAAGGGTGAAAAAATCGTCTGCACGGCGTACACGAGATACAATAAGAGCAACATTCCGCCGCCGAAAAGAATAATCTCAAATGTACGGGGACGTTCAGTGTGCTCAACGAGAATGTCGTTGTTTTTTCCTGATTTTTTCTGCTCGCTTTTTGCCATATTGAAAATCCCTTTGGGGCAACCCTCATAATTTTTTAATTGAAGATTGAAAAATGAATATTGCGCATTGAACATTCTGCAGCCGTAAAAAAGAAAATGTTCAATTTTCAATACTCAACTGAGGTTACGCAAAATCACTTTTTTGACAATGAAACCAGAAGATTGTCATTCCCGTCCCGCTTGCAGCGGGATAAACTCCAGCGGGGAGCCATTATTTTTGACTGATTTCGATAATGAGATTCTCGACAAAAGCATTCGGGAATGGCGTTTCTTTTGTTCTGCGCAACTTCAGTATTCCATGGACAATCTCATTTTGTGGAATACGACAATTCTCATTTTGTTCCGGAGTGACCGAAACCGCCGCCGCCGCGGTTTGTTTGTTCAAGCGTCGCAACCTCCTGCCATGTTACTTTCGTGTACGGGGCAACAACCATTTGTGCGATACGGTCGCCGCGATGAATGACAAAATCGCGCGTGCCGAAATTTGTAAGAATGACTTTGATCTCTCCCCGGTAATCCGAATCTATCGTGCCCGGCGCATTGAGAATTCCGATTTGATGCTTCACTGCCAATCCGCTGCGGGGGCGGATTTGTGCTTCAAAGCCCGCCGGAAGCTCTATCGCCAGCCCGGTGGAAACAAGCGCAGTTTCGCCGGCGCGGAGAATCATCTCGCCGTCAACTGCGGCACACACATCCATTCCCGCCGAGCCGTCGGTTGCATATGACGGCAAAGGAAGACCGGCTGATGTGGAAGCGATGCGCGATATTTT
>JAGWND010000289.1 GCA_028873075.1 Bacteroidota bacterium
TAGTTACACTCAAACGAACCCTTCCCCCTTTTATTCCCCCTTCCCTAATTCTTAGGGAAGGGGGCAGGGGAGATGGGTTCAAAAAAAAGCTGAAGCAATAATTCAACTTATTTCAGTGACACAATACTAGTGCGGTTTTCAAAACATAAAATGTATTTTCTCCGACCCCCTCACTAACTCTCCCCCCTTCAAGGGGGAGAGAATTTATTCCCTCCCCTCTTAGGGGAGGGTTAGGATGGGGTCGGTTTCTGTTGAAAAATATCTTTTCAAAAATACATTTTGTGTTTTGTAAAACTCCACTTGTAAAAAATCTCAGTGCTCTTTGCGAGCTTTGCAGTGAATGTGTTTTTAGAAAACGTAATATCACTTTTTTGAAATGGTACTATCTTGCGAAAATGACGCTTACGAAAAACGCATCGCTGCTCTCTGCGCAATCGTTTCGCCGATTGAAAGCGACGATGTTGCCGCCGGCGACGGTGCGTTACACACATGAACTACGCGCTGGTCTTCAACGAAAAAGAAATCGTCGAGTAACGAGCCGTCGCGGTGGCACGCCTGCGCCCGCACACCTGCACCGCCTTTTGCAAGATCGTCTTCAATGATCGAAGGCACTAACTTCTGCAATGAGCGAACGAACACTTTCTTGCTGTACGAACGAATCACTTCTTCAACGCCGACTTTCCAGTACCGCCTCGCAACTGTCCGGAATCCGCGCCAGCTTACCGTCTCCCACACATCGCGGAGATTGATGTCGCTCTTTCGATAGCCTTCACGTTTGTATGCAAGCACGGCGTTCGGTCCGGCTTCGACTCCGCCGTCAATTTGCTTTGTGAAATGAACACCGAGAAACGGAAACGCAGGATCAGGAACAGGATAGATTAATCCGCGGACAAGTTTTTCACTCTGCGGCTTAAGTTTATAATACTCGCCGCGGAAAGGAATAATGCGCACATCTAAATGTGGAAAAGAATTTCTCGCGATTCTGTCGGAATGAAGCCCCGCACAATTGACAACAACGGAAGCCTCGATGACATCACTGTTCGTTACAACTTCAACATGATTCGTGTGAGAATGAAGCGAGGAAACCCGGGCATGACACCGGATTTCAACGCCGCGCTGTGTAATCAGCTCTGCATATTTCGCCGCGACTCGTTTGTAATCCACAATGGCGGTTTGAGGAACAAAAACTGCAGCTCTGCCTTCGGCGAACGGCTCAACGTCTTTTATTTCTTCAGAAGAAAGTAAACGAATGCCTTTCAACCCGTTCTGCTGTCCGCGTTGAAAGAGATCGTGAAGCCGCGGGAGTTCATCCTGCGATGACGCAAGAATGATCTTTCCGCAGAGGTCGAAAGGAAGGTCATAGCTGCGGCAGAACTGAAGAAGCTGGCTGTATCCCTCGATGCAGTTCTTCGCTTTGAGACTCCCCGGCTTGTAATAAATTCCCGAATGAATGACGCCGCTGTTGTTTCCTGTTTGATGTTTTCCGATGCGGTCTTCTTTTTCAAGAACGATGATCTTCTTTTTCGGGCGGGCAAGATTCAGCTTCAGCGCGCACGCAAGCCCGACAATCCCCCCGCCGATGATGACTGCATCGTACTTCATTTCAGCACCAGCATTTTTTTCACCGTCACGAACGATGTATGCGCTCGATCGTCACCGGCAAATGCAATGCGATAAAAATAGACGCCGCTCGATACCTGAATATGTTCATCCGTTTCCATATTCCATCCCGCCTTGTACACACCGCCGGGTTGCTCAGTATTCACCAACGTTCTCACTTCCCTGCCGAGAAGATCATAAATTATCACCGTTATTTTTCCTCTCATCGGAATCTTGTACTGAATTGTTGTCGAGGAGTTGAACGGATTCGGATAGTTCTGAAACACGCTGATAGATACCGGCGGTAACACAACATCTTTCGACGGCGTGAATGCCCAGACGTCTTGGTTTGTGGGATGGCGATGTGTCATAAGAGTAAAGCTCCACGGCTGTGACCATGCACCTCTGTCCCGACGCGCTGGAGTTCCGAATACCATCATCGGGACAGTTGTTGAAGAAATATCAGCTTCGAATGCCGGGTCGGGAATTGTGCTGTAATCTTTATCGAACACGAAGAACCATTCCATCGGCCCTGCCGTGTCGGTGTTTGTCACGCTATTAAGACTGCCGTAATAAGGGGGCCAATACTTCCCATCAACCAGTCCTTTGGAAGCATTATTTTCCAAAAATCCAACCATTAACCTTCGCTTCTGTGTGCCTATCACTTCGTACGCGGCAAGCGGCATTGATTTGTTATAATCCTGATATGCGAAGCCCCGTCCGGAATGTACGATAAACGGAGCAAACGAGGGCTGTGCCGGCGGCGCTGATGAATTTCGGAGATAGCGATATGCGAAAGAAGCGTTTGTATCATTGGGGTTGATAATATTCCCTGACGTATCCGTGATGGCAAAATCGAATTCTATATCGTGCAGATCTTTTAGTGAAATTGTTGAAGAAGAGAACCATTCGTCGTACGCCGTCCCGATTGCACCCATAAATGTGCTCAAATTCAAACTGTCACCATTAGCCCAAGTCCAATGCCGCGTACCGGTAACATTCCAATCTTGCAACCCTCTTAATGTATCAATCCAACCAAACAATACCTTAAATCCGTCAATCTCCGGACTTGTGTGTCCATACTCATCAGGCAAAGAGTGATTCACCAAAAGCATCTGCGTTGTTGTCGAATCCATTACCGAATATCCCGCATCTCCGTTTGCATTGATCGAATCAACCCATGAAATGAAATACGTGTGGCTTGTCGTTTTCTGAGCTTCAACGACAGTAACTGCGAACGCTCCGCTCGCGTTTCCACTGACATGCCGGGTTATTCCATTGACGTACGGATACACCAGCGGCTGAACAGGAAACGACAACGTATTGAACCAAAAATTATTGTGAGTATCTTCGATTTTGAAAATCTCCTGGAATGTTGACGCTGAAAAATCTGCAGGAAGATCAAATGAGAAGTAACTCGATGAATTTGACGGGTCGTAGTTCAATGTTACTTGAGAACCAGGATCAATTTGATTGATTGTAATAAACTTCAATGTAGCATTATACGGTATGATATGCCCGAGCTGTGTAACTGTAAGATTCGTCAGCGGCACCACC
>JAGWND010000290.1 GCA_028873075.1 Bacteroidota bacterium
GTTTCGGAAGACGGGACGTTTTATGAAAACGGCGGTATAGATTGGTACGAAGTGAAAGAATCGGTCAAGAAAGATGTAGAGAAAGGGAGAGCGGCGCGCGGCGGCAGCACAATTGCACAGCAGCTCGCGAAAAACCTTTTTCTCTCGACATCGAGAAATCCTTTGCGGAAATTAAAAGAGATGGTCATTGCGCTACGCATGGAAGGCTTGCTTGCCAAGGAAAGAATTCTTGAGCTGTATTTAAACGAGATCGAATGGGGACAGGGAATTTTCGGCGTTGAAGCCGCCGCGCAAAGATACTTCGGAACATCGGCTGCAAATTTGACACGCGACCAGGCGGTGCGGCTCGCGGCGGTCATTCCGAGTCCGTTGAAGCACCAGCCGAATCAGGATTCGCAGTACGTGCAGCGACGGTCCGAGATCATTTCATTACGAATGGCAGATCGAGGATATTGAAGATGACACCCGGAGATGTGAAAGCTTTGATACAATCGGGAGAAGGCACCAGCGTAGAATTCAAGCGGAAGATTTCTTCTCCTGAAAAAATTGCGCGTGAGTTGGTTGCGCTTGCCAACACGGAGGGCGGCGTGATCTTGTTCGGCGTTGATGATGATGGAGGAATTTTCGGCGTTGAAAGCGAAAAGTCGGAGATAGATCTCGTTGATTTTGCCGCGACGCAGCTTTGCGATCCGCCGGTCGGTATAGAGATTGAAGTTGTTCCTTTCGATAAGAAAGATGTGATTGTCGCGTCGGTGGAACAAAGCACGGAGAAGCCGCATTATGTGCTCAGCAGCAACGGCGAAGGGAACAAGGTGTACATTCGCGTCAAAGATCAAACGCTGATTGCGAGCAAAGAGGTGATCAAAGTACTGCGCGATGAGCGCCCCGATGCGCCGCCGCTGAAGCTCGTCATCGGCAGCAACGAGCGAAAGCTGTTCGAGTATTTCGACACGCACGAGCGAATTACCGTGAAAGAATACGCCGACTTGATCAACGTGTCGCTGCGCCGCGCTTCCCGCATCCTCACAACGCTCGTGCGTGCAGGTGTGGTGCGCATTCACACGTTAGAAAAAAACGACTACTTTACTCTTTCGTACGATTGAACGGCCCGCACGAGCTCGAACAGCGCGATGCCGTACGCAACAGCGACATTAAGCGATTGCTTATTGCCGAACATCGGAATTTCCACTGCAAGGTCGGCGCGCTCGAGAATTTCTTTTGAAACTCCGGTAATCTCGTTTCCCACCACAAGGCACAGCGGAAATTTTTCGCGCGTCACTGTATAATACGGCTTGCTTTCCGCCGTTAATTCCAACACACAAATCTTTATTCCCTCTGCCTTCAATTTCTCGATAAGCTCCGCGGGATGCTTGTAATATTCCCACGGAACAGTTTTTGTTGCCCCGAGCGCAGTTTTTTCAATTTCTTTTCGCGGCGGATGCGGCGTGAAGCCGGTAAGAAATAATTTTTCAACCATTGCCCCGTCTGATGTTCGAAATATCGAGCCGACGTTGTAAAGGCTGCGGATGTTATCAGCCCACCCGTAGACAGGAAACCGCTTGCACTCCGGAATTTTTACCAACGGTGTGCGGCGGGAAGCGATTTCATCATGCGTCAGTTTTCTCATAAAAAAATACCACCAAGATACGGAAACACAAAGAAATTATAAAATATTCAGACAATATAAAAATGGAATAGCAGAATTCCATGATTGCATTATTTCAATATGACGGACATTGCTTTGTCACTTTGTGGCTGGACTAAACTCTTTGCGGTTCAAAATATTTTAGCGTATATTTTGACGAACTTAGCCGAGGAATCAATATTGAAAAGCCCTTCGGGTCAGCATCTCGTTATCGGAATTGCGGGCGGGACAGGCTCCGGAAAAACCACCGTCACGCAAAGAATTCTTGACCGCCTTCACGTTCAGCAGGATAACGTCGTCGTCACCCAGCACGATTCGTATTACAAAGATCTTTCCGCGCATCACGGTTTACCACCGGATAAAATTAATTTCGACCATCCGGATTCGCTCGAAACGTCTTTGCTCATTCAACATATTAAAGATTTGCGGAACGGAAAAGCAGTAGAACAACCGATCTATAATTTCACTACGCACTCGCGGTTGAAAACAACAAAACACCTCGAGCCGAAAGACATCATCATCATCGAAGGTATTTTGATTTTGGTTGACAAAGAGCTTCGCGATTTGATGGATATAAAAATCTTTCTCGACACCGATGCCGATGAGCGTGTACTGCGAAGGCTTCGCCGCGACACGGTGGAGCGCGGGCGCTCGATCGAGTCGGTGATGAACCAGTACATTTCCACAGTGAAGCCGATGCACTTGGAATTCGTCGAACCGAGCAAGCATTGGGCGGACATCATCATTCCGCGCGGCGGCGAAAACGCCGTTGCTATTGACATGGTTGTTGCGAAAATTGAAAGCATGCTTCGAAATAAACACACAATTTCATAATCATTATTTGAAGGAGGGTTCCATGTCCGAGTCAACAGCAAAACAACCGATCCAGTGGAAGTGGGTCATCATTGGAATTATTGTCGGTCTCATCATCATCGGTGCATCGTATTTCATTGTTGCGCCGAAATTTCACAGCGACGCCATTCAGGCGCTTGTCGTGCTCGTCGGATTTGTCGTGACCGGAGCGATTGTCGGTTATTTTTCTCCCGGTGTAACAATTCGTGAAGCATTGTATGCCGGCGTATTGCTGATCGTGATTCTTGCGGCAGCATTTGCTCTGATGGAATCCGCAGAAGCGGGGCATAGTGCGACTTTTTTCCTTTTGCTCGTTCTTGGCGGCGTGCTTGCGCAAATCGGAGGATGGATCGGCGAGAAGCTGCAAGGAAGCGGCGAGCCGACATCGGGTGAAGCGAAAGCGATAACAGCATTTCAATGGAAATGGGTTTTCGTCGGACTCGCGCTTGGCTTCGCTCTGAACGTGCTGTTCGTGTTTCTGCTTGCGCCGGTGTTCAATATCAGCTTGAGCATGGCGCACGTTGCGTTCTCTATCAGTTTTGTGGTAACGGGATATATCGTCGGCGTGAAGTCGCCGGGCGTGACGCTGAGAGAACCTGCGGTCGCGGGAGTAATAGCTGTACTTCTCGAATG
>JAGWND010000045.1 GCA_028873075.1 Bacteroidota bacterium
CATTCCCGTCAGTGAACGTACGCATCCGCTGGCATTCCGGCTTTCAGCACGCCGTCCTTGTTGTCCACTTCCAGCTTCACACCGAAAACGAGCTTTGTACGGTCTTCTTTCGTTTGAATATTTTTCGGAGTGAATTCCGCAATCGGAGAAATGTAGATGACCCGCGCCGGAAATGCCTTATTGGGATAAGTATCAATCACAACGTCTGCCGAACCGTTTAGTTTCACCTTCCCCAGTTCCTGCTCACCGACATAAATCATCAGGTTCAATTTTTCAAGATTCGAAATCGTCACAACGGTAGTTCCGGTGTTAACAAGCTCGCCGACTTCCACCGGTTTTTGCGTAACAATGCCGGAAACAGGTGCGACAACATATGAATCGTTGATCTGCTTCTGCAATAAATCTGCGTTCGCTTTTGCCTGATCAAGTCTCGCTTTTGCCGCGGCAATGTCTTCCGGGCGCGCGTAGCTTTTCAGCTTGCGTAAATTTTCTTTTGCTGAGCTGAGCTGCGCCTGTGTAATCGTAAACCTCGACTCAGCATCGTCGTACTGCTTTTTCGAAATGCTGTTTGATGCGTACAAATCTTTCATTCGATTATAATCATCTTTTGCAATGCTGAACGACGACTGTGCTTGCTTCAGCATGTCTTCTCCTTGCTGAATATCTTCAGGCCGCGCACCGTTAACCAGCAAACGATACTGTGCATCGGCAAGCTCCACGCCGGCATACGCCTGCTTCCATTGCAATTCCTGCGTTGAGTGATCAAGAATAGCAAGCGTGTCTCCTGTATGCACGCTGCTCCCCTCTTGCACAAAAAGTTGTTCCAACTGTCCCGGAACTTTTGCGCTCACGTTCACTTCCACCGCTTCGAGCGTTCCGCTAGCGTCTATCGCTCCGTTGTGGCCATTCCCGCAGCCGGTCAACCAAAGGTTGGCCAGTGCGAGAATGATTGCACCTGTATAGATTTTCTTTTTCATATCTTCCTTATGTCTAATAAATTGAAGAGTGTGTGTGTCAAAAGGGCAATCGTTTTGCAACTGCCTCTTATGTTGATGCATCATTGATTTGCTCATAGTACATTCTTGATAACCAGAGTTAGTGACAAGGGAACCTGCGAGACGGCGGACGCAGCGCCCAGGAAGCAACAGTAATGCATAGAAATATAAATGGGGCGATTAACTGACTGATACCGTCGCCTACAAACAGGTGTGATGCAATTGCACCAGCGTAAATAAGGAACGTGCCGAAGTAAGCCCATTCTTTAAACAACGGTAAACGGGGCAGAAGGAATACGGGTGCTGCCAAGAACGTAGCGATACCTTTGATAATAAGGAAATATGATGGGAAACCGATGTGATTCATAATGCCGACGGCAAAGCCCTTATTCAGCCAGTTGAAATCCCATGTTGCGCTCAAAACCGACTCAAAGGAAAGATAAATTGTCAAAGCCCAATAAATGATTTTTTTAGTTTTTGATGGAGACGGTACGCTTGATGTTAGTTCATTTTTCATTTTCATCCATTATGAGTTGAATCTACATGATCAATTGTTAAAGTTGTCGAACGCGTGAAAATTTTTTCGTGCATCTTCGGTGAGCGCGCCTTCGAAAATAATTTTGAAGATGGACCGCATCGCTTCTTGCGCAGAAAAAGAGTGCTGCGCCAGAACATCCGGCTGAACAATTCCCTGCGCAGAGTTAAGAAGCATCATCAGCAGCACTTCGTCGTTAATATCTTTTCGGAAAACATTCTCTTCGCGCCCTTGGCGAATCAACCTGCCGAACTTCTGGTAAATTTGTTCGCGCCGGAATTCTTCAACTTCTTTCCAGACATGCGGCAGCGATCGCATCGCATCAATTTGGCCCGAGCGCGTGATCTTCATAACGACGTTTCCCACTGTCATTGTCATTTGCGCAATTTTTTCCGCGAACGGTTTGTTCTGGCGAAGGATTTCCTCTATAGAGCTTGCAACCCAGTTCATCGTTTGGTGAATGCCGGCGCGGAACAAATCTTCTTTGCTCGAAAAATATTTGTAAAGAGTTTTCTTGCTCATGCCGAGGTCTGATGCAATCTCATCGAGCGTCACTTTGCTGAACCCGATTTGCAAGAACTTTTCCCGCGCATGCGTTACAATTCTCTCGCGCACATCAAAGTCAGTTGGTGCCATTGAAGTAACCTTTTGTAAAGTGTAAAGACGGTTCAGAAAAAATATTATTGTTCTCGTTTTTCTTCGGAAACTTTATACGTTTTTTAAGTTTCCCAACAACAAGAACAATCAAATTAACAATGCAGATTAGATATTAAAAGTCGGATTATATGTATTTACAAAACTATTTTGGTTTCCTTAGTTTCCAAAATAAGGAAGAAAAGACGATTTGTCAAGAGGTGAGTGGAAAAATTTTTTCTTCTTATTCTCAAACAGGATTTGGGAACGAGACACAAAGTCAAGAAACTTTTTTGTGCCCCTTTGTGAACTTCGTGGATGTTTTTCTTCGTTGTTCAACGTCCTGTTAATAGCTTTCCTCTTTCGACGGAAATTTATCCCCCTTCACTTCACGGATGTAATGTTGAAACGCTTCGCGCATTGTTTGAGCAAGATTCGCATACGTCCGCACAAAACGGGGATGAAATTGTTCATTCATTCCGAGCATATCGTTCGTCACCAACACTTGCCCGTCGCAGTGCGGTCCTGCACCGATGCCGATTGTTGCAACACCAACGCTCTTTGTCACTTTGCCGGCAAGCGCGGCAGGAATCTTTTCAAGCACAATCGAAAATACTCCGGCTTTCTCTAAAACTTTTGCATCTTCAAGCAATTGTTTCGCCTCTGCTGGTTCCTGTGCGCGTACTTCGTACGTTCCAAATTTATAGATTGATTGCGGCGTCAATCCCAAATGTCCCATCACTGGAATACCGATCTCTGTCAGTTGCCGTACCACCGGCTCGATGCGCTTTCCTCCTTCAATCTTCACGGCTTCAGCACCGGATTCTTTGAGTACGCGTCCGCAATTCCGCACCGCTTCCTGCGTATCAACTTGAAATGACATGAACGGCATATCGGCTACAAGCATCGCGCGTTTCACAGCGCGCCGTACTACTTTGGTGTGATAAATGATTTCATCAAGTGTTACGGGAAGCGTCGTCTCTAATCCCTGAAAAACATTCGCCACCGAATCGCCGACAAGAATAATATCTACGCCTGCTTCGTCAACCAGTTTCGCCGTCATGTAATCGTACGCTGTGAGCATCGCAATCTTCTCGCCGCGCTGTTTCATTGTGATGACCGCTTTAGTGGTGATACGCTTGAATTCGCTTGCTTGAGTGCTCATAAGACACCGTGATAAATGATGAGGAACATTTTTCTTTAATGCTGCTCAAC
Organism: Bacteroidota bacterium; assembly: GCA_028873075.1. Lineage (GTDB taxonomy): Bacteria > Bacteroidota > Ignavibacteria > UBA10030 > UBA8401 > JAJYOI01. The sequence continues at coordinate 3,379 of JAGWND010000045.1, forward strand.
TGCAACTTCTGATTCGATAAATCCTATCTCCCATTCAGACTCAAATCCTGTTTTAACGGCATATGCTGTTTCTTCAAACGTTACGGTTCTGCCTAGTACCTCAGAAAGATCCGTTGTCTTTGATTCCAGCTCATGTTCAATGATTGCCTGAATTTCCAGAGATTCAACCTTCAGCAATTCGCTTAACCGGCGATGCGCAGAGCCAAGAAGAATTGAACCGTGCTGCAAAATTACTTCGCGCCCATTGGAAGAATACCGCCGCTGAGCGCTGCCAACCAATTTTTTTCCGTTGTGCCGAATCTCGTATCGCGCCGAGCTTGTAAAGCATGGAAGCGAGGTTTGCTGGCGATATAGAGAAGAAAAATTCGGCTGTGAAGAGACATATTCCACATCAGCACCAAGTATCCGTAAGCCGCGTTCCAGTGCCCGACTGATCTCGCGATATGATTCAGAAATATTTTTCCTCTCTGATTCCATCACGACGCAATAGGTCAGTTCATCGGCATGGAGTATAGCTCTGCCGCCAGTCGGGCGGCGAACAATATCAATGCCCATATCGCGGCATTTTGTTTCATCAAAATCGTGGCGGCGCTGATGATACCCCAAAGAAATTGCGTACGGCTCCCACCCGTATACACGCAACACCGGCATTCCGCCCTTCTCTAGCAAGTTGGTTGCAAGCGCAACGTCAAATTGCATATTGTATTCGCCGCTGCACCATCCGGAATTGATGAACTGCCACTGACGTTTCATTCCGATTCGTCCTCAGAAATTTTCACTATCAATCGCCGTCATGTGCCATCTTCGGCGAAGATCGCTTCCCGCCAATAATACCACGCTCGCTGCTCTCAATGAAGGTAAGAAGATTGTTAATTTCCGGAATATGATTGAGTTCGGCGCGGATTTTCTCGGCCGCCTGACTCACATTGAGTTTCGAAAGATAGAGCAAGTGATACGCTTGCGACAGCGCTTCAATAGTTTCGTGAGAAAATCCTCTTCGCTGAAGCCCGATACGATTCAACCCTTCAAACGAAACCGGGTCACCGCCGGCAAGAATGTATGGAGGGACGTCTTTCGTTACGCGAAAATGCCCGCCCAGCATCACGTGCTGACCGACCGAAACAAATTGGTGAATTGCCGTCACGCCGCCGATAATCGCCCAGTCTTCAATCGTTACGTGACCGCCCATTTGAACAGTATTTGCAAGAATAACATTGTTCCCGATGGTGCAATCGTGTGCCACGTGAACGTACGCCATCAACAAACAATTGCTGCCGACAACGGACTTCATGTGCTCGGTAGTGCCGCGGTTCAACGTGCAGAATTCCCGCACGGTTGTGTTGTCGCCGATCTCGAACGTCGTCTTTTCATTTTTGAATTTCAAGTCCTGCGGCTTTGTTGCCACAACCGCACCATTGGCAATCGTACAATTCTTTCCGATGCGCGCGCCGTCCGCACAGTACACATGCGGACCGATGGTTGTTCCGCTGCCGATAACAACATCATCCTCAATCACGGCATAGGGACCAACAGTAACGTTATCTCCCAACTCCGCTTTTTTCCCGACGAGTGCTGTTGGGTGAATAATTGTGTTCATAACTTACATTGGATAATTGGATTGGCTGGTGAATGGATTGATGAACATTATCCGGTAATCCCAACATCCATCAAACCGTTTTCATTGTTTGTAATCTCTTCGTGTCTTAAAGCGTTGGTGGTATAATTTTTCCGTGCAAAACGCTACTCAATCGGCGGTTTCTGATCAGGACGATCAACGATTGTCGCAAGAAATTCTCCTTCGGCAACAAGAACTCCTTCAACATATGCTTTTCCCTGCACCTGACAGGTTTTTGATCTGCGGTACATCATCGTTACTTCATAGACAAGCTGATCGCCGGGGCCGACTGTTTTTCTGAATTTTGCGTTGTTGATCCCCATAAAGTACACCAGCTTTTTCTTGTTTTCTTCCGAGCCGTCGAGCAGCATGATACCGCCGGCTTGAGCCATTCCTTCGAGGATCAACACGCCGGGCATCACCGGCGCATCGGGGAAATGTCCCTGGAAGAAATGTTCGTTGAACGTTACATTCTTCACGCCGACAATTTTTTCATTCGGCTGAAAATCAATGATCTTATCAACAAGAAGAAACGGGTAGCGGTGCGGCAAAATGCGCTGCAAAGCATTCACATCGAACACAACGCCGGCTTTTTTCTCATGTTGATATTTCTTGATAATTTTTTTCTGCTGGTACAGCTTGCGCACCTTCCGCGCAAACTCAACGTTGTTTGCGTGTCCCGGACGCGCGGCAAGAATCTGTGCTTTCAGCGGCGCACCGATCAACGCAAGGTCGCCGATCAGGTCGAGCAGCTTATGGCGTGCAGGCTCGTTTTTGAAATGCAATTGCCGGTTGTTGACGACCCCGTTTTTCCCGAGAATGACAGAATCTTTTATGCCGATCTTGTTTGCAAGGTCTTTCAACTCCTTTTCCGACAGTTCACGGTCAACAATGACGATAGCATTATCGAGATTGCCGCCCTTGATTAATCCGGCATCGCGCAGTTGTTCCACTTCGTGGAGAAAGCAAAAAGTTCTGCACATGGCAAACTCGGAGACAAATTCCTTCTCGAGATCGAACAAGCCGGTGTGCTGGCTTCCGAGCGCAGGATTGTTGTAATCTACAAGCACCGTTACACGAAAGTCATCGGTCGGCAGAGCAACAATCTCGACGCCATTTTCCTCGTTCTTGTACCCGATGGTTTGATCTATCACGAGATAATCTTTCGGCGCATCCTGAATTTCGAAACCGGCTTTCTGCAGCACATCAACATACGGCTTTGCGCTGCCGTCGCCGATAGGAGGTTCAATGCCGTTAATATCAATAAGCAAATTATCTATCTGAAGTCCGGCAACTGCTGCCAATACATGCTCAACCGTGTACACCTTCGCTTCGCCGATGCCGAGCGTCGTCCCGCGTGAAATATCAACGACATGATCCACGATGGCTGGAATTTCGGGATTGCCCCCCAAATCAGTTCGGCGGAAGCGGATACCAAAATCAATCGGTGCGGGCTGAAACGTCATTCGGCATTGTGTGCCGGTGTGAAGTCCGACGCCGGAGAGAGTAACGGGTTGTTTAATTGTTCTCTGTTGTACTAACATGAGGTCTCCGATATTCACTTTTTTAATCTCTTTATTTCTTCCTCAAGCTCAGAAATCTTTTTCTGCAATGCGCGGAATTCAACAAGCAACTCCGGAAGCTGGCGTATCGCTCCTTCCTGCCTTCTCCACTTTCTCGCTTCTTTCGCAGGATATCCCATATACGTTTCACCCTGTGTATCCAATTGCCTGGAAACGCCCGAGTGCCCGCCAATCTTCACATCATCCGAAGTAAAAATATGTCCGGTGATAGAGGCGTTGCCGCCGATCATATTCTTGTTTCCAATCTTCGTGCTTCCCGCAACCATCGTTCCACCCGCAATGACCGTGTCTTCCCCGACAACGGCATTGTGAGCGATCTGGACAAGATTGTCAATTTTCGTCCCGCGCCTGATTCGTGTTTCGCCTATCGTCGCACGGTCAATACACGCGTTCGCTTGTACTTCGACATCGTCTTCAAGAACAACAATGCCGAGCTGCGGAATTTTCATATACGAACCGTTTTTCTTCGGCGCGAATCCGAATCCGTCGGCGCCGATCACCGCGCCCGATTGAATAACAACACGGTTGCCGAGTATGCACGATTCCCGAATCGTTACATTCCCGTAAATCAAACAATCGCTTCCAATGCGCACAGAATTTCCGACCACCGTTCCGGGAAAAATTTTCGTGTTGCTGCCAATACTGCATCCTTCGCCGAACACAACGTACGGACCGATGGCACAATTCTTCCCGACCGTTGTGCTTGCAGGAATCAGTGCTGTCGGATGAACTCCCGGCGGAACGGAATCGGATGGAGGATTCAGCTTTTCCAGCACAATCACAAACGAAGCGTACGCGTCGCCGACTCGAACGAGTGCGGGATGGTTTACATGTTTGGAAAGATCGGCAGACCGGTTAACGATGACTGCCGATGCGGCGGTCGTTTCGAGAAATCTTTCGTACTGGGGATTTGCAAGAAAAGTAATGTCGCCGCTTTTTGCCTCCTCTATTTTTGCAACGCCGGTGATGGAAATATTTTCATCGCCGAGCACTTCGCCGTCAATGAATGCAGCAATTTCGCGGAGAGTCATGGCTTACAACCCTACGAGGGTTAATCCTTTACGGTCTCACAATTTTTAAGATAGCGAATGTTTTTGATGAAAAACCCTCGAAGGGTTTCACGGAGAGATTTCCTGCCGGCATAAAAGTCTGCGGTTATTTTTGCTCCAGTTTCGCCAGCACTTTTGCCGTCAGATCGTTCTTCTCGTTCGCAAACATCAATAGCGTCGTGCTGCTTTTGTCGAAAATATAATCGTATCCGCTTTCGTTCGCAACATCCTCGACGGCTTTGAAAATCCTGTCTTGAATCGGCTTCATGAGCTCATTTTGTTTTTGGAACAGCTCGCCGTTCGTGCCGAATTTTTTCGTACGATAGTCCACCATCTGTTGATCGAGGGCGCGCAATTCTTTTTCCACATCGGCGCGGCGTGCGTCGGACATGATGAGTTTTCGTTTGTCGTAATCCTCAAACTTTTGCTGAAGTGTGTCCTGCATTTTCTTGAGGTCGTTCTGCCATTCCGCCGAAAGAGCATCGAGCTGTTTCTGTGCGTCCTGCGCTTCCGGCAATTGCTGCATGATAGCTTCCGAATTGATGTAACCGATCTTTGACTGGGCGAGTGCGCCCGCCACGCTCAGCATTCCGAACGCGGCGATGAACAACACTGTTCGAGTTTTCATGGTTGTATTCTTTCTCTATGAAAAAGTTTCATGATTCTCACCGCTGGCTTGAATCATGAATCCTGAATCTTGAAGCAGTTTATTTTCCGCCTCGTTTCATTCTATCAAGAACTTTATACGTGATATCGTATGAAGCGTCGGCGTAAAGCACAACGGCATCGCCTGCTTTATCGAACACGAAGGAAAGCTTCTCTTCCTTAGCCACCTTCTCGATTGCCTTCAATATCTTATCACGGATCGGCGTCATCAGCTTGTCGCGCTGCATAGCAAACTCACCCTTCGCTCCGAACTTGTCTTCGTTGTATTTCTGAACTTTTTGCTGCTCATCCAGAAGTTTTTGCTGTTCTGACTGTCGCGTCGCATCGGTGTACATCGCCTGCTTTTTCTGGTAATCTTCATATTGTGCCTGAAGGCTTTTCGACATTTTATCAAGCTCGTCCTGCCATTGCTTCCCGATCGCAGCTAATTTGTCCTGCGCTTCCTGCGCTTCAGGGAGGTTTTTGAGGATGGTATCGGAATTGACATAGCCGATTCTGAGTTGCGCAAAGCTCGCGCATGTAACAACTGCAATGAGAAGAGAAATCCGCAACATGCGGGCGAATATTTTTGAAAGTAGCTGCATTGGTTGTACCTTCTAATATTATGATTAAGAAAAGTTGATGTTGTTTTCTGTTTTTTGTGTCCGTTGTGGAAGGTTAAAATCCTCGTCCAAATTGAAAATGAAAATGCCAGCCCGACGGTGCACCGATACCTGCCGGGTTGTCAAAACCGAACCCGTAATCGAAGCCGAGAAGCCCGATGGGATTGATCTGCAAGCGCGCGCCGACACCTGCCGAACGTCGGAGGTCGAACAGCTCCGTTCTATTGATGCCGCTCCACACATTGCCCGCTTCTGCAAATGCGAGAAGATAGATCGGAATAGGGTTGAGCGAAACGTTGAAGCGAAGCTCCGCTGTTTCTTTTTCCATCACCGTTCCGGGAAGCACGTTTCCGTACACATCTCTCGGACCGACACTGCGGTCGTCATACCCGCGCAGAGGTGTTGTTGCAATCAAACCAAGTCCGGTGCCGCCCATGTAAAAATATTCGATAGAAGGAATGTTGGTATTTTTTCTGAAGCGGAAAATTTCGCCGTACTGCGAGCCTAAATACAATGCGAACCTCGAATTATTGAAAACCGGAATGTACCAATCCACAGAAAGAATGTGCTTCGTGAACTCGGCTGATCCCGGAAGGAACGGCGGTCCGGAAAGCTCTGTCGAAAGAGCGATGCTGCTTCCATCGGTCGGGAACAGCGGGCTGTTCACGCTGTTCCGCGAAAGGACTTGAGTAAGGCTGAACTGCGTTGTCAGCCCCGGATTTCCGTAATACGCGCTTGCCGTGTAATTATCGATTTTCTGAACCTGGAACGTCCAATCGCCGCGCGTGTAGTCATCGGGCCATTTGAACTGGCGACCGAGGCTGATTGATCCGCCTGTCGTGCGGTAGTCGTAGTAATAATTCTGCCGCGTATCGAAGATGCTGAAGCCGAGCGACGTCCGTGTGCCAAACAGCCACGGCTCGCGGAAGGAAATGGAAAACGTGCGGTAGCGGCTTCCTTCGCCGAACTCCCAATCGAAATTCAGAATTTGCCCGCCGCCGCCGGAAAGCGGTCTGTACAGTGCAAAATTATTGAACGTCAGTCCGAGCGCGCCCGTGAACCCGAACACACCGCTGTAGCCGACCGACATGTTGAATGTGTCGCTCGATTTTTCTTCGACATCGTAAATGACATCTACGTGTGTGTCGTCAACAAAGCGGGTATCCGGCTTTATTTTTTCCGGATTGAAATAATTGAGAACGGAAAGCTGCCGGACGCTCCGGATGATATTCGACCGGCTGAAGTAATCTCCCGGTCGCGTGCGAAGCTCGCGGCGAATCACTTTTTCTTCCGTTTTGGTGTTGCCTCGGATAATCACTTGTGCAATACGGAACTGGTTTCGTTCCCGCACGTGAATGACAATGTCAACGCTGTCCTGCCCGACTTTGATTTCTTCCGGATCGAGCGATGAGGTCAAATAGCCGTTGTCGAGATAGAGAGATGCAACATCCGTTTGGTCCTCATTGCCGTGGAGATTTTTGTCGAACGTATCGAGGTTGTACACATCTCCGCGCTGAAATCCGAGCCGCTGGTTCAGTGCTTCCGTTTTGAATACGGTATTTCCTTCCCACGTAATGTTGCGAACGCGGTACTGCGGTCCCTCATAAACAAAGATGCGGATGTTCATGTCCCGATTATCATCGGAATAAGAGATGGAATCAGTAAGGATCGCGGCATCGCGGTAACCGTTCTTGTGGTAGAAGTCGAGGATTTTTTTCTTATCGTCCGCATATTTTTTCTTATCGAACTTCGAGCTGCGCCAAAACTTCCACCACACATGCTCGTGTGTGTCGTCCATCTCACCTCGCAAGTCGCCGTCGGAAAACGCTTTGTTTCCGTAGAACAGGATCGAACCGATCCTCACTTCCGGTCCCTCGTGAATATTGAACCGGAGAATAACTCTGCCGCGTGCGTTTGTATCCGGGCTTTCAAGCAACTCGGGTTTTATCTCCGCTTCAAGATAGCCTTCGTCATCGTACGCTTTCTTCAGAACGCCCACGAGCCTGCTCACCTCCTGGGGAGAAACGATTTGACCTTTCAGCAGGCTGACTTTCTTCGTTAAATCCGATTCACTCAGTTCGTCGTTGCCGGAAAATTCGACTTTCTCGAGGCGCGGATTTTCTTTTACAGTGATCAACAAATACGCTCCATTGCCCACGGTTTTCTCAACAGTAATTTGAATGTCGGAAAAAATCCTGAGGTCCCACAATCGGTTGATTGCAGTGCGCGTTTGTTCGCCGGGGACTGTGATGTCTTCACCGATCTTCAGCCCCGTATTGGCGATGACTGCGGCTGTTTCCGCCGACTTATTTCCTTCGATGGAAATTCCTAGAATTTTGTACTGCTTCGGCTGTTCAAAATCTTGAGCACGCACATTGGAAAGAACAAACACTGCCAGAAAAAGAACGGCAACGATGCGAGATGACCTCCGCCTCATCATGCCAAAGGGATTCTTTCGGAGCGGCGTCCATCGCAGCGCATCGGCACTCTTAAAGACCTGAAGCACTTTTTGAAAACCTTTCCGTATACGATACCGTTCCGCCGTGCTGCGAGAGGGCATGTTTTGCTTTCGACGTGATTTGTTCGCTCACCATGCCGAACCGGCGCTCGCGCTGCTGAAATGCGGCAATCGCTTCGTACAGCGAGCGGCGACGGAACTCCGGCCAGAATAAATCGCTGATGTAAAATTCCGAGTATGCGATTTGCCAGAGAAGAAAATTACTGATGCGCAATTCGCCGCTCGTGCGGATCAACAAATCAGGATCGGGAATATCTTTTGTTGCGAGATGTCCGGAAATTGTCTCCTCCGAGATTTCCGAAAGGGAAATGTTACCGGCACGAACATCGTGCACGATGTTTTTGAGAGCGGAAGTAATATCCCATCTGCCGCTGTAGCTCAACGCAAGCACGAGCGTTAAGCCGGTATTATGACGCAGCATCTCCATCGCGTCAATCAGCTCATCCTGCACGTCTTGCGGAAGAGAGGCGATATCGCCGATGCACTTCAGTCTCACGTTGTTGCTGTGGAGGCGGTCCCGCTCATCGCGGAGCGCTCTCAGGATAAGACGCATGAGCACGGAAATTTCATCTTTGGGGCGCTTCCAGTTTTCGGTCGAAAACGTATAAAGCGTCAAATACTTTACTCCCAACTGACCGCACGCTTCGACAATGTCGCGGACGGAATTTACACCTTCTTGATGTCCGGCAACACGGGGTAATTTCCTTTTTTTTGCCCACCGCCCATTCCCATCCATAATAATGGCGATGTGTTTCGGTATGTTTCCGTTCAATCGGAGATGCTCTTGATGCTTTTTATCTTGAGCTGCTGCCGCCGCCGAACTCTTGTTCAAACTTTTTCACTCCTTGGTATCTTAAGCAAGAAATCCGATCCCGCAATGTCGGAGGTCGGTTATTTGCTCATAATTTATTAAAGTTGAGACATCTGAAAAACTATTTTTAAATAACGCTCTGTCGCACTAAGCGTAGTCGAAGTGCGAAAATTGGAACAAAATCATGGTTCGACTTCGCTCACCGCGACTAACTCGAGAGTTTTTCAGATGTTTCATAGTTATTAAAGTAACCTTTTAGCGAAAAAAAGTCAAGAAAACTGCCGCAATTTGAAGAGTTTTTCATTTTTCATTGCTCAATGTGCCAAACAAGGACGATAAGCAGCAGAGCACTTTTACTCTCCGCCCTTTTTTGAAGAGAAAAAGGGAGTGAAGAAAAAATGAAGGCTTGGGACACTGTTATACCGGATCATTCATTTCTTTAACAACAATTGAATGGGGAATTATTCTACACTCGAGCTCCAAAGGCACAACCGGAAGTTTTTTCTTTGTCTCGTTGACTTGTAGCAACGTTCTTTTAGACGCAAGTAAGCCGCGCAACGATAATCACAGCAACTTTCATATTCGTTTGCTTATTTTAGATTCATCTCGTACACTTAAAGTTGAATCATAAATCAAGGCTGTCCCAAAAGCACTTTTTTAAGCTTTACAAAAGGGACAGCATATCCGCTGCTGAACTGACAATACCGACAGTGATTTCTCTTTCGTTACAACCACGAGCGAAAAAGCGAATTTTGGTTTTCGCGCTGGTTATGAGTTTTTTTCCCGGCTGCATTTCGGATGTGCCGCACGATAATCCGCTTGATCCGCAGTCGCCGAAATTTGAAAATGCCGGAACAGTTCGCGGAAGAGTGCTCAGTCTCGGCAGTTCAGGAATTGCAAACGCCGTCGTCTCTTTCACGAACAGCAATATCGCAACGCTCACGGACAACAACGGTAATTTTTCTGCAGATCATATTTCCGCCGGAACTATGCTCATCATTGTAACAAAAGACGGATTTCTTCCCGACAGCATCTCATTGCAGCTCGCTGCGGGACAAACATCCTCGCTCGAAATTCATCTCGATGCGCTTCCGCAGATTTCGAGCCAGAAAATTATTACAAAGAAAACCGACCAGTGGTGGCCCGGACCGACATACAGCGCACTCGTTACGGCGGCGGTCAGCGATCCCGACGGCCAGGCAGATATTGATACGGTGTTTGTTACGGTTGATTCTCTTCAATTCGGAATGACATATTCGAACAGCGATAAGAATTATCAAACGACAATTTTCGGCGACAGTCTCCCCGGCAGCAATCTGCAGTCGCTCATCGGAAAAACACTGAGGGTGTTTGCAAAAGATAAAGAACGCGCTTTGACTCAAAGCGGCGACTTTTTTATTTCGCGAATCATCGAAGCGACCGCCGTCCCGACATCACCGACAAGCCAGGACACTGTGCGCGGCACGTTATATTTTCAATGGGATCCCCCGTCATTGAATTTCTCGTACACGTTCAGTATAAATATTTACACACTCGACGGTGGTGTTTCGATTTGGTTCAAATCAAATATTGCTTCGGCGCCGCCGTTCGCGTACACGTTTCCAGACACACTGACGCCAAGATCGTACTATTGGACAGTTACTGTAATTGATGAATTTGGAAACGGCGCGCGCTCAAAGGAAGCATCGTTCGTCGTACCCAATAAATGAAGCTTGTCAAGAGCACTGTAATGAAAAAAATAGAACAAGAACAAACTGTGCGCGATTCGTTCGCTGCATTGTACGACATCGCGCAAAGCATCAATTCGATTCTTGATCCGGAAGAACTTCTCGATAAGGTGCTTGAAATTGCAATGGAACATCTCGATGCCGAGCGCGGTCTGATCTTACTCAACAACAAGGAAAGCGAATCGGGTTTCGATGTTGTCGCAGCAAAAAATTTCACCGATGTGCATTCTTCCAACAAGCTTGCCGCATCTTCTTCTGTCGTGAAAAAAGTTCTTTCTTCCGGCGAACCGGTGCTGACGTTCGACGCCCTTTCCGATGAGCGGTTTGAAGCTTCGCGAAGCATTGTTTCACAGAAAATTCTTTCCATCATTTGCGTGCCGCTGAGAAAAATGGGGCACACGGAACGTGATGCCGGGGGCGACACGACCGGTGCACTCTATCTCGACACCACAAAAACGCGCGGAAAATTCACACAAGAGACATTGAAATTCCTTGCGGTCTTCGGGCACCTTGCCGGCATCGCTATTGACAATGCGCGGCGGTACGATTCGCTGCGGAAGGAGAACGAGCGCCTGAAAAACGAAGTCGGTGCCGCCACATTGCACGGCGAGCTGATCGGCAGAAGCAAAACGTGGAAAGCGACGCTTGATTTTGTCATGCGTATCGTTGATACCGACGCCTCCGTCATTATCTCCGGAGAAAGCGGCACGGGAAAGGAATTGATCGCACGCGCAATTCATTTCAGCGGCATGCGGAAGGACAAGCCGTTCATGGCGGTGAATTGTTCGGCAATCCCTGAACAGCTTCTCGAAAGCGAACTTTTCGGGTACAAAAAGGGCGCCTTCACGGGGGCAAACACAGACAAAGTCGGGCTGATCGAATATGCAAACGGAGGGACGCTTTTCCTCGATGAGGTCGGAGACCTTCCGCTCGCGTTACAGGCAAAGCTTCTGCGTGTGATTCAGGAACGGGAAATCCGGCGTGTGGGCGATGTTCAGGACCGGAAGGTTGATGTAAGAATCGTTTCAGCGACGAACAGGGATTTGAATGAAGAAATCAAACAAGGAAGATTCCGCGAGGATCTCTATTTTCGATTGAATGTCATCAGCGTTCCGCTCGCTCCTCTGCGCGAACGGAAAGAAGATATTCCGCTGCTTGCACGCTTCTTTATGGAGAAGGCTTCTGCAGCACACAAAAGGCAAGTGAAAAGTTTGACGGCGGAGGCGATGGAAAAGTTGTTGAAACACCCGTGGCACGGCAATGTGCGCGAGCTGCAAAACGTGATGGAGCGCGCCGTCGTGCTCTCGCGCGGCGAAGAGATAACGGAAGCCGATCTTCATCTTCAATTGCTCACGGAAGAAGATCTCGTGCAGAGCGGCTTAACATTGGATGAATTTGAGCGTAAGCTTGTCGAAAAGACTCTTACCGAGATGAATGATAACAGAACAAAAACGGCCGAAGCGTTGGGCGTTTCGCTCCGGTGGCTGCAATATCGCTTGAAAGAATGGCATTCCCCGAAGGATTCGCAAGGTGACGCAGAATAGTTTTACTATTATCGAAAAGCTGAGCGAAGGCCCGACTGCAATCGTTTTCAAAGCGAAGCAGGATGCGCTCGACCGCATTGTGCTTTTGAAAAAGCTGCAAGCTTACCTTGTGCAGGACGATGCAGCGGCATCACGGTTCATGCGCGAAGCAAAGGCGTGCGCGCTGTTGAAATCCGAAAACATCGTACAGGTGTACGACGTGACGGAGTTTGAACAGTCGCCGGCAATCGTGATGGAATTTGTGGACGGTACCCCGCTCGATGAATTGCTGAACGCGCACGGACCGTTCGATGAACAATTTCTGCGGCGGACTGCGATAGAAGTTCTGACCGCACTTGAAAACGCCCATGCAAACGGCGTGATTCATCGCGACATTAAACCGTCAAATATCATTCTTTCCGATCGCGATGTCACAAAAGTTACCGACTTCGGTATTGCCGCTGTCGCAAGCGCGCCGGCTTTGACGATGGATGGAAATTTGATGGGAACGCCGGCATACATGTCGCCGGAACAAGCACGCGGCGAAGCGGTGGATGAACGGACGGATTTCTTTTCTCTCGGCGTTACCTTGCTCGAACTCGCGAGCGGAGAAAAAATTTTCGGGGGAAGCTCGTACGCGGAATGCCTTGGGAAAATTCTCAACTTCAGGGGCGAACTGCCGGAAGCATTGATGCTGCACTTCTCGGCTGATTTCAAGTCGTTTCTTGCAAAGCTCATTGCACCGGAGAAAGCACAGCGCTACACAACAGCAACTGAAGCGTTGAAGGAAATTTCCCACACAACAACCGCGCATGCGCATGAGAAACCTGTCAGATCGTACCGGGCAACCGTTGCTCTGACCTCGCTTACAGTCATCGTTATGGCGGCGCTAACGATTTTCTTTTCAAGCCATCGAAAAGAAAACAATAGTTTTTCACCGGTAAGTCCAACGCTGAAAGAGACAACCGCGGTTTCAGAACCGAGCGAGCTGAAAAATTCTTTACGCGAAGATGCCGTGCCGCCTTCAACTTCACTCGATCACTTCCCTCAGCAGCTGGTCATAAGGAAAAGTCCGGTTGAGCATTCCATGAGTGCAGAAAATGCAGCATCGAAGAATGATGCATCGCCGGATTCCGGTTATCTTGCAATTACCTGCATTCCCGGGGGCAAGGTTTTTATTGACAATCAATTTATCGAGACAACGCCGGTTGCCGGTACTGTCAAAGTGAAAGCCGGAAATCATACTGTGACATTCGTGAATCCGTACTTCGATCCGGTTATGAAAACCATCACTATTCAAAAAGATGCGCAAACAGATGTGAAGGTAAATTTTCTTGATAACGCGGGTTATCTCTTTGTCTCCGCTGACCCGTGGGCAGATGTTTACATTGACGGTCAACATCGTGATACGACACCGCTTTCAAAACCGATTATCCTATCAGCCGGCGTGAAAAAAATTCGCTTGTATAATCCGGCTTTTAAGGACTATGAAACAACCGTTACGATTATTTCGCACGACACGGTGAGAGTGACTTATTCTTTTGATGTGGCAAAGAAATAGTGAAAGACAAGATGGCCCCACCTCGAAGGCGGATGCCATCTGAGTTCGGCACGAAGATTGTGGTAGTATAGCTTAAGATGAAAAATCGAACATCCATAGGGCAAATGTCGGGAATGGCTGTGGGAATTCTCGCTTTCATGTTTACTGCAATTTCTCCCTTGTTTTCGCAGGAA
>JAGWND010000046.1 GCA_028873075.1 Bacteroidota bacterium
CGGCAGCAGCGCACTCGCAACGAACGTCGGCTATCGAATGACGGAGGACGATCAAATCCGAAAAGCCGTCATCATGAAAATCATGTGCGATATGGAATTGGAAAAATCTGCAATCGAACGTCAATTCAATATTCGCTTTGATGAATATTTCAGTGACGCTCTGCCGAAACTTCAGCCGTTCATTGACGAAAGATTAGTGACACACACCGATGGAAAAATTTTTGTGAATGGAGTCGGGCGGCTTATCATTCGGAACATCGCAATGTGTTTCGACGCCTACCTTGAAAAAATGATGAAGGAAAAACCTATTTTTTCACGCACGGTGTGACACGGCAATGACGCAGAACCCATCCAACACGGCAGTCGTTCTCTTTCAGCTTGGCGGACCTGATTCTTTGGATGCGGTGGAGCCTTTCCTTTACAATCTTTTCCGTGACCCCGACATTATTGATCTTCCCGGCGCATTTCTTTTTCGCCGTTTGCTGGCACGAATGATCTCATCGCGGCGCGCACCGAAAGTGCAGGAATTATACAAGCGTATCGGCGGGCGTTCACCGATTCTGAAACAAACACGTTTGCAGGCAGAGCGTTTAAAAGATTCGTTGGCACGACATAATGTTCGAGCTAGCGTTCACATCGCAATGCGCTATTGGCACCCGATGACAGCGGCAACGGCGAAAGAAATTGCAGGGGAACAACCGAAATCAATTGTGCTTCTCCCGCTCTACCCGCATTTTTCTAAAACGACAACCGGTTCGAGTTTGAACGAATGGAACCGCGCAGTGAAAAAACTTCAGTGCGAAAACCTGCACGCCGTCCTGATCGAACACTACTTTGATCATCCGCTCTACGTCGAAGCGCTGGTTGAACACATCACCCGTGCGCTGCACCGTCTCCCGGAACCCGAACGGGAAAAAATTCATCTCGTTTTCAGTGCGCATGGCACACCGATGAAACTGGTGAAAGACGGCGATCCGTATTCTCATCATATCCGCAAAACGTACGAGCTCGTGATTGAAAAAGGAAATTTCGGTTTGGAACACACGCTGTGCTTTCAAAGCAAAGTCGGACCGCAGCAATGGCTCAAACCGTCGCTTGTGGAAACGATCGAGCGGCTTGCTTCTGAAAAAACTTCCCATGTTCTTGTCATTCCAATCGCGTTCGTTTCCGATCATATCGAAACACTTTCGGAGATCAATATGGAAGCGAAAGCATATGCAAAGAAATTAGGCATTCGATATTTCGATATGATGCCGGCACTGCTGATGAATGAAAAGTTCGTCGCGTGTCTGACGGACTTAGTATTGCAAAAACTTAAAACAAAAGAATTAAAGAAATAAAAAAGGATTGCTGGAGTACTGGGTTTGTCTCCCCAGTATTCATGAATCCGCGAATCCAACAATCCGATTCTCTTATGGAACATCATTCGGTCATCGTCATCGGGGGGGGAATTTCAGGGCTTGCAACGGCGTGGTGGCTGCACAAAGCGGGACACGATGTTGTTCTGCTTGAGCGCGAGGAAAAAGTCGGCGGCACGATGAGAACAACCCGCGAGAACGGCTGGCTCATTGAAACCGGTCCCAACAGCGCGCTTGAAACGACGCCGCTGTTCAAAACGCTTTTTGCCGATCTACATTTAGAAAACGAAGTCGTGTATGCAAACGAGAACTCGGAGCATCGCTATATTCTGAAAAACGGATCGCTTCATCCGCTGCCGATGAGCCCCGTAACATTCCTGAGATCTACATTGTGGAGCACGCGAGGCAAGCTTCGTTTGTTAAAAGAGCCCTTCATCGGCAGAGCAAACCACGAAGAGACAATCGCGGAATTTGTTACGCGCCGTTTGGGAAAAGAATTTCTTGACTATGCGATCAACCCTTTTGTTGCCGGAGTGTATGCGGGCAATCCTGAACAGTTGAGTGTTCGCGCTGCTTTTCCTAAATTGTATGCGTTGGAAGAAAAACACGGCGGGCTGATCAAAGGACAGATCCAAGGAGCGCGGGAAAGAAGACGTCGTCCCGAAAAAGCGAAGGACCGCGCCCGGCTTTTTTCTTTTCTCAACGGAATCGAAGTTTTCCCGCAGACTCTCTCAAAGTTTCTCGGCCCGAAAGTGCAAAGCGGCGTGGAGATTGAAACGATTTCAATAAAAACCTCTGACAGACTTGCAGAAGTGCACAGCGGTAGCCATTCCCTCTGTTTTGAAATTAACGGGAACAAAAACGGACGCCGCGTTCAGTTCTCTTCGACCGCCGTTGTCTTCGCGATTCCGGCGTATGCGGTGGCGGAACTGCTGCGTCCGCTCGATTCAACGCTCGCAGGGCTGCTATCAAAAATTTATTATCCTCCTGTTGCCGAGGTGTTTCTCGGCTTCCGTGAAGAACACATCGGCATACCGTTGGACGGTTTCGGATTTCTGGTACCGGCGAAGGAGCGGAGGAACATTCTCGGAACAATTTGGTCGTCGGCGATTTTCCCGCATCGCGCTCCGGCCGGCTTTGCGGCATTGACAACGTTCGTCGGCGGATCGCGCCAGCCGGAAATTCTCGACATGAACGATGAAAAGCTTGCTGCACTCGTGACCGGCGAGCTCCGTTCCATTATGAACATCAACGGCGAACCGAATTATGTGCGGGTAACGCGGTGGCGGCGCGCGATTCCGCAGTACCATCTCGGACATCTTTCGATCATCCAACAGGTCGAACAGTTCGAAAAAGAACATCCGGGGTTCTTTCTTGCGGGAAATTTCCGCGGCGGTATCGCGGTCGGAGATTGCGTCATGAGCTCGGAAAAAATATCGGGAAGAGTTTCAGAATATTTAAAGAGGAGTTCTCAATGAAACACAAAGCCGTTGCGGTGTTAATTTTTCTCATGTGCCCGATCTTTTCATTTTCGCAAACAGCATCTCAATCTGTCGAAGAGACGCTCACTCCGCAGTCATTCTCCGACTCGCTGAAAATTGTATGGGGAGAATTGAAAAATGACGCCGATTCGTATGCAGCAGTTAAACAGTCGAAAGGCGAGTTTGAAACTACGGCAGAGTTTCAAACGCGTCTGGAAAAGAGCCGGTACGACACAGAAAAGAAAATGGAAGAATTTCTTGCTGCCGGCCGCTATGCGGACCGCACATATTCTATTTGGGTGAAAGCCTCGCTTCTGCGTTACGACGCCGACGCCCAGCGTTATACGCTCGTTATCGCAACCCCGATTTCTCTTCCGCCGGAACAGCAGCATATCGTTATCACATGCGCTCCGAATCAGTACTTCTCTGTGACCGATTCAATAAAGCAAGGGTATAAATTTTCGTACCTCGCCTTCAAGGATAAAGATGGATTTTCGTGGAACGTCAATGAATCGGCGGCGAGAGAAGCTAAAAACAACGAACGCGATATTTATTTCCGTGTTTGGCTTCGCTTCGATTTCTCACAAGTTTTTACAAATAATGAAGCGCACATTGCGATTGTTCCCGTAAAATTAGAACTCGTGAATAAAGCAAACAATGTTGTTCTTTGGAACGACCTCGCACTGCGGTAATTCCACTCTCTACTAATGAAACAGGCATTACGATGAACACACTGAAAGAAAGCATTCTCACGCTTATCACAGATACCTCAACAAATTTGCCTCCCGACATCCGGCGCGCCCTTACGCGCACACTGGAAGCTGAGCCGGCTGGAACGCGAGCCTCTTTCGCGCTCAACACTATTGCCACGAACATTGACATGGCATGCGACGGTGTCGGAGCGATTTGTCAGGACACGGGCATGCCGACGTTTTACATTCATACGCCGGTCGGTTACAATCAAATTGATTTGAAGAGACTCATTCGAGAAGCTGTAAGCGAAGCGACGGCGCGCGGCTTGCTGCGCCCGAATTCCGTTGACTCGCTCACGGGAAAAAACAGCGGCAATAATCTCGGCGCAGGCACCCCTGTTTTCCACTGGGAGCAATGGGAACGCAACGATGAAATTGAAATCAAGCTGATTCTCAAAGGAGGCGGGTGCGAAAATAAAAATATTCAGTACTCGCTTCCTGCTCAACTTGACCACCTCGGAAAAGCCGGACGTACCTTGGATGGTGTCCGCAAGTGCATTCTTCATGCGGTGTGGCAAGCACAAGGACACGGCTGCGCTGTCGGCGCAATCGGCGTATGCATCGGCGGCGACCGGACAAACGGTTACGATTTTGCAAAGCAGCAGCTTTTCCGAAAGCTGGATGACGTCAATCCTGTGCCCGAATTGGCCGAATTAGAATCGTACATTATGGAGAAAGCGAACAAGCTGAACATCGGAACGATGGGCTTTGGCGGAGCGACAACGCTTATCGGATGCAAAATCGGAGCCCAGAATCGCTTGCCGGCGAGCTTTTTCGTTTCGGTGGCGTACAACTGCTGGGCATTCCGCCGCCAGGGAATTATTCTTGACGCAGACACAGGAACTATTACACAATGGCTCTACAAAGATGACTCGCCTGCTATTCGTATGGCGAAAGAGAAAAAAATCCCTCTCATGGGGAAAGAAATAAAATTGCAAACCCCTGTTTCCGAAAAGCAAATTCGCTCGCTGCGCGTCGGCGATATTGTTCTCGTCAGCGGAAAACTTTTCACAGGAAGAGACGCGCTTCACGCGTACTTATCACAGCACGATGCTCCGGTTGACCTCCGCGGACAAATGATCTATCACTGCGGTCCTGTGATGCTGAAAGAAAACGGTCAGTGGAAAGTGAAAGCCGCCGGACCGACAACAAGCAGCCGCGAAGAGCCGTATCAAGCAGACATCATCAAAAAATTCGGCATCCGCGCTGTCATCGGAAAAGGAGGCATGGGCGCGCGAACGCTTGCCGCGCTGAAGGAACACGGCGCCGTGTATCTCAATGCTGTCGGCGGAGCGGCACAATTTTATGCCGAGTGTGTAAGAAGCGTTGACGGCGTTGATCTAATGGAATTCGGAATTCCCGAAGCGATGTGGCACCTTACAGTTGAAAACTTTCCTGCTATCGTAACGATGGATTCACACGGCAACAGCCTGCACGCGGAAGTTGAACAAACTTCGGCTGATGAGCTTTCTAAATTTGCAGAAGTTGTGTTTTGAAATTACCACTACAATGGTCTTGCTTCTCATAATCTCTTATCCGTCTCACTACATTTCCCGAAGCCCCGCCTCAGCGGGATTCGGCACTTGAAAAGGAGCATTCTTATGAACAAAGACAGCTTGACAATCACCGACAATCGCACGGGAAAAACGTATGAAATTCCTATTGCGAGCGATACTATTCATGCAACCGATCTTCGACAGATCAAAGTACATGATGATGATTTTGGAATGATGACGTACGATCCATCATTCATGAACACCGCACTGTGCAAAAGCTCTATCACATTCATTGACGGCGACAAGGGCATTCTTCGCTACCGCGGTTATCCGATAGAGCAATTGGCGGAGAAGTGCACGTATCTCGAGGTCTCGTATCTTATTCTGCACGGAGAATTGCCGACCGCTTCTCAGCTTGAACAGTGGACGAGCGAAATAAAAATGCACACGTTCGTCCATGAAAACATCAAGCAGCTTATGCAAGGCTTTCGTTACGACGCACATCCGATGGGAATGTTCGTCAGCACGGTTGCGGCGCTTTCGACATTTTATCCGGATGCCGGAGATATTTTTTCCGGAGAAAAACGACGAAAGCAAATTCTCCGCCTTATCGGGAAAGTGCCGACCGTTGCGGCGTTCGCATACAGGAACAGCACCGGAATGCCGTACGTCTACCCCGACAACGACCTGACGTTCACAGGAAATTTCTTGAGCATGATGTTCCGGGCCGGCTCGAACCGCTACCAGCCGCATCCGGTCCTCGAGCATGCCCTCGACACGCTTTTTATTCTTCATGCCGACCACGAACAGAATTGCAGTACAACGGCAATGCGGAATGTCGGAAGCTCGCACGTTGATCCGTTTTCGGCAACGGCAGCAGCGGCAGCGGCGCTCTATGGCCCTTTGCACGGCGGTGCAAATGAAGCCGTATTACGCATGCTTGACCACATTGGCGATGTGAAAAAGATTCCGGAATTCATCAAAGGCGTGAAAGCCGGCGAAGGAAAACTGATGGGCTTCGGACACCGCGTCTATAAAAATTTCGACCCGCGCGCTAAAATCATCAAAAATCTTGCGGACGAAGTGTTTGAAGTAACCGGGAAAAACCCGAAGCTTGACATCGCACTGGAGCTTGAGCGCATCGCGCTGCAGGATGATTATTTCATCAAACGGAAGCTCTACCCAAATGTTGACTTTTACTCCGGCTTGATTTATCAAGCGATAGGCTTCCCTGTCCAAATGTTTCCGGTGCTTTTTGCAATTCCCCGCACGTCGGGATGGATCGCACATTGGCAGGAAATGCTGAACGACGCAGAACAAAAAATTGCGCGACCGCGCCAAGTGTACATCGGTTCACAAAAGCGCGATTTTGTTCCGATTGAAAAACGAAAATAACCATGCTCTAATAATCAACCTGATGCCTATACTGACCTCTCTCTCACTCTCCCCGTTACAGGGGAGAGGATTTATTCCCTTCCTGCAGGGGGAGGGTTAGGGAGGGGCCATTAAATCAAGCACACTCAATGAAAGCAACCATCAACAATTCTCTGATGCATTACATAGACATCGGTATCTCCACGGCGATGCCGGTAATTTTGATCCACGGTTTCCCTTTCAACCACAAAATGTGGATGATGCCCGGCGGCCAAACCGAATCGCTTGCCGGAATGTACCATGTCATCGCGTACGACGTTCGGGGACACGGAGAGAGCGAGGTCGGCGACGGAATGTATTCGATCGAATTCTTCGCCGACGATTTGCTGGGATTGATGGATCATTTGAATGTTCAGCAGGCAGTGGTGCTCGGACTTTCGATGGGGGGGTATATTGCACTAC
This sequence comes from Bacteroidota bacterium, assembly GCA_028873075.1. GTDB lineage: Bacteria > Bacteroidota > Ignavibacteria > UBA10030 > UBA8401 > JAJYOI01. The sequence goes on from JAGWND010000046.1 coordinate 6,924, forward strand.
GCGCAATCCAAAAAAAGCCGGAGCGGTTCAAAGGACTTGTACTGTGCAACACCCGCGCCGATGCAGATTCGAATGAAAGCAAGATCAAACGAGCGGCTGCAATTCGCGCAATCAAAACGAACGGCCCCCGTATCTTCGCTCAGGAAATGGTGAAGAATCTTTTCGCGCCGCTCAGCTTCGAAACAAAACAGAACGCCGTCAAACTCATTGAAAGCACAATTGAACGCACAGCGCCGCTTGCACTCTGCGGCACAGAACTTGCGTTAGCTGCGCGTGTGGATTCGGCACCGTCGCTTCCCGCGATCAAAGTTCCGACGCTAATTATGACCGGAGAATTAGACGCCATCGCTCCGCCGGAGACAGGCAAGGCGATGCAGGAGGCTATTCCCAACTCAGATTTTTTCGTCATTCCACAAGCGGCGCATCTGAGCAATTTGGAAAATCCTGATGAATTCAACCGGCATGTACTAGAATTTCTTCAGAAAGCCGGCTGAGTTTGCAGCTTCGCGTTTTGAGATTCGAGATGCGGATTCAAAAGCAAAGTTTTGTGATTCGAGATTCGAGGTTAAAGACAAAACTCGAAACGCGAAACGCGGACCCCGAACCTTCCGAAACCGTGATGGATGCGTTGCAGAAGAGAGTGATTGCGTGTAAAACATGTCCGCGGCTGGTTGAATGGCGAACGACGATTGCCGAAAAGAGAACGCGGCGCTTCGCTGAATGGAAGTATTGGGGAAAACCTGTGCCGAGCTTCGGTGATACGAATGCCCGTCTGCTGCTGGTGGGATTGGCACCGGCGGCTCACGGCGGAAATAGAACGGGAAGAATGTTCACGGGAGATGAAAGCGGAAATTGGTTGTTTCGGGCGTTGTTTAATGCCGGATTTTCAACTCAGCCGACGTCAACCGACCGGAGCGACGGTTTGAAGCTTTACGATTGTTACATCACCGCAACGTGCCGTTGCGCACCGCCGAAAAACAAATTGCTCCGGGATGAAATCCGCAACTGCCGCCCATTTCTTCTCAAGGAGCTTTCGCTCCTGAAAAACATCCGCGTCGTCATCGGCGTTGGAAAAATCGGATTCGATGCGGCCTTCGATAGTTTCCGCAAATTATGCCGGACGCAGTTGAAATCGCGTCCGAAGTTCGGGCACGGCGTTATATACAAACTCAATGAGAATGTTACACTTATCGGAACATATCATCCGAGCCAGCAAAATACGTTTACGGGAAAGTTGACGGAGAACATGCTGAACGAAATTTTTACAAAGGCGAGAAAGATGCTCGACAGACACGCAGACGCAAAGACAAAAAAAGGATCATTGGAATAGAGGAATGACGGAATTGTCCGATTGACCGCATTCTTGCAGCATTTCATTATGCTAGAGCTTATGTATATTTTACAGACGTAACAAATTTTAAACGAGGTAACAACATGGAAACAGCACACGTCGGTTTTTATGAACACACAGAAGCCGCACCGTTCAAGCGGCTCCGCCGGTTGCGAATGACGGAAGCGTTCCGCTCAATGACCCGCGAAACCGAGCTTTCACACAACGATTTCATCTATCCTCTTTTCGTCGTGCCCGGCGAAAAAATCCGGCACGAAGTGAAATCAATGCCGGGAGTGTTTCAGCTTTCAGTTGATCAACTTGTCCGCGAGTGCGCTGAAGTGAAAACACTCGGCATTCCCGCCGTTATTCTTTTCGGGATACCCGAAGAAAAGGATGACGTCGGGAGCGGCGCGTACGATGAGAACGGAATTGTACAAACAGCGGTCCGCGCGATCAAAAAAGAAGTTCCCGAGCTTGTCGTGATCACCGATGTTTGTTTATGCGAATACACATCGCACGGGCACTGCGGCATCGTTCGCGGCAATGAAATTTTGAACGATGAGTCCGTCGAATTGCTTGCAAAGGAGGCTCTCACTCATGCGCAGTCTGGGGCAGATATTATCGCGCCGTCCGATATGTTCGACGGGCGCATCCAGACAATACGCCGTATTCTCGATGAAAATGATTTTCACAATACGCCGATCATGTCGTACGCCGCGAAATATGCCTCGGGATTTTACGGACCGTTCCGTGAAGCCGCTGAGAGCACGCCGAAATTCGGCGACCGGCGTTCGCACCAAATGGACCCGGCAAATTCCAACGAAGCGTTACGCGAAGTAGAACAGGACATTCTTGAAGGCGCAGATATCGTGATGGTGAAACCCGCACTGTCCTATCTCGACGTCATCCGCAGAGTGAAAGACCGTTTCGGAATGCCGACTGCCGCCTACAATGTGAGCGGAGAATATTCAATGGTGAAAGCTGCGGGACGCAACGGCTGGATTGACGAACAACGCGTGATGATGGAAATTCTGACAAGTATGAAGCGCGCCGGCGCCGACCTCATCCTCACCTACTTCGCTAAGGAAGCCGCACGTTTGCTTCCGTAACTTATTCATTGCGTAGATGACCGTCACCTTAAGGTGACGGTCATCTGAATCCGATTGTGTACGGAATCTTATAGATGCAAACAATTCTCATTACGGGCGGGACGGGCTTCATCGGCTCCAATCTGGCTGCCTCTCTTGTTTCGCAAGGTTATCATGTTAAAATTCTCAGGCGGAAGCTTTCGTCAACGCAATTAGTGGATCATCTCGATATTGAACATTGCACCGGCGATGTTCGTGATAACGCGTCGCTTCACGCTGCGATGAAAGACTGCGACACGGTTTTTCACACAGCCGCGGTTGTTTCATTCTGGAAGTCGCTCCGGCAAATGCAATATGACGTCAATGTGATTGGAACAAAAAATGTTGCCCAGGCGTGTTTGGAAACCGGAGTGAAACGACTTGTCTACACAAGCTCGATTGCCGCGCTGGGACATCCAACAAGCGGAGCACTTGCTGATGAAAGCACTCCGTTCAACTGGAAACATCTTCACAGCGGCTACAAAGCCTCAAAACATCTCGCTGAGATAGAAATTGAAAGCGCTGTTGACCGCGGGCTTGATGCCGTCATGATCAATCCGACCGTCATCATCGGCCCAGGCGATATTCATTTCCACGGAGGAAGCATTATTCGATCGGTTCAACGGGGGCTTGTTCCCTTCTATATTAAAGGGGGAATGAACGTCGTTTATGTTGACGACGTCGTGAACGTGCACGTTGACGCAGCGGAAAAAGGACGCACCGGCGAACGGTACATCGCCGGCGGAGAAAACCTTACCCACAAGCAAATATTTCAGACCACGGCGGAAATTCTTGGCAAACGGCCGCCGCGGCTCAAAATCCCTGTCCCTTTGCTCAAGCTTGCGGCGGGAGGCTTCGATATCGCAGCATCCATTCTTCGTACACAGCCCCTCATTTCTACTGAACTGATTTCCGGCGCCGGGCTTTATAATTGGTACTCTTCGGCCAAGGCAGAACGTGAGCTTGGGTACCGTCCCACGCCGTTCCGCGAAGCGGTTGAGAAAACCTGTCAATGGTACCGCGAACACAAGCTGCTGTAACAAAGATGGTCTCCATTTATTAGAGTGGAGACCGTCTCACAGTTTTTGTATATTGAAATCAAAAAAATGGCAAACACATCTCGTTCTCAATTACTGTTTGAAAAATCACTGAAGCTCGTTCCCGGTGGTGTCAATTCGCCGGTACGTGCATTCAAATCCGTTGGACGTTCTCCCGTTTTCATTCAACGCGCACGTGGCAGCAAACTGTGGGACGTTGACGGCAACGAGTACATTGATTATGTCGGCTCGTGGGGACCAATGATTTTGGGACACGCTCATCCGCGCATTGTCGAAAGAGTTCAAAAGGCGGCGGGCGACGGAACAAGCTTCGGCGCAGCGACGGAGCGGGAATTGGAAATGGCGGAGTTGATCGCTTCGATCATGCCTTCTGTTGAAATGGTGCGTATGGTCAATTCCGGTACCGAAGCAACGATGAGCGCTATTCGGTTAGCGCGCGCATATACCGGCAGAAATAAAATTATCAAATTTGAAGGCTGCTACCACGGACACGCGGATTCGTTCCTCATCAAAGCGGGCTCCGGCGCGATGACATTCGGCATCCCCGACAGCCCCGGAGTAACGCAAGCCATCAGTGCGGACACACTCACGGCGCGATTTAACGACGTGAATTCTGTTGAAACTCTTATTGAAAACCACCCGAATGAAATTGCGGCGCTCATCGCTGAACCGGTTGTCGGGAATATGGGATGTATTCCGCCGAAGAAAGGCTTTCTGGGGGAAGTGCGGGAACTGTGCACCCGCAATGAAATTCTGTTTATCATTGACGAAGTGATGACGGGGTTTCGCGTTGCGCTCGGAGGCGCACAGCAATTGTACAATGTTTCAGCCGATATTACAACCTTGGGAAAAATTATCGGCGGTGGATTGCCTGTCGGTGCATACGGAGGGAAAAAAGAAATCATGTCAATGGTCGCACCTGCCGGACCGATGTATCAAGCGGGAACGCTATCCGGAAACCCGCTGGCGATGGCAGCGGGAATTGAAATGCTTACGACGCTGAAAAACGATCCTTCAATTTACGCCCGGCTTGAAGAAAAATCTTCACGGCTGGAAGAAGGAACTCAAGCAATTATCGAAAAGCATCATTTGCCGCTGACACAAAACCGCGCCGGCTCGATGTTCACGCTATTCTTCACCGAAAAAAATGTAGTTGATTACGAGACGGCAAAAACTTCCGACACCAAAAAATTTGCCGTGTATTTCAATGAGATGTTGGACCGCGGAATCTACCTCGCCCCTTCGCAATTCGAGGCAGCGTTCATGTCAGACGCACACACTGACGAGGACATTGAACGAACGATTGATGCAGCAGAGAGATCGCTGCTGAAGGCTTTCCAATAAAGAAAATAAAATGAACAAAAAGTAGGTCGGGAAGTCTTCCCGACCTACAATACATAAAAAACCCTGCCGTGGGGGCAGGGTTTAATTTTTCCCACAGTCCGTTTAATTTATTATTGCAGTCTTGCGATAAAACTCTTTGACCTTGTACCAATACCGAGACTGTGACTGTTCACAGTTACAACAACAGTTACTGTGGTGCCGATGAATGCAGCCGTAGAATTATCAACAACCCGGAAAGTGAAATTAGTAATTTGTGATCCCGGGAAACGAGCATAAGCAGCATTAGGAATTGTGACAGAAACATCGCCGCTCGTTCCAACATCAAAACCCGTCGGAGGATTAGAGGGTGGAACAACAGAAACAGAAATAGTTGTGCCATCAGGCAGCGGGTTACCATTACCATCTTTCACCGTGATTGAAATCGGCGCAGATGCTCCATTCACTGGAACACTCACACTGTCAGGAATACCTGTAAGAACGATTGGGGCAATCGCTCGAACCACTAACAAACTGTCTATCACCGCTTTGTTGTAGTTACCTTGCGTTTGTGCATACACCCAGAAATACCCTTTACCGTATGTGGGATCATATGAAACATCGGGCGAGGGATTACCATCATAAAGGCTATTTGAAACAAAGCCATCCTGATCCGTCACTGTACCAGTTTGAATTACGCCGGCTTGTGAATGGAAGTACACTGCTGTTCCAGCATCCACCGGATTACTGAACGTATCACCAGCAAGAACAGTAAATTGAAGTACTGGCGTGCTGATATTAGTTGTTGTTGGAAATACCCATCGGCTTGTTGCAAGTGTGAAGTGCCCCTGATCGGGCATTCCCGCGTGCACAGATATTTTCACCGGAGATGATTGAATTGTCCGGCTGGGCAGTTGGATTATTACAAGCACTTGAAGCACTCCTGCCTGTGTGCCGCTAACCACTGAGACATGCAGCCTTCCTTGATCATCAGTGCTGTCGGCTGCCGGAATCAAACGCGGCGATATGCCACCCCCGATTGTGGAATTGGGAAAGAACTGAGCACTAAATGTTGCATACGCTCTTTGGCTTTTATCAATCGGCTGACCAAGCGAATCACGAACTTCGTACGTGATCACTGAATTCTCTGTCCCGCCTACTCCGGCAACAGAAATGTCTGATGAAGTGATTCCTAAAAATGCAATCTGTGCCGGCTGACGAACGGACGGCGGTACAATGATGTCTCCTGGTCCTAACAGCACACCTTGCAGAAGTTTCACAACTGTTCCCGATTCGCCGGTGGAAGTAATTGTAATGAGAAAAGTACCGCTCGTGCCGCTGCCCGGGAATTTATCCGCAGCTCGAAATGTAAACTTCGTCGTACCTTGAACCGTATCTTGCGTTTCAGGCATCGCTACGTTAACATCGCCGCTTAAAGCAATATCCGAGGATTTTGTGCCGCTCACTGTAACAGAAATTGTGTTAGCTTTTGAAATCGGATTACCAAAAAGATCTGCAACCTTGTAATTAACATCAGCAAAACCACCATCACTAAGTATCATTGTATCGGTAGGAACATTCTGAACCGTGATCACCGGTGCGCCGGAGAAAATAATTCCTGCTGAATCCGCAACTGTAGCGCCATTGATTCCAACTGTTCGTGCCTTCACATACACTAAACCGCTCGGCGGCATAACTTGAAGCGTTGCCGACGCTTGTCCCGAAGCATCTGTTTGAGCCGCTGCAGAAATACTTCCTCCTGTTGCTGAAAAATAGACCGACGTTCCCAGCTTCACGGGATTGCCAAATTGATCGCCGGCATGAATCTTCACCGGAACTGATCCTCCAGCCACGGTGGAAAGATTTTTCGGCGGCGCTAAGAAAGTGAAGTGAGCCTGATCTGCAAAGCCGCCGTCAATGATTATCGGAACAGGCGACGATGCGATAGTTCCGCCTGTGTTGCTCGCTACCACTTGCAGAACTGTTGCCTTTGTTCCAGCAGTAAGCGTTGTCGTAACTCTGCCCGTAAACGGATCGGTCAAACGGGACGCCGGCTGCACAACTTCTCCTGAACCCGGTCCGCCCAAAATACTGAAATTGATCTGTGTTTGATTGGCAAAATCGAGCGGATTTCCTAAGGCATCGCGAGCTTCAAAAACTACCAAAGCAGTCTCGGTTCCGCCGACACCTTTTACAGAAAGCTCGCTCGCACTGGTAGAAATGAAGGCAATCGTCGCAAGAGGACCTGTCTTCACATACACAGGAACACCGGGAGATGTTACCGTGAAATTTCCCGAGGCAACTTTTGCCGCAACTCTCATCAATCCGGAGCGCACTCCGCTGTTTACCACAGTTTTTACTTTTCCGGCCGCATCACTCAGCGCAAACGAAGGAGACACGTATTCGCTTGCTTGAAGCGGCGTCGAGAAGAAAAACTGTACCGGCACACCGGCCACCGGCGCGTTGAAATTATCCAACACTTGGAATGTTACCGTATCCGTCGTAGACGAACCGATACCGGCAACAACAATAGTATCACTGGTAGACTTCACGAAAATAACTCTAGAGACATTACCACCGGTCGTAGCGGAGCTTTCCAGCGCACCTTGCAACGTCATGGTGCTGTTGCCGTTCTCGCTGCTCACCTTGATTGTTACCTTGAATGCCTTCGGCGCCGTAACCGAATCTCGCTTGTCTTTGACATTCACACTGAACGCTGTATATGTTTTATCCTGTGTGTCGGGAAGCGTTGTACTCACATCACCGCTTAACTCCACATCGGAACCGGCGTCCGACGTGACAGAAATCGTCGTCCCTTCAGTCAGCGGATTTCCCTGCTGATCGGCAACGGTGTAATTGATTGTTTTTACATCGTTCAGGGGAACGACAAAATTTGAATCGTTCGGGGCATTCAAAGAGATGACGGTCTTTCCAGAGAACAGGATGTGTATCTTCTGTGAAAAAACTGCTGCAATTGTTGCACCGTTAGAGTTTGAAGATTGAATGCCCGAAAAGCCTATAGAATTGTTGGTCGAAGACTGAGACGACACTTGTTCTGTCTCAAATTCATCGCCATAAATCTTTGAAAGCAGTGCGCCTTTGCTACTCTTCTTTTTGAAAGTACTCAGCACGGATTTTCTGCCGCTGCCGCCGGGCGCAACCGAGCCAATGTTATTGCTCGAACCTACGGATGCCGTTACAGTCGCAACCCCTCCGGGCGGAAAAGGATTTCCCGTAATCAAATCTACTGTTACTTCCCCGTCATGTGTACTCGTGCCTGAAGGCTGAATAACGCCGCCGTTCGTTGAAAAATACACTACGGTACCCGGTTGGGCAGGATTGCCGGCAGAGTCTCCGAGAAGAGCAGTAATTTGATCACGCACATTTGCCAATACGCCGCCCGGAATATTTCTCTTTCCCATTGCGAGCGTAAAGTGCGAGCTGTCAGCTTGACCTCCATAGATCGGAATCGAAATGGTCTGCGACATCAGCGTGAGATGAAGCGAATCAATCCGGGCCGAAGCTTGAACTTGAGCAATGCCCGATTTTTTTCCTGCTATTAACAGAACTGCTGCCCGCCCGGAGATATCTGTCTGCACTGAATCATGGTTAAACCCTGTGACAGAATCCGGCCTACTGACGAAAGTAAAATGCACCATGACACTGTTGCTTGCATCCACCGGATTTCCCGCCGAATCACGAACTTCAAAAGTCAGCGTCGCTATATCGTCGCCCCCCGCCCCGTTAATCGAAAGGTTGCTCACGCTCGAGCCGAGAAACGCGATTTTGTTCGCATGCGCCGACGGTTTTCCCGGCGTGGCAACATTTTCGGAAGAGTCCTGCGAAACCATCACGATCGTGCCGAGATCAACGGTACTCGCGGTCGCGCTGTATGACACGCTGATCGTTGTATCGTAAAAACGAGAGCGCGAAAACGCTAGGTTCGATGAACCCGGGTTTTTATCCAAAGACGAAAACGATATTTTAAACTTTCCATCGGAAGCAACGCTGTCGCGCACGAATGGCTTATCCACGACAATCTGAACACTATCCAGAGGAAAAGAACTTTTGCGGAGAACCGTACCGCTCACAGTAACCGTGTACGTGGTTTCCGGTGCATTCGGATTCGTACATGAAAATAATCCTGTAACCAGCAGGATCGCTACGTCGGTAAAAAATTGTCGTCGTCTCATGGCACTCACCGCTGTATTTTCCGTCGTTCTATTTCAGAATCGAATTCTTTCAGCGTTTTTTTCAGTACATCTTCAGATACTTTTTCTTTTTGGGCAAAGCGTTCTTCAAGCGTCGGAACAACCTCCGGCTTGAGAAGAATAATCAGCTCTTGCTTCGTATCCGTTATCTTATCATAACCGAAAAGATAGCGTAATCCAAAAAACCACCACGGCAGATCTTTGAGCAGAGGGATTCCGGCGCGCTCATGCGACTCGACGGTCGTATACAAACCGCCGATTACCGTTTCCTCGCCATCCATCAACACCGTATTTGTATTGACTGATGACGTGTTGATAATTGGTCCCGGGCTGAAAGAACTCCGTTCTGCATGAATGTCAAGATTGATAAACTTGATTCCCTTCATTTCATAGACCGTCGGTGTCACATCAATGATGATGCCGGTTTTTTGCTCTTGCTGAATGGTGTTCCCGGCAAAATCTTTTGTCGTGATATAAAAATTCTGCCCAACCTGAATGGTGCCTTTTTTCCCCGACGTGACGGTGACCTGCGGGCTGGAAATGACATCGCCAAGCTGATTGTCCTGAAAGAAGGAAATGAGCGCCGAAAGGTTTGTGAAATTGATCGAAGGAACGACTTTCAATGCAAAGCCCGGCTGCGATTGAGTGCCTGTGGTAGTTTGACCTTGCTGCTGAGTAAGGTCCGTCACACCGGAATTGAAAGCGCCGCGCAGCACCGTTGCTTGCTGTCCTAATTGTGTCGAGTCACGCGAGAACATCAAATCCCAGTTGATTCCGGCATTAAGCGACTTCACCACATCCACAGAAAAGAATACCGACGAGATCTTGACGTCGCGGGAATGCAGTAATTTGATACCGGTTGTATCAGAAGAGGATACCCCTTGTTTCGCTGCTGCCTGCTGAGTCTGAGAAGAATCTTCCGGGCTATAGATTTGGAAATATTCTTCGCGTTCAATATACCATAAATTGTTCGCACGCAGAACAGTTTCCAGAGCCTGAATCCAGTACATATTTTCAATGTCAACCCCTATTTCGCTTTTGCGGTTTTTAGGGTCAACAATAATCTTATTCATGTATTTTTGACTGAAATCACTGAAGATGGAAATTGCCTTGTCAAACGGAAGAGTTTTTGACATCGAAACAAGTTCTTCAGGCGAAACATATTCGTTGAGCAGAAGCTTACGCACACCGAGATTTTGCGCCT
>JAGWND010000047.1 GCA_028873075.1 Bacteroidota bacterium
CAATCGTCGGCGAAGAAATTCTGCGATGCGGCTGTGCTTTCGGGACTGCACTGCACGCAGAAGAATGAAAATCCGGTCACGCAAGGCTCGGGCTTTTCCCTTTCCGAAGTGATCGTTTCGCCGGAGGAGATTTATTTCACCGGCATTGAAGTTCCCTCGGCAGTGATCGTTGTTTCGCAGGACGGGCTGACGGAGCTGCAGGATCAAGGGATGTTCGACCGGATGCCGAAGAGCTCGGTGCTGATTCTCGATTCATCGCTCGACGCACCGCACACGAACGCCGAGGTGTACCGCTACCCGTTCCGCAAGGAGTTTACGCCGGCGAAAGCGGCGCTGAAAGCACTCGAGTTTTATCTTTCCCTCTCAAAAATTTTCCCGGGAGAAGCGTTTCAAATCTTGATTGCTGCAAAATAGACGGCAAGTGCTTACAAAAAAAGGAGCCGAGGTTATGTACCTCGACTCCTAAATTTTTGAGCGGTCAGCGCAACAAGGTCCGCAGGGACTGAGACTTTTTAAAAAATTATCCGCTGTGCGGGATCGTCAGGACATTGAAGCTTTTCCTCTATCTATTGAAGCGCAATAAAGTCCCGCCAAAAGAGAATCAATTAAAACGATATAGCCGAGAATCATGATAAGAGCAGAGGATGATATCCAGTTTGCCACTGCGCCTAACAGGTATGCGATCCAGAGGCCAAGAAGGAAAAATTTGTGCAGCATACTGCCGCCTGCCGCACTGAGCCAGAGGTCGAACAGCACTGCGGCAACCACGAGTGCAAACCAGCCGTCGTACGACGCCGGCATTGTGTTTGCTTGCAATGCCGGATACCACAACATCCGCAATCCGTGAGAAAACCAGTATGCGCCGATTACAAGGAACAATATGCCCTCGAGCTTTTCTCCGTTCCAGAGCGCAAAAAATCCGGCGAGAACGAGGAGCAGGTTAAAGACCAGCTCAAAGGTGATCATTTCCTCGGTTGAGGCAGTGACCCACCCTACTACCCGTATCGCCGTGGTGAATAGTGAAATGAACAGAACAGTGTACCCCAGCATAAGAATACCGGAGAGTTTCTTATCCATATATGCCTCCTGTTTATTAATGTTTGCTCATGTCCCTGCAGGACTCAATTTTGAAGTTGACCGCTTAAAATTGTTTGCTGTTTGCGTTTTGGTCCATTCCGTTTCCGGCAAGGTCTGTTACTCCGGTAACGCCTAACGTGTAGCCGGCAGGAAGTGCAGCATTTGTAGAGACGGAAAGCTTCACAATATATGTGCCCCCTGAAAAGCCCATGTAGTTCGCTGCAATTGCAGTGAACGACACAGTGCCGGTGTTGAAGAACGCATAGTTGGCAAGGTTCTCTGCCGTTGAGACCGTTAATGGCTCAGAAAAAGACAGTGTATAGATCCAATTGTTCGTGCCGGTTGCAGCGGCAACCGTCGCGTTCAACAAGCGCGGTTTGACGGCATCGGTGATCGTGATAACGTTGCTCGATGCGCCTTCAACAAGATCTTTGCTGACGCCGCGGACAAGATACCTGACAGAGCCGGCGCTGAGCGGATCAACAGCGTTCAGAGGAATGACAAGCGAGCCGCAGTTTTCGGAGAATTGTATTCTGTAAAAATCTTTTTGCAGAAGCTGGAACGAACCGCCGTTCACGCTTTTGTAAATATTGTAGCTTCGTGCGTTCGCATCGTACTTCCATTCTAAACCGATAGTGCCGCCGTTAAAATCAACGTCGCTGAATGAACCTGTTACAATTCTTCGTGTGAGAATCGGCGCAGCCGGCACGGTTGAACCGCCGCCGGTGCTGAATTGAAGCAGTTCGAAATCGCCGGTAATCTTCGCATTGTTCACTAATGCTCTTCCCGCTGCATCCGTGATTTTGCCGGAGTTGAAGGCCGTTGCCGTCGAGACGCTGTACTGCGCCGAACCGACAATGCTCTGCGGTGTGAGAGTTAGCTGCGTGAACGTCAAGTTCCATTGCGCAGTAAATGTGATCAGTCCGCTCGTTTTTTTCAGCCCGACAAAATTGAACGCGATGTCATCGAGCATTGTGTTGCTGCCGACGGGAAGGTCTGTTCTTGTGTACGCAGTTTGCTTGATCGGTTCGGAAAATGTGTACACAATCTGTAAACCGCTCGGCGAAACATCCGAATTATTTTCCGGTGTGATGTTGATGACGTACGGACTGCTGTCGTCTGCCGGCAGAAGCATGATGCGCTCCGCAGTTACTCCGGCGCGGAGAGAATCAATCGTCAGATTTGCTGGAAGCGTCAGAAAGGCGGGAAGAGTTCCCTGCAGTGAGCCGTCTTTGCTTACTGCTTTCACCTGCACAGTCAAACCGTTGTCAACTTTTGTGAAGCTGTACGAGCCGTCGGATGCTGTCGAGGTTTGTGCAATGGCATCTCCCGGAACGAACGTCTCGTCGTACAGCGTCACAACCGCGTCGGCAACTGGCTGCATGTTTTGATCAACGACCTGTCCTTTGACGGTTGTGTTCAGGTAGGAAATATTCAACAGCACGCTTCCTTCCATGCCGTTGACGGCAGTTGAATCTCCCTGCTTTTGAGATGTGAAGATAACCGTGACCGTGCTGTAGTAGTAATTACGGTACTTCTTGTTTGCATCGGACTGTAAAGAATTATAACTGACAAGCGATACGGTGAGCGTGTACGTGCCGGAAAAAACAAAACCGCCGTTCGCATCTCGATATTGTCCCGCCGGAACATTGGCAAACGAGAATTGACCTGCATTGTCCGATGTTGCTGTCTGGATTTCGCCGTTGTACCCGAGCGAAATTTTTGCAGAAGCGACTGGCTCGCTTGTTGTCCAGTTTTTGATCAAGCCGTGGATCGTTCCCTTCGGCTGCGAAACTTGGCTTGTCGGGGAAAGAGGAGTCGAACCTTCTTTTGAACATCCGAACAGTGAGACGATGAGCGCGATAGCGCTCAGTTTCATAAACACGGAAGAGAAGTGAGACATGGTTTTTGCTCTCCAGGTTTTTTGAACAAATTGTTCTATTCATTTTAGAATTTATTTATCAGTGGCACTGAGACTTTGATTCCGCCGGTAATGCTGTGAAGCGTGAAATCAAGATCAGACCGTTCGGGAAGCGGCGTTGTTGCGTACGCGTAACCGCCTTCCACAGCGAACGAGACACCAGTAGAATGGAAAAATTCTGCGCCGATCGTTCCGTGCACCTGAAACAAATTGGCATTCACGTGTGCGACTCCGATCTGCCCGCTGTACGTCCGCTCGGTGTTCAACCGTATGTACCCCGCTCCCGCGCCGGCAAAGAATGACAAGCGGTTCAAAGGAAAATTGATGAGGTACGTGCCGCCCGTGTAAAACAGTTGCAGGAAATTTTTCGAAGAATTGTCGGAACTGCCGAGCGGCGTTTTGTACAAACTTATTCCAACTTCCGCTTGGAGTGTTTGCTGTTCCACCGGAGAAATCTTAATTCCTCCCGACACTGAATAATAATTTTTGAAATCGGTGCCGGCGGGGAGATAATAATTTTTCTCGATTGTGGAATAGACAGCGTTCACGTCGTCAAGCTTCGGAGAAAAATAATTTGCCGAAACGAAGAATGAAACAGCGGAAATCAGCCGTGGCGGCGGTTCTTTTTGTTGTGCCCAGAGAGCATTGGATAGAAAAAAGATTGAAAGGATGGGAAGGGAAAAAACTGCAACAAGCTTTTTCATACAACATCACCTCCTATTTTTGGTTAAAATGTCAAGTGATGCAACGGACGTAATTTCACTTTTCTACATTACAAAATCAAGTCGGCGTGGATGCAAATCCGCGCATTGTCGTTGAGTAGGAATTCCCTCTCATCATCATTCTTCCGAAGACGAAACCAGCAGACGATTGTTCTCGAAGTCGAACAATGTCAGCCGCCGCAGACGAAAATAGGTTGACCAGTAATCCCGCAGCGTTTGGATGCGCACCCGCCGTGCAGCATCTTTTTCGCTTTGCGCGATAAAGAGATTGGGAATATCAATCTTACCGATGAGGTAGCGGTTTTTTGCGACCTCGAAGCGCCGCCGGGCAACTGTATCGGCTTTGGCGGCAACCGCAACCTGTGTCTGCAGAAGATTGAAGTGCGCGACCTGATACGTTACTTTCTGCTCGAGTGCAATGCGCTGCTGCTCGACATTGCGTTCGGCAGTGAGTTTCTGAAGCTAAAAGTTGAGAATGTCACTCCGGTTGTTGAGTGCACGCGCAAGAGCCTCGGCAGGAGTGACGCGCATCGAAGAAGTCTCTGACGGTTCGCGCAAGCTGATGTTCGTTGTCAAGGGAAGCCCGAGTGCTGCGAGAAGTGTTTGCTTCGATTGCTGTTCGGTAACTTTTGCGTTTTCATATTTTGTCTGCGCATTAAGGTATGCCAGCTCGCTTTGCAGAAGATCGTTCTCGCCGATTTTTCCGACATTGAATCTTCCTTCAGAAATTTTGTAGAGCGTGTCATTGTTGGCAAGGTTCTGCGCCGCGCTCTCAACTTGAGCGATAGCGCTCATAAATAGCGGAACAAGAAATTTACGGAACCGTCAGCGGTGTGTCTAATGTAGTGCTGTCCGATTGCCAGAATTTGAAAGTGTATGTTCCGGGAGAAAAAATCCCGATTGTCACCGGCGCTTCAAAAGCAATTACAACAGCAAGACATACCGCATCTTTGGGTTGTTTCCCCAAAATTTTGATCGAATAAACAGAACCGTTTTTCGCAACAACTGCACGCGAAAAGCGTCCGCAACTGTTTCCCCATGCTGCGTGCGCTAAAAATGAAACCGACGATAAAGTTTTTGCCGTAACGGTTTGCGCGACAACCGGAGAAGCCCAGTCTGTGTAACCGCCTTGATCCGTCGCGTTAGAACAAGCGAGAAGAAGTGCGGCGGGGAAGATTGCGGCGAAGGATTTGAAGAGGAGGTTCATGAGATAACCTGCTATCGTAACAAAATAAGTTTTTTAGTTTCCTTATATGACCCTGCGATCAAAGAATAAAAATATATGCCGCTTGATGCCCCCTTTGCATTCCATTGCCTTGAATAATTCCCTGCCGGCAAATATTCGTTTACAAGTGCTGTTACTTCTCTTCCTAACGCATCGAATATTTTCAGAGTGACAAAGGATTTTTGCCGGAATGCTAAACATTATATTGGTTGAAGGGTTGAACGGATTGGGGTAATTTTGCATCAACGCGAACTTTGTGGGGTTACTTTTTTCGGAAGGCGGCACTGACACGATTGTACCATATTTCTTGCCGTTGATAATTGCCCCCATACAACCATAACCCCAGCCGGGCTCCCCCCAATATCCTGCGTAACCAATACCATCAGCTACATACTCAATCCCATACATTGAAGAGTGACTAAATTTTGTAAAGTATTTCCATGTTTGCCACTCTTGTCCAAACAGGAGGGTATTTTCTATTTGTAAAGTTGTAATAATTGTATCGTCGGAAGTATATACCACACTTATCGTATCACCATTTTGCCGGAAGAAATCATACAATATTATTTCACCTTGTGAAGAATAAGAATAAACAATGGACTCGCTTTGGCAAAGATATCGGGTGTGAGATCCGCCATCCTGATTACTATTCTCAATAAAATAAGTATGCCCGTTAGGCATCAGCGTATCGCCAATAATACGAGCAGTGTAGTAATATGACCATTGGTCGGGTTCTATTGTCTCGCCATAGTCCCACCGATTGCCGATTTGGAGAGGATAGGTTGCTGCCGGCATGTTTTGCGTGAGCGAAAGAACAAGAAGCAATAAAACAGGATAAGTTTTCATATACACCTCCCTGTTTGTAGGTTTGTTTTATTCCATTTGCGGTAATGTGTCCGCTGGTAATCTCTCTTTTCTCCATCAAAAAATCAAGTTCCGTTACCGCAAAGGTCGCAGAGAATTTTTTGGAAATAAATTTTTGAGCATCGCTGTTTTTGCCGTGACATAAACCGGCCATGCGAAAAGAGGACAGTCGAATGTTCCGTTCGTAATTGAAACCGTTTGCCCCGTTATACTATTTTTCCCGCTGCCGGAAAACGTTCCTTTGATGTTTTCATTCGTTAACGATGTTAGGGTTAGGCTGCCGGAAGAGAGCGTATCGTACGGCATTGTCGAACTGTGTGGATTTCCATGGAGGACATATACGATGGAGGCATTTTTTCCAATAGTGTACGTCCGGGTAGTTATAGCAACAGTGTCGCTCAGAGTAAGTCCAATAACACCTGCATCGGTAGCGGAGTAAAACTTGTATCCTAAAATCATCACTTGCTGAAGCATATTATTATAGAAATGGTTACCGAGTGCGCCGCACCCTTCACCGCCCCGAAATAGAAAATTAACATCTAATTTGCCACTTGCGGAAAAATTTCCGTCGGTGGCATCGAAAGATATTTTCCCCGGCGGGACGACCACGCTGATGGGAATTGTCAGCCAATGGCTCGAATCGTCAACGATAGTAATGGCGGTGGAACCCGAAGCTATGCCGAACACAAACAGTTGCGAGCCGTAGAAACCATATAAGGCGACAGTCGAGTCAGGTTTACTTGAAACGGCATATCGTCTCGTTCCGCCGGAAATGCTGCACGTGTCTTGCTGAAACAACCGCAGCGAAAATGTTGCCCGGCTCGATGTTAAACCATTGCTGAGCAAGGGACCGGTGGGGTTTGATTTGTTGCATCCGTCTGTAAAGAGGAGGATGAATGTTAGAGCGATGGCGATGAAGGCAAAGTGAAGATTAGTTTTCATAGAAGTAACCTTTCACAAAACGAGGAAGCAAAAAAGATCAGTTGTACGCTAAGCAATCATTTTCTGAATTGAAACTTAAACGGTATTGAAACCCAGACAGTTGTTGGATTGCCTTTAATAATCGCTGGCTTAAATTTCCATTGCATTGCTGCCTCGAGACAAGCTTTGTTAAAAGTTCTGTTTGAGCTTTTAATTATGTATGCTCGTTTTGGATTACCTTCTTTTGTGATGAACATCTTTATCCAGACTTCTCCTTCGATTAGGTAAGCGCTTTGACCAACGTAATACGTTGGATAGTCTGGCGCCTTCGTTGCAATTGGAACTGGTGGAATATCCGTTGTGGTATCAAAGTTAGTGCGAGTGGTATCAACGATCTTTTTAACTTCATCCATCACCGATGCCGACTCGGCATCGGGAAAATAAGCAGCTTCATCCGTAACAATTATTTTGCTGCTTGAGCAGGAAGCAAGAACAAAGAATATTGTAATTACCGTGAGTAGAAGAAATGTTTTCATCTTCCATTTTCCCTTTATCCTTCAAATTTTTTCCATTCCTTCGCGTACTGGTTCAACCGTTTATCAACTCGATCGTTGATTGTTCCGGGTTCAAAAATATCATTGCTGTTCTGCACTCCCGCTTTCATGCCGGTAAGAATCTCGATTCCTTCATCAACATGCGAGATTGCATAGACGTGAAATTTCCTTTCCTTCACAGCAGCGACTACATCTTCGCGCAACATGAGGTCGGGAATATTTTGTGTCGGAATAATGACGCCCTGCGTTCCGCTCAGCCCGCGCGCTTTGCAGACGTCGTAAAACCCTTCGATCTTTATGTTCACCCCGCCGATCGGCTGGATTTCTCCTTTCTGATTCACCGAGCCGGTTACGGCAATATCCTGACGGAGCGGAATGCCGGAGAGTGCGGAAAGAATTGCGTACACTTCTGTGGATGATGCGCTGTCGCCGTCAACGCCGCCGTACGACTGCTCGAAGGCAATGCTCGCGTTCATCACGAGCGGCTTATTTTGCGCGAAGCGGCTGCTCAAGAATCCCGAAAGGATGGCAACCCCTTTGTTGTGCGTCGGCCCGCTCAGTTCCGCTTCGCGCTCGATGTTGATGACACCCGAGCGTCCGAGAGAAATCTTTGCCGTGATGCGCGACGGCTTTCCGAACGCGTACTCGCCGACGTCGTACACGGAAAGCCCGTTCACCTGACCGACGACAGCACCTTCCGTTGCGATCATAATTGAATTTTGAAGAATCATCTCCTGCAGCTTTTCCTCGGAAAGCTTCAAGCGGAATTCGCGCTCTTCGATTGCCTTGTTCACATGTTTCGCCTGCACCTCGCGCGCATGTTCCTGCGCTGCCCAGTAATGCGATTCGCGTATCACATCGGCAATGGTCGTGAAGCGTGTAGAAATTTTTTCTTTATGTCCGGCAAGCCGCACGCCGAACTCGATGACCTGTGCAAGGGAATCGGCAGTGAAGGGGAGAAGATGCTCGTTCTTCGCTACCATCGCAACGAAGTTGATATAATTGTCAATTGTTTCTTTATTCTTCGGCATTTCATAATCGAAGTCCGCCCGCACCTTGAAAATCTTTTTGAAATCTTCGTCACGGAAATAGAGCAGGTAATAAATTTCCATATCGCCGATGAACACGACCTTCACATTCAGATCGAACGGCTCCGGTTTTATCGTTGTGCCGGCAATCCCTCCGTACAGGCTTTCTATCGGATGAATGGTATACTGGTGCGTGCGGAGCGTGCGCTTCAAATCGTACCACACGCCCGGTTCGAGAAGCGTATCGAGCGCGTTGAGGACAAGGTACCCGCCGTCCGCGCGGAGGAGCGAGCCGCATTTCACGTGCATGAAGTCGGTATACCACGTACCGTTCGCCGTTTGCTCGCGGTCTATGCTTCCGAAAAGATTGGAATACTTCGGATTTGTTTCGATGATGATGGGAACGGTGGACGATTGGGAATTACCGACGAGCACATTGACTTGAAATTCAATGAACGCATCGCTTTCGTCGGTCTCTGATTTTTCTCGAAGCTGAAATTTGCTGAAGTCTTTGCTGATATCCTTCCGCAGTCCGCTGAAATATTCTTCCAATCGCGGGTGAGAATATTTTTGACGAAGCGCCGAGAGCTCTTCATCAATAAGCGGAAGGAGATACCGTTCTTCCAGCTCTTGCAGCGACTCGCGCGTCTTGCGGTCAATGGTGCGCAGCTCGCGGAATGCAACCGACATATCGTCCTGCAATTCAGCGAAACTGCGCCGAATATCTTCCTGCTGCTGCGGCGTTAACTGTCCGCCGTGCACTGCGTTTTCAACGTCGTTCATGCTCACCGGCTTCCCGTCAATAACGGGGACAACATCAGGACGAACGGTGTTGCCGACTTGGATGTTGACCATTTCGAAACCGTGATCGCGCACTTTTCTTTCAAGGTTCGTCATCACCAGCTTTTGCCGCTCTTGAAAAACGGCGAGCGTGGATTTTCGCGCCTGTTGGAAGCGATGGCTTTCAAACATTGCCGGAATATCGCGCAGCAAATCTGTGAGAAGATTGCGCATGTCTTCGCACAGAGCGCGTCCTTGTCCGGCAGGAAGTGAAACTGCCGATGGTTGATTTGGCTCCGCAAAATTATACAACAAGCAATGGTCTTTCAGCTCTGCCGGCTTTTCTTTGTATTGTTCAAGCAGATGCTTGACCGTGGTTGTTCTTCCCGTACCGCTGTCTCCCGCGACATAAATATTGTAGCCGGAACCGTGCATATCCAATCCTAACTTCAGCGCACGCAGCGCACGGTCTTGGCCGATAATGTCGTCACTCGGTGTCACTTCTGCAGAGGAAGAAATACCGAGCGATCGCGTGTCGCACTGCCAGCGAAGCAGCTCCGGCGGCAGCGGTGCGTGTTCTGGAGATTTTTTTAGAAGCGGGGCGCGGGGTTGATTGGAAATCCGTCGTTTTTTTAGCGGGGAAGTTTTTTTCATCGGGAGAATCCTCCGGTTAACCGATGCAGATGATTTACGGTAGCCGCATCTCGAGGTATCGGGATGCGATTACAGTGTACGGAGAAAAAGATTGAGCTGCAATAAACAGCAGTGTTTCAGTTTGACGGGGTTAAATCAAAAACGAATGTCATGCCAGCGAAAGCTGGCATCCGGTGCTCAAATTTCTGGATTCCGGTTTTCGCCGGAATGACGCAGGAACGAAACTGAGACACTACCTAATAAACGAAGCACTTGAGTTTCTTCTCTATTTTTATTACATACTAGAAGTCCTGCTTCGCCGTCTTTTTCGCGGAAATGATTCCCGCAGCTGCGTGCCCGCGGGAATTTTTTATGTGTTTTTGGAACATTCTCAGATTTTCACCATGCTACAGCAATTATATGTTCTGCCGATTCTGCTTTTCTCGGTCATTCTCCATGAAATCGCGCACGGATGGATGGCGCTTCGCTGCGGCGACCCGACGGCGAAAGAAATGGGAAGGCTGACGCTCAATCCCGTTCCGCACATAGATTTGTTCGGCTCCATCATCATTCCGCTGGCGTCGCTTGCGACGACGGGAAGCGTGTTCATAGCATGGGCGAAGCCTGTTCCGGTGAATCCCGGAAATTTCCGCAATTTCCGCCGCGATGAGATTTTTGTTTCCGCTGTCGGTCCGCTCACGAACATTGCCATTGCAATTGTCTGTGCGTTTGCAACAGCGGCGCTCGCATCGGTGTACGGAGCATTGTCCGGTTCTTCGTTAGAAGGATCGGCAGTTTCTTTTCTTGTGCAGATGTTTTACTCCGGCATTTACCTGAATATTTTTCTTGCTGTTTTTAACCTCATTCCTATTCCGCCGCTCGACGGATCGCATGTGCTGGCGTCGCTGTTGCCGGAAAAGCTCGGTGCGTTTTATCATCGCATCGGTATAATCGGAATTCTTCTTGTCATTGTGGCAATGCAAGTGCCCGCAGTCTATTCATTGGTGCTGCATATTGTTCGCACACTTGCATCGCCGTTAGAGCAAATCGTCGGATTGTCATTATAGAATATGCCCCGCCGAATGATCATTCTCGCGGAGGGAAACTTCAGTCCGCTCCATTCTAAAACTGCGAACGGCGCAATCGTGTACCTGCATGATGAAGTGCTCGCCGTTATTGACAGCACGCAGACGGGAAAAACGGCGCAGGATGTGTTAGGCTATGGCGGCACGATTCCCGTTGTGAAGAATGTCGAAGAAGCGCTCCGCTTCAACCCCGACACGCTTCTCATCGGCATTGCGCCCGCAGGCGGCAGATTACCGGAATCGTGGCACTCGGAGATCGTTACCACGCTGCGCCATCGCCTCAATATTATTAGCGGGCTTCACACGTATATTTCCGATGATGCGGAGTTTGCCGCGCTTGCTCGCGAATTCGGCTGTACGATCGGCGACCTGCGGAAAATTCCACCGGAGTTTGAAGTCGTATCGCAGGGAAATTGGCGCGCGCGGAAAGCGAAAACTGTTCTCACCGTCGGCACCGATTGCAACATCGGCAAAATGACGACGATGCTCGAAGTGTATAAAGAATTTCGCAAACGCGGATGGAAGAGCGATTTTATCGGAACGGGGCAGACCGGAATTTTGATTTCGGGAAAAGGTATCGCCGTTGATTCGATCATCAGCGATTATGTTGCAGGTTCAATCGAAAAGGTGATCGACGCTTCCGCTTCGCAGAATCCTGATGTCATTTTTGTCGAAGGACAGGGAGCGCTGACACATCAAGGCTACTCCGCCGTGACGCTCGGATTGATGCACGGAACAATGCCCGATGCGATGATTCTCTGCCATCAGCCCGCACGGCGGAAGGATGATTATGATATTCCTTTGCCCGGCATTAAACGTCTCATCCGTTTGCACGAAGAGATCGTGAACGTGTTTCGTCCGACAAAAATTGTCGGCATCGGCATCAATTCCGTCGGTTTGAGCGATGAGCAGAGCAAAATTGAAGCGAAGAAGCTTGAAGATGCAACCGGGCTGCCGTCGGTTGACACGCTCCGTTTCGGCGGCGCGAAGCTCGCCGATGCTCTGGAGGAATATTTTAAGGTGAACGGGAAAACGAGGTAACAAAAACATCTGAAAAACTCTCGAGGTAGTCATGGTGAGCGAAGTCGAACCATGACGTTGTTCCAATGTTCGCACTTCGACTACGCTCAGTGCGACAGAGCGTTATGTAAAAATAGTTTTTCAGATGTCTCTAAAAGCTAAAGATGGTTCGTGTTTTGCGGTTCGGCGTTCGAAGGAAGAACGACACAAGCCTCAAACCTCGAATCTCAACGCAGTGTAATTGAACAATAATGAAGAAAGAAACATTTCAGCAATGATCGTCATGAAATTCGGCGGCACTTCGGTTGAAGATGCCAAAGCCATTCGCAACATTACAGAAATTGTCAGAAAAGAAATTCCGAACAATCCCGTTGTCGTCGTCTCCGCGTGTGCCGGAATAACGAATCAATTATTGCTCACAGCGGCACTTGCGTCGGAGGGAAAGAAAGACGACGCACTGCAACATGTAGCAGCAATTGAAGGGCGCCACAAAAAGATTGTCAAAGACCTGTTCGATACCGACACGGCGAAATTTCTTTACAAACACATTATGCAATTCGCCGAAGAGCTTGCGGCGCTCGTCAACGGTGTTTCTATTTTAGGCGAGCTGACACCCCGCTCGCTCGATGCGTTCGCGTCGTACGGCGAGCGGATGTCGTCGTTCATCGTTCATCATTACTTTGAATCGCAGAAGCTTCGCTCATTTTTAGTTGACGCGCGCTCGTTTATGATCACCGATGATCAGTACACGAAAGCGCTCCCGCAATTCGACCTTGTCGAGCGGCATCTGCGCGAGATTGTCCAGCCGAAAATTGCCAACAATTATGTCGTGACGACGCAGGGATTTATCGCTTCAACACAAAGCGGCATCACGACAACGATCGGACGCGGCGGCTCGGATTATTCCGCCGCCATTATCGGCGCGCTGCTCGATGCGGACGATATTCAAATCTGGACCGATGTTGACGGCATTCTTACCGGCGATCCGACCGTCGTGAAAGATGCGAAGAAAATCAAAGTGATGTCGTTCAACGAAGCGGCGGAGCTTGCGTACTTCGGCGCGCGCGTGCTCCACCCCGAGACAATTCTTCCGGCGGTGAAGAAAAATATCCCCGTTCATGTTTTGAATTCGAAGAACCCGAGTTCAACCGGCACATTGATCGTCTCAAAACCGAAGGTGGATAAGAACTGCATCGTGAAGTCCATCGCGTACAAAGAAGGCATCACGCTCATCAACATCGTCTCCACGCGCATGTTCATGGCGTACGGATTTTTGGAGAATGTGTTCGACGTGTTTCACAAATACAAAACTGTCGTTCACACCGTCGCGACATCGGAAGTCAGCATTTCCGTTACCGTTGACAACGTGAAATTCCTTCCGCAGATTGTGAAAGAACTGCGCGCTTTCGCAACTGTTACGACAAGCGAGCGAAAAGCGATCGTTTGCGTCGTCGGTGAGAATCTGAAAAACAGCCCCGGTATTGCAGCACAAGTGCTCAACGCAATTTCGGACATCAACGTGAACATGATTTCGCAAGGCGCGTCAGAAATCAATTTAAGCTTCGTGGTCGACGAAGAGTTTGTTGATGCGGTGGTGCAGCGTTTGCACAAAGAATTTTTTTCAAACACATCGGCATTAACGGAAATTTTCGAGTAACAATAAAAACATCAGCTACGCTGAAACTTTGAGCAAAAGAGGCAGAGGCACAACGAACTATGAAACTGTATGATGTTGTCGTTGCCGGAGCGACCGGCATGGTTGGGAGAAAAATGATCCAAGTGTTGGAGGAACGAAATTTTCCCGTCGGCAGGCTTGTTCCGCTCGCATCGGAACGGTCAGTCGGGCACGAAGTTGAATTCCGCGGGAGCCCCGTGCGCGTGGAAAAATTATCTCGGGAAACATTGTCGGAGCGGAATATCGAGATCGCGCTCTTCTCCGCGGGTGCGTCGGTGAGCCGCGAGTTTGCACCGATTGCGGCGGCGAACGGGATTCTTGTGATCGACAACAGCAGCGCATGGCGCATGGAAAAAGGCGTGCCGCTTGTCGTGCCGGAAGTGAACAAGCGGCAGATTTTCAACCACAAAGGAATTATTGCCAACCCGAACTGCTCGACAATTCAAATGGTAGTTGTGCTAAAACCGTTGCACGATCATTTCCACATCAAGCGCGTTGTCGTATCAACGTATCAATCGGTAACGGGCGCGGGAAAAAAAGGATACGATCAATTGATGCGCGAACTGAATCGCGAAGAAATCCACGCGCGGAAATTTCCTCACCAGATTTCGTTCAACTGCATTCCGCACATTGACGAGTTCTTCGACGACAGTTACACGCGCGAAGAGCATAAGATGATGAACGAGACGCAGAAAATTTTAGGCGATGATTCGATCAAAGTTACTGCAACGTGCGTCCGTGTTCCCGTCATCGGCGGACACAGCGAATCGGTGAACATCGAATTCGAGAAATCGTTCGACATCGAAGAAGTGCGTTCGCTTCTTTCAAAAATGCCGGGCGTTGTCGTCGAAGACGATCCGAAGGATAATGAGTACCCGATGCCGATTCACGCGCACGAGCGTGACGAAGTGTTTGTCGGACGAATTCGCCGCGACAGGACCGTGAAGCACGGCCTTGATTTGTGGATCGTCTCGGACAACATCCGCAAAGGCGCCGCAACAAACGCCGTGCAGATTGCGGAAGAGTGGATAAAAGGAAAATAACCGGCGTTACACAATGTCGGAAGCATGGATTCGTGGAA
The DNA here is from genome assembly GCA_028873075.1 of Bacteroidota bacterium. Taxonomy (GTDB): domain Bacteria; phylum Bacteroidota; class Ignavibacteria; order UBA10030; family UBA8401; genus JAJYOI01. The sequence goes on from JAGWND010000047.1 coordinate 14,587, forward strand.
TGATGGAAGAATCGAATTGTTCGATATACTTCATTCCAAAATTCCAATATTCGAAAAAGCAACGTTTTGTGCTACATTCAAAAAATAAATTTTCATTTTCGTACCGGGAGCATTACCTATGGCTATTGATCTTGTTTCCCGCCGCAAATTTATCGCCGGCATGTCGGCATCTGCACTTGCCGCAGTGTATCCTCCATCGTTTCTCAGCCGTTTTGAAGAACACGTTTCTTCGGACACTGAGCTTTCACTCATCAAACCGAAAGCGCTGAAGCCCGGCGACACCGTTGGCATCATCGCGCCGGCTTCGAACGTGTACGAGCATGAAGAAATTGTCATGGGGAGAGAAATCATCGAATCGCTCGGCTTCAAAACAGTGCTCGGAAAAAACACGGCGCGGCAGTACGGCTATCTTGCCGGCAGCGATGAGCAGCGTGCCGACGACATGAATGAAATGTTTCACCGCGACGATATTGACGGCATCATCTGCTTGCGCGGCGGCTGGGGCTCGATGCGCATTTTGCCGATGCTCGATTATGAGATGATGCGGAAAAATCCGAAAGTACTGATGGGCTACAGCGATATCACCTCATTGCTGCTGGCAGTGTACAAACATGCAGGCATCGTTACTTTTCACGGTCCCGTTGTGCTTTCCACGTACAACGATTACACGATGGAATATTTGACCAAGGCGGTTTTCACTCCGCAGCCGGTCGGCCTCATAAAAAATCCGCCGCTGCCGTCCGGAGAAAAAGTTGAGCAGGAAAACCGCATCATCAGATTGGGGAAAGGAAAAGGAAGCGGCGCGCTTGTCGGCGGTAATCTCTCGCTTCTTGTTTCGACGTTGGGAACGCCGTTCGAAGTTGATTTGAAGGGAAAGGTTCTTTTCATCGAAGAAGTAGGCGAGGAGCCGTACCGCGTTGACCGGATGCTGACGCATTTGTGGCTCACAGGAAAATTGCAGGAGCTTGCCGGTTTGGTGATCGGCAAGCTGACCGATTGCACTCCCAATGATTACAAACCTGCGTTTCCGCAAACGCTCAGCGTGGAAGAAATTCTCCGCACGCGCATCGAGCCGCTCGGCATTCCCGCAGTATACGGATTGATGATCGGGCACATCAAAGATAAGATCACTGTTCCCCTCGGTATTCAGGCAACGCTCGACGGCGACGCCGGCACGCTGACGATTGATGAAAGCGCTGTAGTGTGATTAACTCTTGCGGGCTGTCTCATAGCTTTCCCGCCACAACGGCAACATCCTTCATCGTCCGCACGGTTCCGCCGAAATTATCGAGCGCTTCAAAGAGAATAATGTACATTCCCATCCGTACGCGCTCTCCTTTATCATCAAGTCCGTTCCAAATTACCGTTCCCGAAGAAGGCGCAGGCTCATCGTTCGCAAGCGTGCGAACCAATCGTCCCGCTACATCGTACATGCGCACGCGGATCGTTGAACTGTTGGTCGGAAGCTTGTAGGAAATGGAAAGAAAATCTTCGTAACCATCGTTATCAGGCGAGAAAGGGTTTGGTGCGAGAGAAAGTGATGAAGATGCTGGCAATGACGAAGTATAAATGCTGTTTGTTGCACCCGGCGTTGCGGCGCTTGGAGCAACGGAAGAACTCCAGTTGCGTGCATCGCTGCTGCTGCCGTTAGGATTGATACGTTCGAGCGAGCGCCCTTTCGTTGAAATATTTTTCAAATGCCAAAAAGGATAATAGTGAACGCTGTCTATGTGTGTGCCGGTCAAGTCAGTCAACACTATGTCTTCGCCGCTGTTGTCCAACGCCATGGAAGAATTGATCACGACACTTTTCCCGTAGAGAAAAGGAAATTGGGTCAAGATGGAAGAATCCGTTGCAACGAGAATGAATTCTTTCGGCGGAAGAAACAACGGTTTGTTTGAAAGAACAACACGCGCTCTTTTTCCGATAGCAGTTGCTTGATTCATCAATTTCCAATTATACACATCAATCGAATCCGGGCTTCGATTAAACAATTCTACAAATTCCGCTTCTCCGCTTTCAGGATCGTACATAATTTCGTTGATCACGATCGCTTGTTCCGCGAAATTGTTTTCAACCGAAGCGAAGCTGATGTTGTTGTCCGCATGCTCATCTTGTGTATATTCTATGACAGCGATAAAATTCTGTTTTCCTGCAAACTGCGCGTTCCAATCCCAAGAAATTTCGATTGAGTCTGAAGGGTTCAGAAGAGAAATTTCTTCCGAGATAAGCAGTTCATTCGTTTGCGGAATGCTGTCCGCATTTTCGTCGTGGTAAAGTTTCAGCACAGCGCCTGCCATTGCTTGCCTTCCTGCATTGTATACGACGCACGAAAGATGAGTGCCGGTTCCTATTTTCGTCGCAGAGAATCGCTGTATCGCTGCGTCAAAGTCTTTCTTCGCGGCAGGATTGGCGACTCCGGGAGAGGGCGCTGCCGCGATCCAGTTTGCCGAATCGCCGGAAGTACCGAAGAAATCAAATCGCTGCAACGAACTCCCGTTTGCTCCACCCCACGATGGCTTGTAATAAACGGAATCCATCACGGTACCGCGGTCATCGTACAACACAACTGCATCAGGCGTGGTA
>JAGWND010000048.1 GCA_028873075.1 Bacteroidota bacterium
AATGAAATCGGAATGATTCCTGATGCAAGAGACTACAGCGAGGAAGCAAATAAGTTTTTCGGCGATGCAGTGCCGGAAGAATTCATAAAATATTTGCAGGAACATAAAACCGAGCTCAATCCAAATCTCGTTGAACTGTGGCAGAAAAACGGGTTCAAAACTTCCGGCAACTGGGAGGAAATATTCGGAAAGAGCCCGCAGACGGATGAAATTTTTATGGCATGGTATTTTGCAAAGTACACCGAGTACGTTGCAGAAGCAGGGAAAAAAGAATATCCTCTGCCGATGTACGTGAACGCCGCGCTGATTCGTCCCGGTTACAAGCCGGGTCAATATCCGAGCGGCGGACCGTTGCCTCACCTTATGGATATGTGGAAGGCTGCGGCTCCGGCATTAGATTTTCTTGCACCGGACGTCTACTTTCAAAACTTTGCGGAGTGGGTTTCGAAATATGACGTGCCTCTCAGCGGGACTGGTCAAATGTTCAATCAGTTTTTTATTCCGGAAGTAGGAAACAATCAAAGCGTCGCTAACGCTTATTATGCGATTGCGCAGCATAATGTCATGGGCTACAGCCCGTTCTCCATTGAATCGCTTTCCGATCCGTCAAACAATCAAGTTTCAAAAGGGTATGATGTGCTGCGTCAACTGACTCCTCTGATACTTTCACATCAGGGAGAAGGAACGATGGCGGGGGTTATTTTGGACAGCGCGGGCCAAACGGAAAAAATAAAATTAGGCGACTACATCTTCACTTTTCACCACGAGTATAGCTGGCCCTTTGCGCCGAAAAACGAAGGGGAGAATCCGCGGTACGGCGGAATGATCATCATGATTTCACCGAATGAGTATTACATTGCCGGAAGAGGATTAGTTGTAACATTCGAGCCGGCGACGAATGATGGTGCGATTGCCGGCATCGGAAGTCTTGATGAGGGAAAATTTGCCGACGGCACGTGGATTGCCGGCCGCAGGATGAATGGAGATCAAAGTCATCAAGGCAGGCACATGGATTTGCCGGGAAATACGTTCAGCATTCAGAAGGTAATTCTTTACAAGTACAAATGACTGCTTTGTTATACAGGTAAAGTTATATGAAAGTAACAGTGAAAATCGGTTGTTTCGCCTTCCTACTAATTACTTTGTTTGTTTGTCAATTATTTGCTCAGAGTGAAAATCCCTATGGGACAAACACACCGGTGGTTGCTGACTCGCTTACACCTCCTGTTCGATTGACTGCACGGCAAGACCATGCAAGGCTGATGAAGCTGCTGAACATTGATTCCCTTCGCCAGGGTCCGTCGGGAAATCCCAACGCGCTCAATGCGGCAAACTCAGACGAATCCAAAGCCAATCCGTACCCGGGTCTCCCCGACCCGCTGAGATTGAACAACGGCCGAAAAGTCACGACTCCTGAGATGTGGTGGAAACTGCGCCGTCCGGAAATCGAAGAAGATTTTGACGGAGAAATTTACGGAAGAGTGCCGAAGAATCTTCCCAGTGTTCATTGGGAGGTTATCAGCACGACAAAAGACACGATTAAAAATATTCCCGCAATAACGAAAAAGCTTTTGGGCCACGTTGATAATTCATCCTATTCTCTCCTTTCAGTTGATATTCATTTCTCGCTGACAGTTCCGGCAAACGCTCAAGGTCCCGTTCCGGTGATGATGGAATTCGGATTTACGTTTCCTCCGGGATTTAAGATGACCGATACAATGAAAAAGTTTGTGGATTCGATGTCAAACTGGCAGCCGATGGTGTTGTCGAAAGGCTGGGGTTTTGCGATTTTAATTCCAACAAGTGTTCAGGAAGATAACGGCGCCGGTTTAACGAAAGGAATTATCGGCTTAGTTAATAAAGGCCAGCCGCGCAAGTTAGATGATTGGGGAACGCTGCGTGCATGGGCATGGGGCGCGAGCAGGGCGTTGGATTACCTGCAGACAGATTCATCCGTTGACGGAAAGAAAGTCGGTATTGAAGGACTTTCACGATATGGGAAAGCCGCGTTGGTAACGATGGCGTACGATCAACGGTTTGCCATCGGCTTCATAGGTTCTTCGGGTGAAGGCGGCGCAAAACTGCTGCGCCGGAATTTTGGAGAACAGGTGGAGAATATCGCATCGTCGTACGAGTATCACTGGATGTGCGGCAATTTTTTGAAATATGCCGGGCCTCTTGTTCCGGGAGATTTACCGGTTGATGCTCATGAGTTGATCGCAATGTGCGCACCGCGCCCCGTGTTCATTAGCTGCGGCTCGCCTGCCGTTGAAGGCAACTGGGTTGATGACAAAGGACAGTTTATGGCAGCGGTTGCCGCGGGACCGGTGTACAGACTTCTCGGTAAAAAAGATTTGGGAACAACGGAAATGCCGCCGGTGGGCACAGCGCTCATTGACGGCGATATTGCTTTCAGGCAACATCACGGCGGGCATACGACGCTTCCTAATTGGCCGACGTTTATCAAGTTTGCAGAAAGGTATTTTCGTGATTAAAGGACTACATTTATGTGTACAAAGCTGAACAAACTGATTCTTCTTTTCTCTTTTGTTATTTCCGCAACCACTTTGGCGCAAATCCGGCTGCCGAAGCTCATCAGCGACGGCATGGTGTTACAGCGGAATGCAGACGTAAAAATCTGGGGATGGGCTGTGCACCGCGAAAAAATATCTCTCAGCTTCATTGGCTCCACCTACAACACAACTGCGAACGATTCCGGAGAGTGGGAGATTACGCTCTCAAATTTGAAAGCAGGCGGACCGTACACGATGACGATCTCTGCCTCGGATACCGTAATAATACACGATGTTGTCATTGGCGAGGTGTGGCTCTGTTCCGGTCAATCCAACATGGAGCTTCCGATGAAGAGAGTAAGCTGGAATTATCCGGGGGAAATAGAACATTCCGAAAATAAATTTCTCAGGCAGTTTTACGTTCCGCAAAGATACAATTTTAATCAGCCGGAAAATAATTTGCCGTATGGACTGTGGAAGGCAGCCAGCCCAGAAAACACACCGGACTTTTCCGCAGTAGCATATTTTTTCGGGAAATATCTGTACGAAAAATACAACGTGCCGATCGGCTTGATTAATTCGAGCCTCGGCGGCTCGCCGGTCGAGTCATGGATAAGTGCTGATTCTCTCAAGAGATTTGCAAAATATTATCGTCAAGCTGAAATGTTCCGGGACAGTATGTTGATCAAAAAAATAGAAACAGCGGACCGTGCAAGAATAGATGCTTGGTACGCAGAGTTATGGAAAGCTGATCAAGGCAACAAAGACCCGCAGCATCCGTGGCACGATCCTTCGTTCAATGCTTCTGATTGGGATTCCATGAACGTGCCGGGGTACTGGGCAAATGAAACCAAGCTCGGATGGATAAACGGCGTTGTGTGGTTCAGAAAGACCGTGAACATTCCCCCTTCAATGTTGAACACGCCTGCAAAATTAATTTTAGGGAGAATTGTTGACGCCGATTCCGCATACATCAACGGCAGATTTGTCGGAACAGTGAGCTATCAATATCCTCCGCGACGATACGATATTCCCGCCGGAGTATTGAAGACGGGCGAAAACAGCGTCGTCGTTCGCGTGATCAGCAATGCGGGAAAAGGCGGTTTTGTTCCAGACAAGCTGTACGCAATTGTAGCCGGCAATGATACTGTGAGCATAGCAGGCAAATGGAGGTATCATCTCGGTGCCGAGATGCCGCCCTTGGCGGGACAGACGTTTGTACGATGGATGCCGCTCGGCTTATATAACGCGATGGTTGCCCCGCTTCTCAACTATCATATCAAAGGAGTGATCTGGTATCAGGGCGAATCGAATGCGGGAAGACCTTTCGAGTACCGGGAGTTATTTTCCACATTGATTCGTGATTGGAGAGCCAGATGGGGCGAAGGAGATTTTCCTTTCCTGTTTGTTCAGTTGCCGAATTTTATGGAGGCGAAGAGCCAGCCTTCCGAAAGCGGCTGGGCGCTGCTTCGTGAAGCGCAGCTTCAAACATTATTCCTTCCCAATACCGGTATGGCTGTGACAATTGACATCGGTGAGTGGAACGACATTCATCCTCTCAACAAACAAGATGTCGGCAATAGGCTTGCGCTTGCCGCCGAGAAAATCGCATACGGTGAAGATAACGTGGTGGATTCGGGACCCGTCTATCAAGCGATGAGAACGAAGGGCAATAAAGTTGAATTGACGTTTACAAACATTGGGAGCGGCTTGATGGTGAAAGGAAAGGAGCTTCGCTCTTTTGCCATAGCCGGAGCCGACAAAAAATTCGTCTGGGCAAAAGCAAAGATTGTAGACAAGAAAGTTGTCGTGTGGAGCAACAGTATCAGGCGCCCTGTTGCAGTCCGATATGCATGGGCCGACGACCCGGAAGGAGCAAACCTTTACAATAGTGAAGGATTACCTGCTTCACCGTTTAGGACTGATGAGTGGAAATGAAAAACAATAGTAACTGTTCACTGCCATTCCCGCGAAAGCGGGAATCCATTCTTTTATAATTCGATGATTAGATTCCCGATAAAAATGCCGCTTTACGGCATCCCGTACAGCGGGACATTCGGGAATAACGTTCTTCTTGCACCGCATAACTTCAATGAGCTGGCAATAACAAACAAAGGGTCGTCTAATGTTTTCTGAAACGAACATTGTGAGAATTTTTCTTGCGGCTTTTTTGGTTACTTCGGTCGCTCCCATGGGCAAAGAGACAAGGATTCACATTCCGAGGACATACGCTTGTGTGGCACAACCAAACTCCCGGCACTGCCTTCTTCCGCTCCGGTTACACAAGCAGCGGAAGATGTATGACATTCTCGGACGAGAAGTTTCGACGTTAGTGAATGAACGAAAAGCGCCGGGCAAGTATGAAGTGAGTTTTAACGCGAGTAAATTTTCCAGCGGTATGTATTTCTATGTTCTTTGCGCCGGCAGTTACTATGCTGTGCATGAAATGGTTCTGACGAAATAAAATGGGAAGAAAAACATGGTACGTTGGTTAAAACAAGAAGTTCAGAAGAGAAAAAGTTCAGAAGGTAAGACATTCTCATATTCTCATTTTCTTATTTTCTCATCTTCTGTTCCTGTCATCAACATTCTGTTCTTTATGGTTATTTTTTGTCCCCTGCACATTTTTTCACAACCGTTAGCTGCGGGCAAAACAAAATTTGTAGGAAGCGCCATCAGCGATGGTTTCAACATCCCGAGCACGTTTTCCAAATACTGGAATCAGGTTACACCGGGAAATGCCGGGAAATGGGGGAGTATCGAGTTTACACCGGGCTCATATTCATGGTCGCAGCTTGATGCAATGTATAACTATGCGCTTTCGCACGGATATCCTTTCAAAGAACACAACCTGATCTGGAATTCCCAGCAGCCCGGATTTATGACCGACGGAAGCTTGGATTCTGCACAGGAATACCGGGAAATAGTGAACTGGATAGATACGTGTGCTCAAAGGTACCCTGAGACTGCTTTTTGTGATGTCGTCAATGAGCCGATTGATCATGCGCCTTCTTACAAAAATGTTCTTGGCGGAGACGGGACGACCGGTTGGGATTGGGTCATTAAAGCCTTTGAGCTTGCAAGGCAATATTGGCAGCCGAAGACGAAATTATTGCTCAATGACTATAACGTAATTAATGATGCTACTCGAAATGCAAAATACCTTCAAATAATAAATCTCTTGAAGGACAGGGGGTTGATTGACGGCATCGGAGTACAGGCGCATTCATTTGAAGTGGATGGTCCGTCCGTAACTACGCTGAAAGCTAATTTAGATAAATTAACCGCAACGGGCCTGCCGGTTTATATTTCGGAGTTTTCTGTCAACGAGTCCGATGATAATACACAACTGCTAAAATATCAATCAATATTTCCCGCGTTGTACGAAGATCCAGGTGTTCGAGGTATTACCCTATGGGGATATATCGAATATGACATGTGGAGTCGGGAAGCGAATGCATATTTAGTAACTGACAGGCGGGCCGAGCGACCCGCAATTCAGTGGCTGCGCACCTATCTTGAAGCTCCATTTCGGCCAGCGCTCATTTCCCCGACCGATACCGGCGAATCGCTCGCTCCTTTGTTCAGCTGGAATTCGTCGGATTCCGCAACTGCATATCACCTTCAGGTTTCTGCGGTGAGAACATTCTCATCGCTGTTGATAGATACGACTGTCGCGGATACTGTTTTTCAATCGGACACGCTTAACGCAAACACAACGTACTATTGGCACGTCAGTGCGCTCAATGCTAAGGCGGAAAGTCCTTTTTCTTCTTTCGCCTACTTCACCACCGGAGAAGCCCCGACAGGCGTTGAGGAACACCGGGGAACTCTGCTGAAGTTTACATTAGAGCAGAACTATCCGAACCCGTTCAATCCCGCGACGCATTTTCGATTTACGATTGCCGATGTACGGTTTGTAACGTTGAAGGTGTATGATATTCTTGGAAGAGAAGTTGCGACGCTGGTGAACGAGAGGAAAGTACCGGGAGTGTACGAAGTGAATTTTGATGCCTCAAATTTATCCAGTGGCATGTATTTCTATTCCCTTCGCGCCGGCAATGACAGTGCGGTGCGGGAAATGCTCCTTCTGCGTTAAACCTACAGTGATGTGAAAGGAACAATGGAACGCTCGTTAAAGCAACAAGAAGCTCAGAGGCAGAAAAGCTCGGAGGATAAGACGTACTCATGTTCTTATCTTCGTATTTTCTCGTCTTCGGCTCAAGTTATCAGCATGCTGTTCTTCATTTTTGTTTTCTGTTATCAGCAATCTTTTTCCCAGCCGTTAGCAAGCAACAAAACGAAGTTTGTCGGGAATATCATTGGCAGAGCTTTTCATGCTAACTTTTCACAGTATTGGGACCAAGTGACTGCCGAGAATGCGGGGAAGTGGGGGAGTGTTGAAATGAGTCAAGGCTCGTACGACTTTGCGCATCTCGACAGCATTTATCATTATGCGCTCTCAAATCATTTTCCGTACAAGCACCATACTTTGATTTGGGGGAGCCAGCAGCCAAGTTTTATGAGCACCCTCGATTCGGCAAGTCAATATCAGGAAATTGTAAAATGGATAGACACGACCGGACAACGATATCCGGAAGCCGATTTTTGTGATGTTGTTAACGAGCCGCTTCATCATCCCCCCTCGTATAAGAACGTGCTTGGCGGCAGCGGCGCAACCGGCTGGGATTGGGTGATCAAAGCGTTTGAGTTGGCAAGAAAATATTGGTCGCCGAGAACAAAATTGCTCATCAATGAGTACAGCGTAATCAACGGCGATACTGCCGGTGCCAAGTATTTGCAGATTATCAACGTATTAAAAGAAAGAGGACTGATTGACGGTATCGGAGTGCAAGCGCACTGGTTTGAAGTGGACGGAGGCGCTTCGGTGACGGCACTGAAAAATAATTTAGACAGCCTTGCCGCCACCGGACTCCCGATTTATATTTCCGAGCTTGACATTGACCGGCAAGACGATTCAACTCAGTTGCAGCGGTACCAAACAATCTTTCCTGTGTTGTACGAACATCCGGCAGTGAAAGGAGTGACGCTGTGGGGGTATATGCAGCACGAAACATGGAGACGATTCACGTACCTCGTTCGTGCCGATGGAAGCGAGCGTCCGGCACTGCAGTGGCTGCGAAAATATTTGTTAACTTCACATTAGAAAGGCAAGACATTTATGAAAACCGTTCACAACCATGTTTTATTCATTTCCTTCACACTGCTGGTTATTGCATTCAATGTTCATGCTCAATCATACACCGTGCAAGGCTCGATTTCCGCTTCAACAACACCGGTGAAATACGCGCTTGTCACATTCATTGATAATAGCGACACGGCAAAAAAATTTTCTTCGCTGACTGACACTTCTGGGAATTACAAACTCGATGTGGTCGTTACTTCAGTGAAACCGAACAACGTTATGCCGGCCCGGTTTGAATTGGAACAAAACTATCCGAACCCGTTTTCATCGTCAACAGAAATATCATACAAGCTCGATCAACCGTCTCAAATAAAAGTGACGATCTTCGATATTCTCGGGAGAAAGATAAAAAGCTTTGCTGCCGGTATTCAAACGAGCGGAGTACACGGCATGATGTGGGACGGCACAGACGACGCCGGCAAGAAAGTTGCCGCGGGGGTCTACTTTTATCGTTTGCAGGCGAAAGGTGGAACACAGGTAAAAAAAATGGTATACGGCACAAGCGGAGGGAATTTTTCTTTTCTGCCCGCACAATTTCCTTCGCAAAGTTCTGAAACCGGAAAAGAACGCGCTGTGATTTTCAGCGCAGGAACGTTCGCCGTTCGGATAGAAAATACCGACAGCACGTTCCCCGCAGTTGTTTCACAAGAATTCGACAGCGTAGAAGTTCAAAGCGATACGGCATTGAATTTCACTGTGTCCCCCATCCCTGTAGCAACCGTTTTTTTAGACAGCATTCAGCAGGTCATCAGAGGTTTTGGTGCAGCGAACATTGTGCAGTGGAGACCCGATATGACCGCGGGACAAATCCAGACTGCGTTCGGAACCGGTCCCGGTCAACTCGGTTTCAGTATCTTGCGTCTTAGAATTCCGCCTGATTCAACCTCGTTCAGCGTCTACGTTCCGACAGCGAAGGCGGCAAGCTCGATGGGGGTTACGGTCATTGCGACGCCATGGACGCCGCCGGCTTGGATGAAGAGCAACAACAGCACGATCGGCGGCTATCTGAATCAAAGCGCTTATGCAGCCTACGCCGCACATGTAAAAGCATTTGCCGACACGATGTCGAGCAACGGCGTTTCGCTCTATGCCATTTCAGTTCAGAACGAGCCGGACGCAAACGTGAACTATGAATCATGCTATTGGAACGCGACGCAGTTTCTCAACTTCATGAAGAATAATGCGCCAGCAGTTGGTGTTCCGGTCTTCATGCCTGAATCAGAAAACTTTAAACATCAGCTTTCGGATTCGACACTCAACGATCCGACTGCGGCTGCGAACATTGCATTCATCGCAGGGCACATTTACGGCGGCGGACTTACCACGTATCCTCTTGCAGTTGAAAAAGGGAAGGAATTGTGGATGACCGAGCATCTCGATACGGATACGACATGGGCACATGTTCTTGCTACCGGTAAAGAAATTAATGATTGTATGAATGCCGGCATGAGCGCGTATGTGTGGTGGTACATTGTAAGATTCTATGGTCCCATCTACGAAAATAACGGCGGTCCGACAAAGCGGGGGTATGTCATGTCGCAGTATGCAAAATTCGTTCGTCCCGGATTCTATAAAGTTTCAGCCTCCCCTCAACCTCAGAGAAATGTTTATGTAACGGCATATAAAAGTGGAGCCAAGATCGTTATCGTTGCCATAAATTTAAATACTTCTCCAGTGAATCAGTCGTTTGCATTGCAAAACGGAACAGCCGAGGTTTTTGCATCGTATGTAACATCGAGTGTGAAGAGCTGTGCTCAAGGGAATTTTTTCACCGTGTCGAACGGCAGATTCGCAGCGATGTTGGATGCGTCAAGCGTAACAACCTTTATATCGCAGTGATGACTCCACCCCGACCCTCTCCTGATACGTCGGGAGAGGGAACAAATTCTCTCCCCCCTGTCCCCAAGGGATGCCTTTGGCAAAAGAGGAGAGAGGTAGAGAAGGGGTCGTTGCGTATACAAAATACAATCTTGAATTTTAAAGGTGTCTCATGAAACGTTTCTTACGTTCTCTCGCTCTCGCTTTATTTTTTGTTTCTTACCTTACAGCGCAGCAGCATCAAACCACCGCTGTGTTGGATGCAACGAAGATCAAGTACAAGATTAATAAAAATATTTACGGACAATTCAGCGAAGATCTCGGTCATTGCATTTACGGCGGAATCTGGGTCGGAGAAAATTCTCCGGTACCGAATATTGACGGCATGCGAAAAGATGTTGTTGATGCATTGAAAGAAATCCGCGTTCCCGTTCTTCGCTGGCCCGGCGGCTGCTTTGCCGACGGCTACCATTGGAAAGACGGAATAGGACCTCGTGCACTTCGTCCGAAAACGACAAACACAAGCTGGGGCAACGTTACGGATGACAACGGCTTCGGCACGCATGAATTTTTAGAATTCTGTAAACTGATCGGTGCTGAGCCGTACTTTACCGGCAACGTGGGCAGCGGAACGGTACAGGAGTTTTCAGAGTGGGTCGAGTACGTCAATTCGGACAACGAAAGCCCGATGACGGAGCTGCGGGAAAAAAACGGGCGCGACTCATCGTGGGGAGTGAAATATTGGGGGCTCGGTAACGAAAGCTGGGGGTGCGGCGGAAATATGACTCCGGAATATTATGCGGACCAAGTCAGAAGATACAGCACGTTCCTGAAAAACTACGGCAAGAATAAAATTTTCAAGATTGCAGTCGGTGCCGGCGGCGGCGATTACCATTGGACTGAAGTGTTGATGAAGAACGCAAGAAAAAGTTTCGACGGATTGTCGCTTCACTACTACACATTTGAGAACTCAAAACCTGCTGCCGATTTTGATGAGAAAGACTGGTTTGCCACAATGAAAGGCACGCTCAAGATGGATGAGTTGATCGAAAAGAACGAAGTGATCATGGATACCTATGATCCCGGCAAACGCGTGGCGCTGGTTGTTGACGAATGGGGAACATGGTATGCGGTTGAACCTGGAACTAATCCTGCCTTTCTCTACCAACAAAATACAATGCGGGATGCAATCACCGCTGCTTGCAACTTGAATATCTTCAATAACCATTGCGACCGCGTGAGAATGGCAAACATCGCGCAGATGGTCAACGTTCTTCAGGCAATGATTCTGACAGACAGCAGCGAAATTATTCTCACGCCGACCTACTATGTGTTCGATCTTTTCAAAGTGCACCAGAATGCACGATTGATCCCGATGAAGGTGAATTCTGCTTCGTATGTTTTCGACAAAGATACACTTCCCGCTGTCAACGCTTCCGCTTCGATAGATAAGGACGGAAAGGTTCACATCGCATTGTGCAACATTGATCCTCGCTCTTCAGAAACCGTCGCAGTTCAATTTGAAAGATTCACAGGAAAAAAAATCTCCGGAAAGATTTTGACCGCGAATAAAATGAACGACGAAAACACGTTTGATCATCCAAATCAAGTCATTCCGAAAATTTTTTCAGACTACAAATTAGCGAGCAACAGTTTAACAGTGAATATGCCGCCGATGTCTGTCGTTATGCTTGATCTGAACGGAACTGTTGAAGCACCTCCACCCTTGGTGCTTAAGAATCCAATGCAAGGGCTCGAGTATAAGTATTACGAAGGCACGTGGGAAGAATTGCCGAACTTCGACCTGCTGACACCTGTGAAAGGAGGAACGATTGAAAATATTGTCATTCCAAAGGAAAGCTCCGACGAGAATTTCGGCGTGCAGTACTCCGGTTACATCAACATTCCGAACAACGGCTCGTACACTTTTTATTTGAACTCGGACGACGGCTCGAGTTTGTACCTCGACCGGGATTTGGTTGTATCGAACGATGGGCAACATGCACCGGAGGAACGGTCGGGAGAAGCTTTTTTACGAGCAGGTTATCACGAGATAAAAGTTACGTTTTTTCAAGCAGCCGGCGGCATGGTTCTCGATGCGAGCATCGAAGGTCCCGGAATACAAAAAAGGAAAATTCCGGATGGCATGTTGTTTCGGGAAGGGAAATGAAAAAACTTTTTGTAGGAGACATGATGAAGCTCTTTGCAATTTCAGTTCTTTCTCTATTGTACATCAATTGTTTCAGCCAGCAATATTCAAAAAGCTGGAAAGATTTGGACTATGCCGGCGATTCAATGGTCTATCACAGGTTGGATATTTATTTGCCTGAAATCGAAAAGCCAACATATCCGGCGGTGATAGAAATTTATGGCAGTGCATGGTTCAGCGATAACCTGAAAGGAACCGATCTTCCAACGCTTGGAAAAGCACTGCTTGATGCAGGCTTTGCTGTAGTCATGCCCAACCACCGCTCGAGTTCGGATGCTAAATTCCCTGCACAGATACAAGATATAAAAGCTGTTGTAAGATTCATCCGTGCCAATGCAGAGAAATATCAAATCGATACTTCTTTTATCGGAATAACAGGGTACTCATCAGGCGGACACCTTGCTGCACTGGCGGGGACTTCGGGATTTGTAAAAGGTTTTACGGTTGATTCGATAACGGAAAATATAGAAGGCAGCGTCGGACCCGATACGGCGTACAGCAGTTCAGTCAATGCTGTCGTTGACTGGTTTGGACCTACAAACTTTCTTGTCATGGACTCTTGCGGAAGCAGTCTTGATCATAACGCATCCAATTCTCCGGAATCGAGTCTTATTGGAGGGCCAATTCAAGATAATCCTGCTAAATGTACTCTCGCAGATCCGATAACGTATGTGGATTCAACCGATCCGCCTTTTCTTATCATTCATGGCGACGCAGACCCGTTAGTTCCCCATTGTGACAGTAAATTACTTTTTAATGCTTTGCAGAAAGCGAACATCCCGAGTCAATTTGTTTTAGTGCCCGGCGGTCAACACGGGCCCGGTGTGCTTGTTGATGCATATTTCAAAATGATGACCGACTTTTTCACAAGGTATTTCACTGAATCGCGTGGAATGACTTCTGCAACAAAATGGATCGGAACGTGGAGCACAGCGCCGCAGCTCGTTGAAACCGGCAACAACCCTCCATCCCCCGGTTTGAGCAATAACACGCTTCGGCAAATCGTTCACGTTTCGATTGGCGGAGATAGTCTGCGGATGCGATTCTCCAATGAATTCAGTACAAGCCCCGTCACGATACATCAAGTTCATATTGCTATTTCACACGGTGGCGGCCTCATTGATACGGCTACGGACACTCCGTTGTATTTCAACGGAAGTCAGGAGGTAACAATGCAACCGGATAGTGCAGTCATGTCGGATCCTTTTCATTTTGTGTTGGAACCGTTGAGCGATGTTGCAATCACGATCTATTTCGGAAGTACATCAGCAACGGTAACCGGGCATCCGGGATCGAGAACTACTTTATACATTCTTACCGGTAATGAAATATCCAAAGCTGATTTTTCCGGCGCTGTTACGACCGAACACTGGTACGCTATCAACACTATTGAGGTGCAAGCGCCTGATGCAACGTATGCTGTTGCGATTCTTGGAAACTCAATTACCGATGGACGCGGTTCCGGCACAAACAAACAAGATCGCTGGCCCGATGAGCTTGCACGTCGTCTTCAGAACAATCCCGCTACACAACATGTAGCAGTCTTGAACGAAGGAATCGGCGGCAATCGTGTGTTGGGCAACTGTTTGGGACCTTCTGCACTCAGCCGGTTTAAGCGGGATGTGCTTGATCAGAATGGAGTAAGGTGGTTGATCATCCTCGAAGGGATAAATGATATCGGTGGTGCATTTGGTTCGCAAGGTTCGGCTGCAGTGGCGCAGAATTTAATTGCTGCTTACGAGCAGATGATAGACAGCGCCCACGTCAACAGCCTGCTTGTGTATGGAGCAACGTTGCTTCCCTTTGGCGGCTCATTTTATGATTCGCAGGATCATCAAAATGCCAAGCAAACAGTCAATGATTGGATACGGCATAGCGGTCGTTTCGATGCGGTCATTGATTTTGACAAAGCCCTGCGGAATCCGGCTGATACTTTAAAACTTCTGCCGACGTACGATTCGGGGGATCATTTGCATCCAAGCGAAACCGGACACCATGCGATGGCTGAGGCTGTTGATCTAACTCTATTTTCCGAAGAAGCAACGGCTTCTGTGAATGAAAAGCCGGGACATCAACCCAAGACGTTTTCACTGTTACAGAATTATCCGAACCCGTTTAATCCTTCGACAACAATTACATTTACTCTGCCTGCAAAGGCTTTTGTGACGTTGAAAATTTTTGACTCCTTGGGGCGGAAAGTGGCGACGCTTTTTTCCAAGGAGATGGTTCCTGGTACATATTCAAAAGAGTGGAATGCCGAAGGACTGCCAAGCGGCACGTACTTTGCTCGCCTTCAAGAAGGATCGTATTCCGAAACGAGAAAACTTATTCTGTTGAAATAGTATCAATATGAAGCCGTTTGCTTAAAAGAATAATGTTACGCAGAGAAAAAGTTTCCCTAAAAAAGTGAGTCCGTCATGCCCGAACGCTTTAGTCGGGCATCCATAATTGGATTCCCGCTTTCGCCTGCCCGCCGCTTCGCTTTGGCAGGCGGGCGGGAATGACACTATTCTGCGTTTGGCGGTCTAAAAAATCATTTTGCGTAACAAGAAAGAATAATTCAAGCATAGGTGTTAAAAAACAACTGCAGAGATGGGTCATGAAACAACTAACTTTTTCAGTTCTTGCTTTGTCGCTATTTTCAATGCTCGACATCTCTTTCGCCCAGAAACTTCAGTTGAATGATCTCGGCTATTTTGAGACACGCGGCTTGAACGTTTTGGTTTTCAGCAATGAGTATAATGGATATTTCTTCGACGAGAAACACGCTGGCATAGAGCTGATTCAGTGCGGCGTGCGAACAGCGACCAACGGCGCGGTCAGGTTGAGATCTACTCCTGAACAATGGGATGCAGTTCCGGCTGTAGTTGACAGAATGGTTGATAGAAAGAAGAAAAGCATTGAAGTGACTCTCGGTTACAAAGAGTATGATTTTTACCCGAAAGTTGTCGTTACAGCGGAGAATCAGGAAGTATGGATCGCTGTCTATCTCGACAAGCCGTTGCCGGAAAGATTGATCGGACATGCGGGGTTCAATCTTGAATTCCTGCCGACGGAGTATTCCCACGAGATTTATCTGATGGATCATAGTCCACACATCTTTCCGCTTTATCCGGCGGGACCCATCGTTACTAAGCCCGATTCTCTGAAAATTTCTCAATATGCCAATCACTCAACATTCGATGGCAAAGGCAGACAAGTGTATGTTGATCCATTGCCGATGGCAACCGGCTCGACGTTGATTCTTGCGCCTGCAGATTCCCAAAGGCGGGTTGAAATCCGTTCCACCCAAGGGAAACTCATGTTCTACGACGGGCGCAACATCGCAGAGAACGGTTGGCTTGTTGTAAGAAGCCTTATTCCCGAGAACAAAACAGGCAACGTGGTAGAGTGGCATCTGATTGCGAGCTCACCGAAGAATTGGATTCGCAAGCCGGTCATCGAATTTTCTCAGGTCGGCTATCATCCTAAGCAGGAGAAGAGGGCGGTCATCGAGTTGGACAAGAACGACGCTCCTCTCAAGACCGCGTCTCTCTACCGTGTTACGCCGCAGGGCAATTTTGAAAGAGTGTTCACTGCACCCGTCGAGACATGGGGCACGTGGATGCGGTACAACGATGTCACTTTCGATTTTTCTTCCGTCCAAGATAGCGGCGTCTATTTCATCAAATATGGAAATGAAAAGTCAAATGTCTTTCCCATCGCTTCGCATGTGTACAACAATGTGTGGCATCAGACTCTCGATGTATGGTTCCCCGTTCAGATGGATCACATGTACGTGAGAGACGCGTACAGGGTTTGGCACGGTGTGCCGTTTCTCGACGACGCACGGCAGGCACCGCCTAATGAAGAGCATTTCGACGGTTACAGCATGGGAAAGTCCACCGGCACGCGCTACAAGCCGGGTGAGCATATTCCCGGATTGAACGTCGGCGGCTGGTTTGATGCCGGTGATTTCGATATTGATGAGCCTTCGCAGTGCCGCACTATTTCGAACTTCGCTGCTGCATGGGAAGCGTTCAAACCCCAATTAGATGAAACATACATCAGTGAAAGGGAGCGCTACGTTGATATCCATGATCCCGACGGCAAGCCGGACATACTCCAGCAAATAGAACATGGAATTCTTCAGCAGCTTGGACAGCAAAAAGCATTCGGTCGCGCGATCGCCGGAATAAACGAGGCGCACCTTTACGAGTATGTTCAGGTCGGTGATGCCGCGGACATAACGGACAACAAGATATACACCCCGAGGCTCAAGCCGTATCAGGTTGAAGGGGACTCGAGCGGAACGCCGGACGATAGATGGGCATTTACAAGCAACGAGCCATGGATAAACGATCTCTCGATCGGTGCGCTTGCTTCCGCGAGTCGTGCACTGAAAGGGTTCAACGACTCTCTTTCTGCCGAATGTCTCGCCGTCGCGGAACAATCATGGGATAGACAGCACAAGGACACGATTGTTAACAACAGCCGAGTACCTTTCTTCGCACAGCAATTTCCAAAAATCGCTGCGGCTCTGCAGCTTTATATTTCTTCAAAGAATATTCACTATGCAGACACTTTTACCACACTCATCTGGCAGGCACTCGACAGGTTTCCTGATATGAATATTCAGACTGCGGTCCTCGCAATTCCCTACTTCGGCAAAGAATATAAGGACAGGCTGAAGCCTTACGTTGAGACATTCAAGAAGAAGAACGACGAGCTTCTAAAAAATAATCCTTACGGAGTTCCAATCGGAACAAGACAATGGGGAGGGAGTCAGGAAGTCGTAGGTTGGGCCGTGACAAACTACTACCTCCATGAAGCTTTTCCGAACATCATCGGAAGCGAGTACGCGATTCGTGGAATCGCCTACCTGTTCGGCTGTCATCCGTATTCAAATATCTCGTTTGTTTCCGGTGTCGGAGTGCATTCGAAAGAAAGTTTCTACGGCGGCAACAGAGCAGATTTGTCGTTTATCGCGGGAGGCGTGGTGCCGGGCATTCTAATTTTGAAACCGGATTTTCCGGAGAACCAGGAAGACTGGCCGTTCCTGTGGGGAGAGAATGAGTCTGTAATAAACATCTGTTCAGAGTACATTTTTCTGGCTAACGCGGTGAAGCATTTGTTGAAAGAGGAAGTCAATTGATGTGTTGAAGCTTCGCCCAAAGATGATGCGGTATCTGCGATACGTGCTGTTTTTTTCAGTGACAGCGGTTTTCGGTCAGGTGCAAAAAGATATTGTTCACGGAAACTTGATCCAGTTCAATGACAATGGCGCATGGTGCTGGTATCAGGATGAACGGGCTGTTGTTGATACAGCGCAAGGCAAGTTGATTGTCGGTTCAGTTGCCAGCGATAACGGTGCCGGAGGTTCGTCGCGGGAAGGGAACGTGGAAGCTGTCGTTTTTGATCTTCAAAGCAGAACTTCTCAG
>JAGWND010000049.1 GCA_028873075.1 Bacteroidota bacterium
CTCGAGAGCAATCTCCGGATCACGAACGCGCTTGTGCATCATCAGCTCGTTATAGAAATTCGTTACCGGAATCAAATGCACAACGCCGTCGCTGCCGTCATATATCCAGAGACGCTTGTCCGAAGGACACGCTGCAAGCACAAGCGCATTTCCGCTCACTCGGTGAATCGTCACTTCACGAACATGCCGCATGCACATCGGGCAAACGGCGCCGGGATTCCATTCTGAAAAATTCCATCGCCGCCGCTCCTCGAAAATTTCCGGAACCTTGTCGCCATCGAGACTGACAATTTCAAATTCGAGTTGATCTCCTTCCGCCTCGCGCAGCGTTGCCGAAATTCTTCCCGCGCTCGTTTCAATCACTCCGTACGCAAAGACCGAAGCAAGAGGAGCAGAAGTATCCGGGACATTTCCTTCCCCAAAGGGATCTTCGACCGGCGCAAGAATAAAATTGCCCTCACCGCGTCTTCCTCTTCCGATCACTTTCCATGTCTCAATGCAACGGCGATAGTGTTGATAGCCAGATTTGTGTTCCGGCAAAAGCCAGAGCAACGTTGTGCGCTCAAAATCCGAAAGTTCTCGCGGAAAAGATTGTCCATTTGTCGGGAAAATGTTCATGGAAAATTTTTATAGAAGGCTCAAAGTCGAAAGTTCGAAGTTTCACGTTGAACTTTAAATTTGAACCTTGTTACGATTGCCATCCGTTTCGTTTCACAAGATTATCAATCAAAGTAACTTGCTTCAACAGTGTTTCCAATTGAGAAAGCGGAAGCTGGCTTGCGGCATCGCTGAACGCGTGCGGCGGATCGGGATGCGTTTCCACAAACAATCCGCTGATACCGACCGCAGCACCGGCGCGCGCAATCGGAAAAATAAATTCCCGCTGACCGCCGCTTTGTCCTTCGCTCCCGCCCGGCAACTGCACCGAATGCGTCGCATCCAAAATAACAGGATACCCGAACGAGCGCATGACCGGAATTCCGCGCATGTCAACGACAAGATTGTGATAGCCGAACGATGCGCCGCGCTCCGTGACAAAAATTTTCTCGTTTCCTGTCGAAGCAACTTTTTCAATAGGATGTTTCATATCTTCCGGCGCGAGAAACTGCCCTTTCTTGATGTTCACAACTCTTCCGGTTTTCCCTGCTGCAATAAGAAGTTCCGTTTGACGGCAGAGAAACGCCGGAATTTGCAGCACATCGGCAGCATCTGCCGCGGCCGAGATTTCTTCCTGAGAATGAACATCGGTCAGAACCGGCATTGCAAAATTCTTTTTCACTTCAGCTAAAACAGAGAGCGCCTTGTCCATACCGATGCCGGAAAATCCGGAGATGCTCGTGCGGTTTGCCTTCTTGTACGACGATTTGAAAATCACCGGCACGCGCAGGCGCGTGCAAATTTCTTTGATCTTTTCCGCTGTTGTGAGAACAAGATCTCGGTTTTCCACAACGCACGGTCCGGCAATAAGCACAAGCGGCTCGTTCCCGCCGATTGAAATAGAATCTACAGCGATTGTTCTCATTTCTGAAGGAATCATTGGGACTTAAGTGATGTAAAATAAGAATCTTTTGAGGGAAAGTAAAGAAATGGGGACGAGCGATAACAGACGATTCTTTTCCTTCGCTCCTTGACAAACCAGCCGAAAAAAGATACATTGCCTGTGCCCCCAATTTCAGAATTCTCGTTTGCCGAATCAAGCGGCATTTTCCGCCGTAGGCGGATCCGTCTCCGGCGGAGATGGTACACGCTTCGCGAGCGGCGTTTATTTCTACCGGATTGAAGCGGGCACGTTCACGGCGGTAAGAAATTTGTGCTGATGAAATAAAATAGGAATTCACCAGAAAGGAGTGAATACTATGAACAAATTATATTACATTTTTATCGTTTGTATGGTGTTCTTGATGCAAGAAGGCGCGCTTCGTGCCCAATGGGTGCAAACCAACGGACCTTTTGGGGGTACAGTCAATGCTTTTGCCGTCTCAGGTACGAATTTGTTTGCCGGGACTTCTGACGGCGGTGTATTCCTTTCGACCAACAACGGCACAAACTGGAGTGCGGTCAATACGGGTTTGGCTAATACTTATGTTACATCTTTCGTTGTTTCTGGCACGAATCTGTTTGCCGGGACTTCTGGCGGCGTCTCTCTTACAACCAACAACGGCACAAGTTGGACAAATACTGGTTTGACGAAAACTGACGTTCTTGCTCTTGCAGTCTCTGGCACGAATCTCTTTGCAGGGACTTATGGCGGCGGCGTATTTCTTTCAACCAATAACGGCACAAGCTGGAATGCGGTCAATACTGGTTTGCCGAATAGTACTCGTGTTTATGCTCTTGCAGTCTCAGGCACAAATCTCTTTGCGGGGACTGATGGCGGTGCATTTCTTTCGACCAATAACGGCACAAGCTGGACTTCGATCAATACTGGTTTGATGAACTATTCTGTCAAGGCTTTTGCAGTCTTAGGCGCAAATCTCTTTGCCGGAAATGATGCCGGTGTTTTTCTATCTTCCAACAACGGCACAAGCTGGACTTCGGTCAATGCTGGTTTGACTAACACTTATGTCGCTTCTCTTGCCGTCTTTCCCAACGGGACAGGTGGTACGAATCTCTTTGCCGGGACTTTAGGCGGAGGTGTCTTTCTTTCGACCAACAACGGCACAAGTTGGACTGCAGTCAATACAGGATTGACAAGCTCTTCTGTCTATTCTTTTGCCGTCTTTCCCAACGGGACAGGCGGCACGAATTTATTTGCAGGGACTTTACACGGCGGGGTCTTTCTTTCGACTAACAACGGCACAAGCTGGGCTGCAGTCAATACTGGTTTGACGAATACTAATGTCCAAGTTTTTGCCGTCTCGGGCACAAATCTCTTTGCCGGGACCGGCTTCGGTGGTGTCTTTCTTTCGACCAATAACGGCACAAGTTGGGATTCAGTCAATACTGGTTTGACTAACGCTGATGTCCGTGCTCTTGCCGTCTCGGGCACGAATCTCTTTGTTGGGACTTGGGGAAGCGGCGGTGGGGTCTTTCTTTCGACAAATAGTGGCACAAGCTGGGTCAATACTGGCTTGACGAATACTTTTATCGATGCTCTTGCCGTCTCTGGTACGAATCTCTTTGCCGGGACTTATGGCGGGGTCTTTCTTTCGACAAATAACGGCACAAGCTGGACTGCGGTCAATACTGGTTTAACAAATACTTCTGTCCAGGCTTTTGCCGTCAGCGGCACGAATCTCTTTGCAGAGACTTATTATGGTGGTGTTTTTCTTTCGACCAACAACGGAACAAACTGGACTGCAGCCAATACTGGGTTGACGAACAATTCCGTCTATGCTTTTGCCGCCTCCGGCACGAATCTCTTTGCCGGAACTTTAGGCGGAGGTGTCTTTCTCTCGACCGACAACGGTACAAACTGGACAGCAGTCAATACGGGCCTGACGAATACTAGCGTTTTGTCTCTTGCCATCTCAGGCACGAATCTGTTTGCCGGGACTAGTGGCGGCGGAGTCTTTCTTTCGACCAACAACGGCACAAACTGGACTGCGGTCAGTACTGGTTTGACGAACAATTATGTCAATGCTTTTGCAGTCTCAAGCACCAGTCTCTTTGCCGGAACTAATGGCAACGGCGTATGGAGTCGCCCACTGTCGGAAATGGTAACTTCGGTGCGGGAAGTACCTGGAGCCGAATTACCAATCGCGTTTTCGCTGGAACAGAATTATCCCAATCCCTTTAACCCCTCGACCACAATCCAATACGGACTGCCGGTGCGAAGTCAGATTAGGATTGAAATCTTCAACACACTTGGACAAACGGTCAAAGTACTGACAAATGCTGTGCAAGATGCCGGTTACCATGAAGTAGCGTGGAACGCAAATGTTTCATCGGGAATTTATTTCTATCGCATTATCGCAACACCGCTCAGCGGTTCGGCAAGAAGCTTTGTGGATGTAAAGAAGATGCTGCTGCTGAGGTGAGAACAGATATAGTCGTAGGACACCTCAAAGGTGTCCTACGACTTGTTGGTAAACTCTTCAGTCTGACGAAAGTCAGACGAAGCGAGTTTATGCATTCGATATAACAAATGGAGAAAATCATGAAAAATCTTTTTCGTGGCTTGGTATTAGCGTTATTGGAATTTTGCTGCCTAAATTTGGCACTTGGGCAGACGCTCTCGCCACCCTCGCAACGATACGTGCTTGAATTCTCCAGCTATGCCCCTGCCGAAGGTGGTCAACGCATCGCGTTTGCACCGTCATCAAAACAAATTAGTCTCGGCAGCCAATTTACTCTTGAAACGTGGCTGTACCTGGACACCACGACAAACGTCAATTTCATCGTGGGGAAGCAGCTGAACGGCGTGCTCTATGGTCTCAGCATTGATCCGCAAACCGGACTCCTGACTTTCTCTCAAAGCACCGGCACAAGCACTCAGCAAATCTCATCATCAAGCCCGGTTCCCCTAAAGACCTGGACACACATTGCCGGGACTCTGACTCAAGATACGTTGAGGTTGTACATCAACGGAACGCAGGAAGCCAGTGGAACAAGTCCAGGAATACCGCAAGATACAGGCGTCGTTTTCTCGATCGGTAGCTATCTGCAGCAAGATGGGACATCACTTGGCAATCCGGGATTCAGAGGGGCGTTGTGTCAGGTGCGAGTGTGGAATCGAGCGCTCACTGGTTCGGAGTTGCATGCGAATGCTGTGAGGTATCTTCAAGGTAACGAGAATGGACTCGTTGCCTACTGGCCCCTCGACGATGGCGGCGGACAGGTTGCGCACGATCTTGGTCCCAACAAACTCCATCTTCAACTTGGACTCACACCGGATCTAGACCTTACAGGTTTCCTGTCTCCTTCTCACGATCCACAATGGGTACACAGCACTGTCTTGAGCCTCCTTCCATTCTTTTCGCAGGAGATGATCCAACCCCCAAATGATTCTGCTTGGTTAGGACGCATCTACAAATACTGGCCGATAGATTTCAATTCTGACGGGAATCTTGATCTTGTCGCTGCTGCCGGTCATGGCGGTCAGGGACAGCTGTGGCCTCTTCTGGCCCTTCAGAACGATGGCTCGGGGCACTTTACAGACGTAACGTCTCAAGTTTTTTCTAGCCAAGATACGTTGATGGAGACGCCGAGGAAAGCGGTTGTCGCGGACTTCAATGGCGACGGTCGCCAGGATATCTATTTCGCAAATACAGGATATGACTTTGGCACTAATCCCCAGAACGATCCACGCAATCTCACCGGCGGACAATCAAGGATTTACATTCAAACGCCAGATGGGAGATTGTCTGACGAAACAAGCACGCGGATTCCCTCTGAAATTGCTTTCAGGCATTGGTCCACGGCTGGTGACATAGACGGCGATGGAGATGTCGATATCTACACTTCCGGTTTCAACGTCATAAATGCACCATATCCATACGCGTGGGGTGCCTATGTCAACAACGGAAGCGGTGTCTTTGCCAGAGACACAACGCGAATCTCGCTTCCATATTTAACGCAAAACTTTGAATCCTGTTTGTTGGTCGACGTGAACAAAGACGGCTACCCGGATCTTGTGCTTGGATATGGCACAAAAGGAGCAGACCACACCAGCGACGTGCTTCTGATGAATGATGGCAAAGGCAATTTTAGCCGTTCTGTTGACTTACCTCCCCTCTATTTTCCCAACGGCGGAACCGGAGACATTGAGACGGCGGACTTTAATAATGATGGTTGGCCCGACCTCCTTATCTTCTGTTATCAAGATCAACAAGGCTTTCAAGGAAACGGTGGAGGAGGGTCACGTCTGCAGCTTTTCTTGAATAATGGAGATGGATCTTTTAGAGATGCTTCCAACCAAATTCCTCAAGAATGGCCTCAGCAGGGAGGATGGGGGTTGGGATGGGTCCTGCCCGTCGATATCAATAACGACGGTCTCGTCGATATCGTTGTTTCCGCGAGCGCGGGAGTCGTGCCTAGAGTCTACCTGAATACGGGTAGTGCAAACTTCGTGGATGCCTCTGAGATCCTTCCTGACATTTATCCTCCTGCACCTATGAGTGTCGGTGATTTCGATAATGACGAAAAAAAGGATTTGGTGTTCTTTTCAAACGGCGGTTTCCTTTTGCGAAATTTGAAGCTCGCCGACAAGAATCTTTTCTCGCAGCAACCACTTATCACCAGCGTCTATCCAACGGCTGCCTCAGCTGGCACCCAAGTGACGATCTCCGGAGCAAACTTTTGTGGAACTACCGATGTGAAATTCAACGGAAAGAGCGCTCCATCCTATCTCGTAAGCTCTGATAGTGTCATGACGGCCACTGTTCCTGAACAAGCAAGTTCAGGCGCGATAACAGTGATTTCAAAAGGCGGCATCAGTAGTGGGACGGGTTCAACAAGTTTGGTCGTGCCTCTCACCATCTACGATTTCCATCCGAAGACCGGGCCTACGGGCACACTGGTGACAATCAGTGGATCGAGCTTCACAGGCACCTCTGACGTGAAGTTCGGCGGGGTCAGTACAAGTTCCTTCTCGGTGGTCGCGGACAGTGAAATCGTCGTAACCGTTCCGGCCGGTGCTGTGAGCGGTCCCATAAGTGTCACGGGGCCAGTCGGCACTGTCACGACCAGCAGCGGTTTTGTCGCTATCAATCCGCCCCCCCAAGATTACGTCTTGGATTTCCCTCAGGGGAGTCAGATTGCCACGGCTCCGCTTTCCCCCTTGCTCAACCTGGACAGTTCATTTACGATGGAGGCGTGGGTCTACCTGCAATCGGGTGTCACCAACCCCGTTGCTGTTGTCGGAAGAGCATACGATGGTGGAAGTCAGGGACTGAACGAGAACTATGCTCTTCGCATCACGGATCAGGATCGACCAGAGTTGATCCAGACACTCGGCGTTCCAATGACGGGAAGAAGTGCAACCGCTTCCTCCGGTATTCCATTGAACAAGTGGACGCATATTGCAGGAACGCTGGGGAACGATACGTTAAAACTGTGCATCAACGGCGATGAGGTTGCCAGCATCCAAAGTCCCGGCACACCCGTTGTGAGCACCTTACCATTCTCAATTGGAGCGGACGCGGGCCCTAACAGCAGTGTCTACGAAGCAGGTTTCAAGGGCGCTCTTCGCCAGGTGATGGTTTGGAGTCGCGCGCTTTCGCAACGTGAAATCCAGGCGAATGCGAGCGTCAACGTTGCAAACAGCGATTCCGGGCTCATCGCTTACTGGCCTCTCGATGACAGCACCGGTCAGACCGCCCGCGACCTCGGTCCGAACCATTTGGACCTCGTGCTCGGAAATACCACAGGCGCCGACTCGTACGATCCAAGTTGGATCTTGACCAATTTGCTTACACCTGTGAGCGAAACATATGCGAAGTTGCCTAAAGAATTTCGCCTGCAACAGAACTATCCCAATCCCTTTAATCCGTCCACAACAATCCGCTATGGATTACCTCTGCGAAGTCAGATCAAGATTGAAGTGTTCAACATCTTGGGACAGGTCATCAAGATTTTGACGAACGGCGTGCAAGATGCCGGATACCACCAAGTAGTGTGGAACGCGGCTGTCTCATCGGGCATTTATTTCTACCGCATTACCGCAACGCCGCTCAGCGGTTCGGCGAGAAGCTTTGTGGATGTACGGAAGATGCTGCTGCTGAGGTAAGAACAGGTATAGTCGTAGGACACCTCAAAGGTGTCCTACGACTATACGACTGATGATAAAAAGGCTCAGTTCACCTGAGCCTTCTATTTTTTGCCTTCGTGATTTTGTCGCCTGCAAATCTACAAAAATCTTATTCCGTCACTTCGCACTCTGACTTGTCGTAACAGCGCCGCTCGCAGTGCTGACGGCAGCTTTCGTCTTCACAAACTCTTCCAAGCCTTTCACAATCTGCTCCGCAACTTGCTCACGAAACGCCGGGTCAAGAATACGGATTTCATCTTCCGGGTTTGAAAGAAACGCTGTCTCCACCAAAACATTGGGAAGCTGCGTTGGTCCGTTAAGTGAAAAATTAAAACTTCCCACGCATCCTTGCTGGTCGAGTCCAAGCTCCAACATTTTGCCGTACATAATTTCTGCCAACGGCTGAAAACCGATGTAGCGGTAATACGTGCTCACACCTTTCGTCAACGACGGATCGGTCGTTTCGCCGATGGAATTGCAGTGAATGCTGACAAGAATCTGTGCGCCGGAAGAAATAATTTTATCCGTGCGCTCCGCCATGGAAACATTGTCATCGCCGGTGCGCGTCATGACAGCGTTGACACCTTTCAGTGTGAGAAGAGAATCAAGATTCTTCGCGAACATCAGCGTCATATTTTTTTCCAACGCGCCGGTCGAGCCGACAGCGCCGTTGTTATCCCCACCGTGTCCCGCATCAACCGCGATGGTGAGCCCGGAAAGAGGCGCATCGTGTGAAGCGATCGCCGGCGGGCGGCGCAGCGTGATCTTCATTGTCGAACCGTTGACATAACCAATATCGTATCCCCAATGCTGTTGATACGCGAGCGTAATGATCAAACGATAGCGGTCGGCTCCTCTTTGCTGCCATGTTACACTTTTGATTCCCTTAGAAGAAAGCTGCTGCGTAATCCAATTTGTGTTGGAAGTCGCGCCGAAAATATCAACAATAAGCTGTGCAGGATTCACGCGCTGTTCGCTCAAATATGGCAGACGTTCGCTCAGCGAAACTGTTATCACATCTTCTCCCTGATTTTTATTTGCACCTGAATCCTTTCCGGTAACAAACAACGAACCGACAAGAGAATGAGGAAGCGGCGTATCAAGCGGTAGCAGCGAGAGAAAATACTCCGGAAGCCACGCTTCCATGTCGTCCGAAAGGCGCACACGATACTGGCGCCCGACTTTTCCCGTAACAACAACACGAACACCGCTTTGAATGAACCCTAACTTCGCGCCCCCCAGCCGATCGCTCCCCAAGCCGGCATTGAGAAACGGATTTTTTCCTTTCGCTTCCGCAACACGGGGAAGCTCTTTCGGAATGATTGAAACTTTCGCCTTTGCGTACGCTTTTTCGCTGCTCCAAAAACTTTTCTTCAAATGAAATCTGATGCGCGTATCTGTAGCATCGTCGCCTTCGCGTACTTTGTAACGCCCGATATAGACGCCGCCGAGTCCGTTCGCCTGGGAGGGCGGAAGCTCCGTCATCGGAATGTCCGATTCCACGCCTTCAATGTCAAACCATGCTTCATGTCCCGGACTTCCTTTGAAACGAACTTCAAGAATATCTCCGGCGCCGAGCCACAAATCTTCCGCCGGTTTCATCATCGTCGAATCAATGACAACAGGATCGCTCGGCGAAGTTTTCAGCGGCTCAGGGCGCTCCAACACAAAATCCTTTTCAAGCGAATCGCCGTTTGCCGCTCGTACAACAAGCCGCAGCATCGAAGTATCTACCGGAACATTTACCACGCCGCAAAAAGCGCCGCTGGAATAGACTTTAGTTTCCTTTCCGTTGATGAACGCGCGCGCCGATGGTAGTGTTGAAGCAGAAATTCGCTGTGATGAAAACGGATTGACGGTCGTATCGGTTTCCGGAACGATAACACGAAGAAAGAGGGAATCGGGAGCGGCTGCAATTGCAGGGGGATTTTTTATTTGCGAAAATAATTGGCAGGAAAAGAAGAACACAACAATGAAAATATAACGAAGAGAATTCATAAGGCGCTCCAAAAAAGTGAAGATTGCAGTTTTTAGATTGAAGGTTTTAGATTGCAACAATAAGGTAGAAGATTTTTGAGTGAAATGGAAGGAGTTCTTTGTAAAAAAATCTGCGCGGATTTGCATCCGCGCCTACATTATTTTATATTACAACACGAAATTTCAAACGGGGCTGTAGCTCAGCTGGGAGAGCGCTTCGTTCGCAACGAAGAGGTCGTCGGTTCGATCCCGATCAGCTCCACAAAGGGTTTTTTGTAAATAAACTTCCTTGTGTCTTCGTGCCTTAGTGGCTAAAAAATGTCACCGCTCCAACGCAAGGCTTAGCGCCGTTGTCAGCTTGAGAACATCTTTCGTCGTTTTCTCCAGCCGCACGCTGATAATCTTGGTGAGGTTTCTCACAACATAATATCCGATTTCATGATCGGCTTCAGCAAGTTGAAAAAAAGATTCCTGCGGAATGACGGCAAGCGCGCAGGTGGTTTTCGCAACAACAGTGGCGGTACGTTCAGAATTCTCATCGAACAGCGCCATCTCTCCAAAAAAGGGATGTTGACTGCCGTTGAAACGGATGAGTGACTTGTCGTGCTGGTTCATTCCGTGCCCCGCAACTTTCAGCAAAAGAGAATGCGAGACTTCGACTTCTCCTTCAAGAAGAATGAACATTTCACTCCCTTTGTCTCCTTCTTTAATAACCGTCGTACCCGCCCCGACAGTTTTCTCCACGATCACCTTGCGGATGCGCTCAAGCTTTTCCTCAGCAAGTCCTTTGAAGAGCGGAATATTTTTCAGAAACTCGATATCAATTTTTTTCATAGTGTGTCCCTGTCGCGTTTACCATGACTGACAACATCAGACCGCATTTGAGTCAATCGTACCGATGACGACCGCCAAATCTTTTCTCTGAATCTGGTACTCGAGAGGCGGATTGACATCAACGCGCATGCCCATTCGCTCGGCAACATTAATGCCGGCTTCACGGAACTTTCGCTCGATGAACGCATCAACGGCAGACATATCATGCGAAAGAATGTCACTGAGGCTGACAGTTTCTTCTTCGGTAACTATGCCGATAACAATCCAATTTTTCGTCCGCTTGAAGTGAAGCAGGAGCTCCTCGTACGTCTTTCCCACAAATTCCTGCGGGATCGGTACACGGTGAATATCGTTACCGTGTTCGTAATTGAGAAGCTCCATAGCCACTTGCGGAGCACCGGGATAAAGAATCTGATTGGCAAGAAAAAATCCGATGTGCTGATCGCTCACAATCACTTCGTCGGCGCTCGCCCGCTTGATATGCTGAAGGTTCTCACGATCCAGAATATGTGCGATGACTTTCACCTTCGGATTGAGCGATTTGATCGTAAGCAATGCGAGAAGAGTTTTTTCATCCGACATTGTTCCTGTCTGCAGATTCGTATCGGGAACAATGATTGCAGCAAACGCTTCTTTTGCACCCGCACGGTTCAGCACCGGCTCGCGCGTGTAATCGCCGCGGACGAATTTCAGATCCAAGTTCCGGAATGCTTCCGTTATCACTTCCATTCGATCCGGGGGTGCATCATTGACTAACACAACTTTCATCGCATTTTCTTTGGGCCCGTACAAACCGAAAATGCGGAGAATCTCTTCCACGTGCGAATTCCACCCGCAGACGAGAACATGTCCTGTAAAATCTATGTCTTGCAAGCCTTGGCTCTCCTTTATTTTTCGCGCTACAAACACTGAAGAAATTGTTGCTGTGAACAGCGAAATGAGAATCATTCCGCTGATGATCGTGATGGAACCGAAAATGCGCCCCGCAATGGTAATCGGAACTTTGTCACCGTAGCCGACCGTGGCAACGGTAACCACTGCCCACCACAACGCATCGCCGAACGATGTGAACTGCGAATGATTTTTGTGTCCCTCTGAAAAATAGACCAACAGCGCACCGACGTTGATGAGCGCAATGATCGCGAGAGAAAGCTGTGCAAGCGCGTTCCTTCTAAAGTATTTTATCGCCCGCCGGAAAATGTCGAAGCTTTCAGCCCGGTGAACAGAGCTTTCAATGTTGTAGCTCATCGAAATACCGTTAATAATTTTGCCGCGTGTGCCGCGTTGCCCGCGCGGTCTTTCACTTCAATTGAAACGGTGTACTGTCCGCGCGGCACCGGTTCAAACGGAACAAAGAAGACCCGATGGCGCTCAGGATCGTACTCGGGAATGACACGCTCACCGTTTGCCCCGTTCACGGGGTTCATGAACACATTGATCTCGTCGGCATCAACACCGGAAAAATTGTCGCGCACAGAAAAAGAAAACAACGGACGACCCGCTCTATTAACATGCGACGCGTCCCATCTTCGAATCGTCGGCGCTTTCGTGTCGGTGAATATGCGGAATTCGCCCAACGAGTGTTCATTGCGAAGATAAAATGTACGCGAACGTGCATCACGCCGGGCATGAGTGAAATTCCACTCGCCGCGGTCCCTTATATAAAGTGCCGACGTTTCTTCGCCGTCATACCGCGAAGGATAGTGCAGCGTCACCGAATACCCGCCGTGCAAAAGTTGATCGCGCGGTTCAATTGAGTACGCCGCCTCACCAACCTTTTTCACGTCGAGATGTATCGGCACAAACACGGCGCCCGGCGGAAATTCAGCAACGAAATTGCCGTCGCCGGAAGAAATAACCCCGCCGCTCTCCGGTGTCACCGAAATAATGGTAAATGAATCGAACGCGTCAAGCCGTCCGCCTCTGCGGCGAATTTCACAGTACGCTTTGATGAACGACTTCCCGCAGTACGTATCGGAAAGCCGGTACACCCCGTCGTACCGCATTTCATTTACAGCATGGAGCGGAACACTTGCGATGGTTTCTCCCTGCTGAACTTCCGCAACCGGCGAAATCCTCAGCGGGACATCGGAACAAACGCTGATTTTTAAAAAATCGTTTGTGAATTCTTTGTCAATCCAGACCCGCCCTATCGTTTGCTGTCGTTCAAGAAGGTAGTAGGAAGGAAACGACGTCGTTCCCCAAATATTTGTTGCCGTAAGCCGCACAACATTGAAACCGTTTTGACGCGCGTCATCAAGCGGAATTGAAAGTGAATCATGCCCAGCCGCGATGTCCTTCGCATCGTATTCTTTTTCATGCCATTGTGACGATGACAATTTTTTCGTCTTGATAGTTACAGATTGCACTCTGTCGAGATGCGGAACGTACACTTTCAGCTTTGCATCGTCGGCACCGAGAATTTCAAGGGCTGGCGGATGATTGAGGACAAATGTGCCGCTCAATGCAGAGGTGTTGCCGGAAAAATCCGTAGCTACAATTTTGAACGAGTGCACCCCTTCGGAGACTTTCGGCGAAGAAACTGCACCGTCATACAGAACAGTCGAAGAATGAAACGGGAGTGTGTTTCCCCGATCGATGTAGAGCTTTTCAAACTCGCCGCGGTGCTGACGCCAAAGTCCCCAATCGTACTCGAGACCAATTTCTCGTGTCGCATCAATCGGAAACTTGTTTCGCACCGACTCGAACAGCGCTTTCCCGTCAACCTGAAACTGCAACTTATAGATTCCCCGCATGTAGCGCGAGGCGGCGCTTTTATCCTGTGCATCAACCTCGAAACCGACCGTGCCGGTGCAACGGAGAGTCCCGGGAATTTTATATTCCCCGCTCTCCACATACTGAGCATGAAAAATCTGCGGAGAAAATTCGTAATCAACGAGCGACCGTGCAGTGAGAGGAACAACAGCGAGCCTGCGAAATATCGGCGGCGTTGCGTCATCACTTTCTTTGATTGCCGGACAGAGGAACGGATTGACAGGATTGAAATGCGCATCCCGGATCTCAAAATGAAGATGGGCGCTCCCTTCGCCGCTCTCACCTGAATAAGCAACAAGCTCTCCTTTGTGCACGGCGATTGCACCCGGTGCAAATCGCAGCTCGACGGAAAATTTTCCTTTTCTCATTTGTTCTTCATGAACCAGCCGCTCTATTGTCGGATTGAAAGAACTCAAATGTGCGTACGTGGTGTAATACCCGTCGGGATGACGAATCACGAGCCATCGTCCGTAACCGTACGGAGAAACCGACACGCTTGCAACGTATCCGTCGCGTGCGGCGTACACCTCCGCACCGGTTCTGTCGTGCGTACCGATGTCAATGCCGCCGTGAAAGTGCGTCGAACGAAATTCCGCAAAATTCGATGTGATGCGCTGCTCGACATTGATGGGCCAGAGGTAATCCCCGAGATCCGTTGTAATCGCCGGAGAGAATTTCGGTGAAGATCGGTCGGCCGTTCGTGTTTTTTCTTCGCCCAGATTTTGTACCGTGCCGCCGAACAGTGACAACATTGCAAAGCCCATTCCCGCGAAAAAAAGAACCTGAATTATTTTTTTGAAAGCTTTCATGTAACTATTCTTTGTGTTTCCGTGCCTTCGCGGCGATGCAGCTAAACTACCCGATGATGCAACGAACCAACGCCGGGAATTTCGGCATCAACCACATCGTTTGCAATGACCTGTCCCACACCTTCCGGCGTTCCTGTGAAAATCACATCTCCTTCTTCAAGAGTGAAGAGCAACGAGAGAAACGCGATGATCTCATCAATTTTGAAAATCATTTTCCCCGTATTCGAATGCTGGCGCTCGGTTCCATTCACGCTCAGTCGGATTTCGAGATTGTACGGATCGGCAACGGATGCCTTCGGAACAAACGGAGAAAGGGGCGCGGACGTATCGAATCCTTTTGCAACCGTCCACGGATTGCCTTCTTTTTTCGCTTCGGACTGCTTGTCGCGCATCGTCATATCGAGTCCGATGCCGTAACCGGCAACATAGTCCATCGCTTCCGGCTTTGGAATGTTCTTTCCCGTTCTTCCGATAAGCACGGTAAGTTCAACTTCATGATGGACATTTTTTGAAAGGGGCGGAAGAACAATATCGGCGCCGGTTTCGATAATCGCGGAGGGGGGTTTCAAAAAAATGATCGGGGATTGCGGAACGTTTCCACCGAATTCTTTCGCATGCTCGGCATAATTCTTCCCCAAGCATAAAATTTTACCGACTGGGATTTTCTTCCCCGCCTCTGTGGCAGGCTGGTTTCTGGGCAACAAAACTACTGAATGCATGATCGTCATATTTAAAATGAGGATTTTCAGCGGTAAGGCGCGTCACCTGCCGCCGAATCTGTCCGCCCCAAAGAATAAAACCGGGCGGATTAACAATGCGCCAATATAGAGAAGTACCGAGATTTTATCAAGGAACACAGGAAAAGAATCAGATACTTGCAATTATCATAGCTTTTTCCTACAATTCCCGTGTCGAGAATCCGCCGTTTTCCGGCAGGTAGCCTATTGCCAAAAAGGCGGGATTTACAACAATCATAAGGTGCGGTGTATGAAATCTGTCGGTATCAAAAAGCTCTATTACTCGATCAGTGAGGTAAGCAAGATTACCGATCTTGAACAGTACGTGCTGCGGTACTGGGAATCCGAATTCGAACAATTGAAGCCGGCGAAAAACCGCGCGGGCAACCGGATTTATACGAACAAGGATATCAAATTCATCCTCTACATCAAACAGCTTTTACGGGAAGAGCGATACACCATTGAAGGTGCAAAGCAAGTTCTGAAATCATGGACACCGGAAGAAGAAAGCGGCGAACAACTTTCGCTGCTTCCAACGGATTCCGCAGTACACCAGCCGTCAGCCGCTCAGCCTGCACTCATCCAATCCGAGAAATTTAAAAATGACATGAAAGAAATAAAAAGTTTCTTGGAAGAATTATTGCAAAAGCTCAACTGATGTATTGCGCTGTGTGAAAGAACAAAATGTACAATAAAAAAGTCTTTCCCGATAAAATCGGAAAAGACTTTTTTTATGCGCATCCTTGAAAATATCGAAAATTGTCGTCGGAACGGCGGGATTCGAACCCGCGACCCCTTGCACCCCAAGCAAGTGCGCTAGCCGGGCTGCGCCACGTTCCGAAACTTTATCAATGTATAAAATAACTCTTCAAATGTCAAAGAGAATAATGCGTATGAAAATCTTTTTTAGCGCTTTGCTTCTTTTTTCAACGTCACTGTTTGCACAGATTGATCAATCACGACAGCTACTTGTGGTGATAGCTAAAAATTGGAATGCAGACAGAGGACAATTGTACCTTTTCGAACGAAATGAATCGGATGAGTGGACTACCATTGCAGGACCATGGGATGTCATGCTAGGTGATTCCGGCTTGGCATGGGGCACGGGATTGTACGATAATCCTCCCGATGAGCGGCAAAAGATTGAGGGCGACCACCGCTCGCCAGCCGGTGTTTTTGAGCTTGGAGATTTTTTCGGATACGATTCGATCCCGCCGGCAGGGATAAAATTTCCGTATCATTACGCGACGAAAACGCTCCACTGCGTAGACGATACCGGTTCAGTGTTTTACAATTCGCTCGTACATGAAAGCCAGGTCATCCGCGACTCGGCCGGCCATTTGCCGTGGAAATCTTCGGAGGTGATGCGGCTCGATTCTGTAGATTATAAATACGGAATTGTCGTGAAGAACAACCCGCATGCAATTCCCGGATTGGGAAGCTGTATTTTTCTTCATCTCAACAGTTACTCTCACTCTCCGACAGTCGGCTGCACTGCCATGGACGAGGATAAGATGCTCCAGCTCATGCACTGGCTTGACCCGCAACAATATCCGCTGCTCGTTCAGCTTCCTTACGACAGCTACGTTTCGCATTTTGCCGACTGGAATTTGCCGTCGCTGCCGGTCGAACAATCTGAAAAGAACTCTGAATAGGTCATGGTGCGCAAATTGAAAAAAATTTCAAAAACAGTAGAACACCATGCCCGAATGTTTTTATCGGGCATCCATTGTATGGATTCCCGCTTTCGCGGGAACGGCTATCCTGGGGTTTGCTTTTTCTATAAAAAAATTTTGCGTAACATTAGCGAGTAACCTTTTCTTATGCCGAAAAAAATCAAAATTCTCATGGGGGGTTTCGGCTCGCTCATCGTTGTTGCCGTCGCTGTTTTTTTTATCCTTCGCCATCTCGTAACAAAATCCTTTCCGGTTGTAGACGGCGAACTGCGCGTTGACGGAATACAACAATCTGTTACCATTTACCGTGACGAGTACAGCGTTCCCCATATCATT
>JAGWND010000291.1 GCA_028873075.1 Bacteroidota bacterium
AACAGCGTCCGGGAAGGTTAAGCGGCACAAAATGTCCAAGAGTCATATACTGACAAGCAAGACCCGGAAAAGAAAGCGGCACTTGCGCAGGTTCACACTCGTTTCGACAGCCGACGAGAGAAATATAAAACGATTGTTGGTTGCATAAAAAAATTTAATTCACGATTCCATCATTCATCCTAGGAGACAAGAGCAACTATGCCCCGTTCGCAGAACAAAGTTGCCTCCCATCGCCGTCGCAAACGGATTCTTACCGAAGCGAAAGGCTATTGGGGTGCGAGAAGCAAAGTTTACACTGTTGCGAAACACAGTGTGGAAAAAGGATACCAGCACGCGTACCGAGACAGGCGTGCGAAGAAACGCACATTTCGCCAGCTTTGGATTACACGCATTAATGCGGCAGCGCGCTTACACGGTATCACGTATTCAGAGCTGATTGACGGGTTGCACAAGAAGCATGTCGGCATCAACCGGAAGCTTCTTGCCGAGCTTGCCGTCAGCAATCCCGATGCCTTCATTGAAATCGTAAAATTCGTTAAGGCATAATCATTCCGTATTCCCGCCGTAGTGCATTCTTGCTCTGCGGGGGGATATTTTTTCCGATTCCGGTTACTAACAATGACTGCCCCGAAACATGCTCTCACAAATGAAATCACATCGCTGAAGCGATCTGCTGAGAAGCGTTCTTCAGAGCTACGTACTGCCGACGATCTGGAAAAATTTCGGATCGAATTTCTTGCCCGAAAAGGCGGCATTGCTGTTCTTTTTGACAAGCTCAAAACAATCCCCGCGGATCAAAAGCCGTCGCTTGGAAAACAACTGAACGAGCTGCGTGTGTTCGTCGAATCGCTGTTTGAAACAAAGCGGCAAGAATTCGGCGCTGAAAAGAAAACAACGGAAAAGGTTCTCGACATAACATTGCCGGGTAGAACTGTCCCCATCGGAACGCTTCATCCTATCACTCACACGCTCAACAATATTGTGACGATCTTCGCCTCAATGGGCTTCGCGGTTGCAAGCGGGCCGGAAATTGAAGATGACTTTCATAACTTTGAGGCGTTGAATTTCCCGCCCGATCATCCCGCGCGCGATATGCAGGATACTTTTTTTATTTCGGAAAAGATTCTTTTGCGCACGCATACATCACCGGTACAAATTCGTGTGATGGAACATCAAGAGCCGCCGATTCGGGTCATTATGCCGGGCCGAGTGTACAGAAATGAAGCGATCAGCGCGCGAAGTCTGAGCCAGTTTCATCAGGTTGAAGGGTTGTACGTTGACCGCAACGTGACGTTCAGCGAGTTGAAGGGAACACTCGTTGCCTTTGCAAAAGAGTTTTACGGAAGCGATATCAAATATAAATTTCGCCCAAGCTTTTTCCCCTTTACGGAACCAAGCCTTGAAATGGACATCACATGCTTTATATGCTCCGGAAAGGGATGCCCGATGTGCAAAAAATCGGGCTGGCTTGAAGTGCTTGGTGCGGGAATGGTTCACCCGAATGTGTTTCGGAAGATCGGCTACGATCCGGAAATGGTTACCGGCTTTGCGTTCGGGATGGGGATTGAGCGAACGACTGTTCTTCGCCTCGGCATTCCCGATCTGCGGATGCTGTTGGAAAACGATATAAAGTTCTTGGAACAATTTTAAGCCGACACTTTATGCGGATATCTTTCAATTGGTTACGCCGTTACGTTATATTTACTTCTACTCCTGAAGAGGTTGCGCAAATTTTAACTTCAGTCGGACTTGAAGTTGAAAAGGTCGAGCACCTCGGAAAACATTTGGAAGGCTTTGTCGTTGGCGAAGTTCTTGCCGCGGAAAAACATCCGAATGCCGACAAGCTGACGGTCTGCCAAGTGCGAGTCGAAGAAAGTTCTTCTGTTGCCCTGCAAATTGTTTGTGGTGCTCCGAACGTTCGCCAAGGGCAAAAAGTGGCAGTCGGTTTAGTCGGAGCAACTGTACCGCGAAACCAGCACGATACAGAAGGAAAACCGTTTGTCTTGTCGAAAGTGAAGCTGCGCGGCGTTGAGTCCAACGGAATGATTTGTTCCGAGTATGAATTGGGAATCGGCAATGATGCTGAAGGCATTATGGTGCTCGACAATAATGCTGTCGCCGGCACTCCGCTTGCCCTGCAGTTCGGACTTGACGATACAGTTTTTGAAATCGGCGTTACACCGAATCGCCCCGATTGTTTGAGTCACATCGGTGTTGCACGAGAGCTTGCCGCAGCAACAGGCTTACAACTCATCCTTCCTGTCGAAACACGAGGGGGTGAAGCAACGGAAAAAATTTCTCATCGCCTCGCAGTCGAAGTACTCAATACGGCAGACTGTCCACGATATTCTGCCGCAACGATCATTGATGTACACGTTGCTCCTTCGCCGGTCTGGATGCAAAATTTGTTGAACGCCGCGGGGGTTCGCCCGATCAACAACATCGTTGATGTTACAAATTTTGTGATGTACGAATTGGGACAGCCTCTTCATGCATTCGATGATCAGCGTATAGCGGGAAATAAAATTGTGGTCCACAATGCATCGCCGAAGGAGCGCTTCACGACACTTGATGGGAAAGAACATGCTCTTTCCGAAGATACACTGATGATCTGCGATGCTGAAAAATCTGTCGCTGTTGCCGGTGTCATGGGAGGGTCGAATTCAGAAATTTCAGAGAGAACGACTTCGATTGTTTTGGAGAGCGCGTGTTTTTCACCGACAAGCATTCGCCGGACATCAAAGCGGCTTGGGTTGAGCACAGATGCTTCTCAGCGGTTTGAGCGCGGTACGGATCCCAATGGAACTGTCATTGCACTCCGCCGCGCCGCAAGCTTAATTGCGGAGATTGCGGGTGGAAAAATTTTGACCGGAATCATTGATAGGTATCCTCAAAAGATTGACCCACGGGAGATTCCGCTCCGCGTTTCACGTGTCAATCAAATCCTTGGAACAAACTTGAGCGCCGGCAATGTGCAAAAATATCTTTCTTCGATTGGCATTCTGGTGAAGATGGG
>JAGWND010000050.1 GCA_028873075.1 Bacteroidota bacterium
GGTGATCAGCGCATTCGCCAGGAAATTAAAGGACTTGGTTCCGGCGTCATCATTTCTCCCGACGGATATATTCTGACAAACGATCACGTGGCAGGCAATGCGAAGCAAATTACGGTGACGATGACGAGCGGTGAAAAATATCCGGCAAAGCTGATCGGCACGGACATGATTTCGGACGTAGCGCTGCTGAAAATTGACGGGAAGAATTTTCCGTATGCCAAGCTTGGCAATTCCGACGATGTGATGATCGGTGAGTGGGCGATTGCGTTCGGCAATCCGTTCGGTATGTTTGAGAATATTGATAAGCCGATTGTGACGGTCGGTGTGGTGAGCGCGAAGGGAATGAATCTTAAAACCGACGACGGGCGCTCGTACCGCGGCTTGATTCAGACGGATGCTGTTATCAATGCCGGCAACAGCGGCGGTCCGCTCGTGAACAGCAACGGCGAAGTGATCGGACTGAACACGCTCATTTTTACTGGCGGTGTGAGCCAAGCGTACATTGGCTACGGATTTGCGATTCCGATCAACCACGTGAAATCAATTGTCGGAGAGCTTCGGAAGAACGGAAAAGTTGAGCGCGACTTCTGGACGGGTATGGAGATCAATGATGTTGACAGCCGCATTGCGCGGTATTTCGGATTGCCGAAAGCGGAAGGCGTGATCATCAGCGATGTGAAAAAAAACAGTCCGGCGGAAAAAGCAGGCATTAAAGTGGGCGACATTATTTTGGAAGTGAACGGAAGCAAAATTCAGAATGAAGATGATTTGATTGCCATAGTTCACGACGCGCGCACCGGCGACGTGCTGAAGTTGAAAGTGTACCGCGACCGCAAAACATTTACAACAGAGATGACGCTGGAGAAGAGGGCGTAGAGGTGAATGAGGAAACTTTAAAATAACATTTTATTCTCAATGAAACCCAAACTTTATATTGAGACCACGATTCCGAGTTATCTTGTTTCCTCGCTGAGCCGTGATTTAATAGTGGCGGGACATCAACAAATTACTCGTTTGTGGTGGGAAACACGAAAGAGTGATTTTGATATTTTTATTTCACAATTTGTTATTAACGAAGCTTCCGGCGGTGAAGAATCACAAGCTGAGAAACGATTGAAAGCCATCGAACCATTTTCACAACTTGAAGTCACAAACGATGTTCTTCGTTTGGCTGAGGCATTTCTTTCAAGCAAAGTGGTGCCTAAAAAGGCAGCAACAGATGCTGCACATATTGCTGTTGCTTCTGTCCATGGGATGGATTATTTGATGACGTGGAATTGTGCTCACATTGCTAATGCAACAATTTTTAACGCTGTGAAAAATATTTGTCTTAAGGAAGGCTTTCCATTTCCAATAATTTGTACACCTGAAGAATTGATGGGAGAAGAATCATGAATAAGGATCATATTGTAGAGGAAGTTCGAAAAATTCGA
Source organism: Bacteroidota bacterium (assembly GCA_028873075.1). Classification (GTDB taxonomy): domain Bacteria; phylum Bacteroidota; class Ignavibacteria; order UBA10030; family UBA8401; genus JAJYOI01. The sequence continues at coordinate 1,434 of JAGWND010000050.1, forward strand.
GAAGCGCAGGCTGCAAAATTCAATTTTGATATTAAAGCGATTATTGCAGAGGCACAGAAACAACAGAAGCGGACTTCTCATAAGTTGGTTTCGTTTCAAACTCGAGAAGTACGCTTAAGCGGTCGCACAACTTGATTGCTCACAGATTACAGCACCGGCGACGTGCTGAAATTAAAAGTGTACCGCGACCGCAAAACGTTTACAACAGATATGACACTGGAAAAGAGGGCGTGAAATAGACGAGAATTTAAGCACAAGGTAAATGAGTGGCCCTAATAAAATAATCTGCTTAACTGTCTTTTGTTTGTTGACTGGCTGCGCAAGTACATCACAGCAGAGGTTGATTGGAATTGACAGGGTATATTACGGGCGGAATACAAAGATTATTATTAAAGAAATTGGCTTGTATAAAAGTGAAGATACTACAGAGCATATAGCACAATTATTAGTAGACTCGTGCAACAGCCATCCGTTTTTAAGTAAAAAGGTACTTCCCGTTTATCCAGAAATTGTGAACAGAGCCGGTGTTGAGGGTACGGTGACAGTAGAAGCATGGATTGATACCAGTGGTAAAGTTATCAAAGCTAAAGTTCTAAGTTTTTATACCAATCAAAGACGGTCTGACTTTGATACTCTTCTTTATCAACCTGCATTGGATGCAATGCTAAAATGTGGTTATTCTCCTTATCGAACTAATTGTAAACTTGAAGATTTTATTTCAATAGTAAAGTATGAATTTACACTAGAAGTGCCTAGGAAATAGATTCGCATTATAAAAGTTTTTTTGGATCTCGTTCAAACTAGTACATAACTTAATTTCAATTCTTTACGTTTAGAAAAGAGAAGCATACAGTGATTTCACGTTACACGCGCCCGGCGATGGGCAAAATTTGGGAAGATGAAAACAAATTCTCGGTCTGGCTTGAGATCGAGATTCTTGCGTGCGAAGCGCAGGCAGAGCTTGGCGTTATTCCGAAAGACGCAGTGAAAACAATCCGCGAGAAGGCGAAATTCGACATAGGGCGCATTGACGAGATCGAGCGGGAAGTGAACCACGATGTCATCGCATTTCTTACGAACGTCGGTGAACATGTCGGTCCCGATTCGCGCTATATTCATTTGGGAATGACATCGTCGGACGTGCTCGACACCGCGCTCGCCGTGCAGATGAAGCAATCGGCGGAGCTTCTTCTGGAAGATTTAGAAGAATTGAAAAATGTTCTCGCTCGCCGCGCCAAAGAATTTAAAATGACGGTGATGATTGGCCGTTCGCACGGCGTTCATGCCGAGCCGACAACATTCGGGCTGAAGCTCGCGTTGTGGTACGATGAAACCCGCCGCAATATCAAACGGCTGCAGAATGCATTGGAAACGATTTCTGTCGGACAAATTTCCGGTGCGGTCGGCACGTTCGAGCATCTTAGTCCGAAAGTTGAAGAATATGTTTGTGAAAAATTAAAATTGAAGCCGGCGCTGGTTTCAACGCAAATATTGCAGCGCGACCGCCACGCGGAATTTATGACAACACTTGCAGTCATCGGCAGCTCGCTCGAGAAATTTGCAACGGAAATCCGTCATCTGCAAAAAACGGAAGTGCTTGAAGCGGAGGAATATTTTTCCAAAGGACAAAAAGGCTCGTCGGCAATGCCGCACAAACGCAATCCGATCACGTGCGAGCGTATCGCCGGTTTGGCGCGCGTGCTGCGCGGCAATGCGCAGGCGGCGCTGGAAAATGTTGCGCTTTGGCATGAACGCGATATTACACATTCATCGGTCGAGCGGATTGTGATTCCCGATAGCTGCATTTTATTGGATTACATGCTTTCGCTGACAACATCGGTGATTGACAAGCTGCTTGTCTATCCCGAGAACATGAGAAAGAATATCGAAATCACACACGGCTTGGTTTTTTCTCAGCCAGTGATGCTTGCGCTGACAAAAAAAGGAATGAAGCGCGAAGATGCGTACCGCATTGTTCAGCGCAATGCGATGGATGTCTGGCAGTCGAAGAAAAATTTCCGCGAGCTTGTTGCGGCGGACGCGGAGATTTCAAAGCTTCTTACAAAAGAAGAGTTGGACGATGCGTTCGATCCGGCAAAGAGTTTGAAAAATGTTGATTATATTTTTAAACGTGTGGGATTAACTTAACAACTCAATTTTTCTGACGTAATTATCTTATCAAGCAAAGGAAAACAGTTATGCCTCAAAATTTTATCAACGGTAAATGGGTTGATGCAAAATCCGGAAGAACATTTGAAAATAGAAATCCGGCGAAGTGGGACGAAGTGGTCGGCATTTTTCCGAAGTCGGGCAAAGAAGATGTAGACGAAGCGGTAAAAGCGGCGCGTGCCGCGTTTGAAAAATGGCGGCTCATGCCCGCGCCGAAGCGCGGTGATATTATGCGCAAAGTCGGTGATCTTCTTGTCGCACACAAAGAAGAGCTTGCCCGCGAGATGACGCGCGAAATGGGAAAAGTGCTCCTCGAAACGCGCGGCGATGTTCAGGAAGGAATTGATACCGCGTACTACGCTTCATCGGAAGGGCGGCGATTGTTCGGCCACACCGTTCCATCTGAACTGCCGAATAAATTCGCGATGGCAATCCGCGTGCCGATCGGCGTTGCGGGCATCATCACGCCATGGAATTTTCCGATGGCAATTCCGACATGGAAAATTTTCCCGGCAATTCTTTCCGGTAATACGGTGGTGTTCAAACCTGCGACTGACACGCCGAAGACTGCGACGACGCTTGTTGAAATATTGATGGGAGCGGGAATTCCCGAAGGCGTCGTGAATATTGTTCACGGCAGCGGCAGCGAAGTCGGGAATGCCATTACGTCGCATCCTGATGTTGATTTGATTTCGTTCACCGGTTCGACGGTTGTCGGCAAACAGATTTCAAAATCGTCAAGCGATACGTTGAAACGTGTCTCGCTTGAGCTCGGCGGCAAAAATGCGCAGATCGTGATGGACGACGCCGACCTTGATCTCGCGCTCGACGGCGTGCTGTGGGGGGCGTTCGGAACAACCGGACAGCGTTGCACGGCAACAAGCAGACTCATTCTTCATGAAAAAATTTACGACGAGTTCATGACAATGCTTGTTGACCGGACGAAAAAACTCCGACTCGGTGATGGTTTGCTGCAAACAACCGATGTTGGTCCCTGCGTGAATGAAAGTCAGCGAAAAACTGTTGCAGGTTATGTAGAGATTGGCCAGCAGGAAGGAGCGACACTTGTTGTCGGCGGAACGGACGCGAACGGCGATGGATTGAGCAAAGGCTGGTTTTATCAGCCGACGATTTTTACCGACGTGCGGCCGGCAATGAGAATTGCGAAGGAAGAAATTTTCGGTCCCGTGCTTTCTGTCATTCGTGCAAAAGATGTTGAGGAGAGCATTCGCATTCTTAACGACACGATTTACGGATTGTCATCTTCCGTCTATACACGCGATGTGAACAAAGCGTTCGTTGCAATCCGCGATATCAAAGCCGGCATCACGTACGTGAACGTGCCGACCATCGGAGCGGAAGCGCACTTGCCGTTCGGCGGCGTGAAGCAAACCGGAAACGGCCACCGCGAAGGCGGATGGACGGTGTACGATTTCTTCACCGAATGGAAAGCCGTCTATGTTGATTACAGCGGAAAACTGCAACGGGCACAAATAGATAATTATTGATCATGATCCTGAATTCTCGTCCATATCACATTTCATTCTACGAGCACCAGGAGTTTTTCTAATAATGATGGATGAACCCCATCGTTCACGAATTCATTCACCGTTAGAAAAACTAAAAGGTGTATCATGTCAACAGACGCTATGAATCCAAAAATCACCGCTGCCGTTGAGGGCGGCAACGGACATAACCAATCTGATAAAAAGCTGACGACGAAGAATCCTGTTCGCATTCTTCCAACAGAAGTCCATCATTCGTTGGCGAAGCACATGTTGGTTGACGGCTTTGATCTGATAGTTGATTTAGAAAAGAGCCAGGGCAGTTACATTTACGATTCACGTTTCAACAAGCGCTACCTCGATTTCTTTTCGTTCTTCGCGTCGTCGCCGGTCGGGATGAATCATCCGAAGCTGACGGCGCCGGAATTTTTGCAGAAGCTCGCTCGCGTTGCAGTCAATAAACCGTCGAATTCCGACGCGTACACGGTCGAGATGGCGGAGTTTGTCGAAACGTTCGGGCGGATTGTGCAGCCGGACTATCTGCCGTATTCTTTTTTCATTGACGGCGGCGCGCTTGCGGTTGAGAACGCGCTGAAGACGGCGTTCGATTGGAAAGTGAGGAAGAATTTCATCAAAGGATATACGGAAGAGCGCGGAAGACAAATTATTCATTTCCGGCGCGCGTTTCATGGCAGAAGCGGCTACACGCTTTCGCTTACGAATACCGATCCGGTGAAGACAAGTTATTTTCCGAAGTTCAAATGGCCCCGCATTCTCAATCCGGCAATTAAGTTTCCGTTGAACGACGAGAATCTCCAGCAGGTGATGAAAGACGAGCAGACCGCTCTCACGCAAATCAAAGAAGCGATCATCAACAATCCCGATGACATCGCTGCGATCATCATCGAGCCGATTCAGGCAGAAGGCGGCGATAATCATTTCCGAAAAGAATTTTTGGTGAAGCTGCGCGAAATCTGCGACGAGAACGACATTCTTTTCATTTTCGATGAAGTGCAGACGGGTGTCGGGTTGACCGGCAAAATGTGGGCACATGAATATTTTGTCAAGCCCGACCTTATGTCGTTCGGAAAGAAAACGCACGTGTGCGGATTCTTGAGCAGCACACGCATTGACGATGTGATGGAAAATGTTTTTCACAAATCGAGCAGAATCAATTCTACATTCGGCGGGAATTTGGTTGATATGGCGCGTTTCACCACGATTATGGAGATTATTGAAGAGGAAAAGTTGGTGGAGAACGCGCGCATTCAAGGTGAATTTCTGCTGAAGGCATTGTCCGGGATCGAACGGGAATTTCCTAGTCTCATTTCGAATGTGCGCGGACGCGGCTTGATGTGCGCGATGGATTTGGACAGCGCGCAGGACCGCGATCAACTTCGTCAGAAAGCGTACGAGGAAGGATTGATCATCATCGGTTGCGGTGATCGTTCGATCCGCTTCCGCCCGCCTTTGAACATCCGGCGAGAGGAATTGGAAGATGGCATGAAAATTATTCGAAAGGCTTTGAAAGAGATCAACGCTGGAGAATAAAAGCGATGGGGTTGATGGATCGTGGGATGACTGGAGTTCTGAGTATCGTGACTCTCATGCACCCATCAATCCGGTAATTCATTCTTCAGTTGTTTGTGTCCTAGTGACTTCGCGGTTGAACAACTTTGAGAGAGACATGGAAACGACGGTCTATAACGGGAACGCTCTTTCGCTGAACACGGCATTCACGAAAAAAATTCTTACAGATTTCATTCGTGATGAAACGCATCATGCCGGCTTCAGCAAAGCTGTTGTCGGCCTTTCCGGCGGAGTAGATTCTGCGGTTTCTGCTTTTCTTGCGGCGGAAACGTTAGGCAAAGAAAATGTTCTTGCCGTGATGATGCCGTACAAAACAAGCAGTCCCGCAAGCAAAACGGATGCCGAGTCGGTCGTGAAAGCGCTCGGCATCCGGTCTGAAACCGCGGACATTACTTCCGCTGCAGATGCAGTTTTCGCTCAACAACGCATTCACGATAATGTGCGCAAGGGGAATGTCATGGCGCGCGTGCGGATGATCATGCTGTACGATTACTCGATTCGCGAGAAAGCGCTTGTTATCGGAACTTCGAACAAAACGGAAACGCTGCTTGGCTACGGCACATTGTTCGGCGACATGGCGTGCGCGCTGAATCCTCTCGGCGATCTTTACAAAACGCAGGTCTGGGAATTGGCAGAGAGTTTAGGCGTGCCGGAAACAATTGTCAAAAAGAAGCCGACCGCAGATTTGTGGGTCGGACAAACCGATGAAGACGAATTGGGGTTTTCGTACAAGAATGTTGACCGCCTATTGTTCGCAATGGTTGATGAACGGCGCTCTGATGAAGAGCTTAAGCAGTTGGGATTTGCAAAAGATTTTATTGTAGCCGTTCGGAAAAGAGTCCGACACAATCAATTCAAACGGCGCTTGCCGTTGGTTGCAAAAGTCTCGTATCGGACAGTGAATGTGGATTTCCGGTACGTAAGGGATTGGGGAATTTAATTGTCAGTCATGTCCGAAGAGAAAATTCTTTCGGGAACACTCTATATTGTTCCAACCCCCATCGGCAATCTTGACGATATCACGTTACGTGCGATCAAAACTCTTTCCGGCGTTGATCTTATTGCGGCGGAAGATACACGCACGAGTAAAATCCTTCTTGACCATTTCTCCATTCACAAGCCTCTTGTCAGTTTTTTCAGCCAGAATGAAACAATTCGTGTTCCGCAGCTTCTTGAAAAGCTGAAAGAGGGAAATTCGCTTGCAATTATTTCCGATGCCGGGACGCCGGGAATTTCCGATCCGGCATATTCGATTATCACCGCTGCGATTCAAGAAAATATTCGCGTTGTTGCGTTGCCGGGACCAACTGCGTTTATTCCTGCGCTGGTTGCCAGCGGATTGCCGACGCGTTCGTTTGTCTTTGAAGGTTTCCTTCCGAACAAAAAAGGAAGGCATACGAAACTGCTTGAGTTGAAAAACGAATCACGAACAATTGTTCTCTATGAATCGCCGCATAGAATTTTGAAAACGTTGCAGGAACTTCAGGAAGTTCTCGGCGATCGTGATGTCGTTGTGGCGAGAGAAATTTCCAAGAAGTTCGAGGAAATCTTACGAGGTACACTATCTTCACTTCACGCAACTCTTTCGAGTCGTTCAATAAAAGGGGAATTCGTGCTTATTATTTCCGGAACGGAACAATAGCCGTTTTCCCTTAAATTCTTGACTTTTTGGCTCCTTGTTCGTATATTAGCACTCACATGTGAAGAGTGCTAATACAATTCTACTCAACGTGATTTCACAAATCGAATCATTACAAAAAAAATAAAAGGAGGTTGTTTATGAAATTACATCCCTTGGCTGACAGAATAGTTGTACGGCCAGCCGCCGCTGAAGAAAAGACAAAAGGCGGCCTTTTCGTTCCCGATACGGCGAAAGAAAAGCCGGTATGGGGCGAAGTTATCGCAGCAGGTCCCGGTCGCACGACCGACGAAGGGAAGAAAATCCCAATGGAAATCAAAGTCGGCGACAAAGTGCTGTATGGGAAATATTCCGGTACGGAAGTGACTGTTGACGGCGAGGAATTGCTCATCATGCGTGAGAGCGATATCTTTGCAATCATGCCGAAATAATCTGAAACTGAACATCAATTTTTGAAAAAGGAGTTATACTTATGAGTGCTAAACTAATCAACTATGATTTCGATGCACGAACCGCGTTGAAACGCGGCGTGGATCAACTTGCCGATGCAGTAAAAGCGACGCTCGGTCCGAAGGGACGCAATGTTGTTATTGATAAAAAATTCGGTGCACCGACAATCACTAAAGACGGTGTGACCGTTGCGAAAGAAATTGAACTCGAAGACCCAATTGAAAACATGGGTGCTCAGATGGTGCGCGAGGTTGCATCGAAAACATCGGACGTTGCAGGCGATGGAACAACAACGGCAACAGTTCTTGCTCAGGCAATCGTGCGTGAAGGTTTGAAGAACGTTACCGCCGGTGCGAACCCGATGGATTTGAAACGCGGCATTGACCTTGCTGTAGCGAAAGTTGTCGAAGAATTAAAACACATCAGCAAACCGGTCAACAAGAGCGACAAGAAAGAGATTGCACAAGTCGGCGCAATCTCGGCAAATAACGATACTACAATTGGCGACCTCATCGCAGATGCGATGATGAAAGTCGGAACCGATGGCGTTATCACTGTTGAAGAAGCGAAGGGCACGGAAACGGTGGTGGATGTTGTGGAAGGTATGCAATTCGACCGCGGTTATCTTTCACCGTACTTCGTTACCGATGCCGATACGATGGAAGCCGTTCTTGAAGATCCGCTCATTCTGATTCACGACAAAAAAATCAGTTCGATGAAAGATCTTCTTCCGGTGCTCGAGAAAGTTGCACAGTCAGGCAAATCCATTCTCGTGATTGCTGAAGAAGTCGAAGGCGAAGCTCTTGCCACGCTTGTTGTGAACAAAATCCGCGGCACGCTCCGCGTTGCGACAGTGAAAGCTCCCGGTTTCGGTGATCGCCGCAAGGCTATGCTCGAAGACATTGCCGTGTTAACCAACGGAACGGTGATTTCGGAAGAGAAAGGCTTCAAACTCGAAAACGCTACGCTTTCATATCTCGGCACGGCGAAAAAAGTCGTTGTTGATAAAGATAACACGACCATCGTCGAAGGTGCGGGAAAGAAAGAAGATATTAAGAAACGCATCAACGAAATCAAAGCACAGATTGACAAGACAACGTCTGATTACGACAAAGAGAAGTTGCAGGAGCGGCTTGCGAAACTCTCAGGCGGCGTTGCCGTGTTGAAGATCGGCGCTTCGACTGAAGTGGAAATGAAAGAGAAAAAAGCCCGTGTTGAAGATGCGCTGCATGCAACACGTGCCGCCGTGGAAGAAGGAATTGTTCCCGGAGGCGGCGTTGCCTATTTACGCGTACTTCCAAAACTCGATGAAGTGAAAACAAATAATCCGGACCAGAAGATTGGTGTAAACATTATCCGGCGCGCTCTTGAAGAGCCGATCCGCCAGATTGTTGCCAATGCAGGGCTTGAAGGTTCGGTTGTCGTCAATAAAGTGAAGGAAGGGAAAGACGATTTCGGATTCAACGCGTTCACGGAGCAGTATGAGAACCTCGTGAAATCCGGCGTTATTGATCCGACAAAGGTGACCCGCATCGCGATTGAAAATGCGGCGAGCGTTGCCGGACTTCTTCTTACCACACAAGCGACAATTGTTGAGAAGCCGGAAGAGAAGAAACCGATGCCTCCAATGCCTCCGGGCGGCGGCATGGGCGACATGTACTAAACTCTTCTCGCTAATAAAAAACAAAAAATCCCTCGTTCCGGAAAAATCGGGCGGGGGATTTTTATTTTCTTTCGCATTGATTTTTCAGTTTTCAAAGTTTATATTAAAAAGTGTAAACTTAAGAAGGAGATCTGAAAATGGAATCAACAGCGAAAAGATTGCGATTTCACACAAAGGAATTGCTTGAGGTTGTTTCCCGCGGCGAAGAAGTGGTGATAACGCTTCGAGGAAAACCTTATGCAAGACTTGTTCCTTACAGCAAGAAACAATCAAAACAAAAAAACGAGCTTTTCGGGATTTGGAAAGATAACGAGAAGGTCGCTAACGTAGAAGAGTTTGTGCGAGGCTTGCGAAAAAGGAGGCGGTAATGGTTCTTATTGATACGGACGTTCTCATTTGGTATATGCGGGGGAACCCGAAAGCACAAGCCATTATAGATCAACAAGGCAACTTTTTTATTTCTGTTGTAACGTACATTGAACTGGTGCAGGGAATGCGTAATAAAAAAGAGTTGGCGGCATTGCGCGCGGCTCTCCGCCAATGGGATGCAAAAATTCTTTATATCAATGAAGAAATTTCTGTGAAGGCAATGTTTTTTGTCGAGCACTATTATCTCAGTTCTTCGTTACATCTTGCAGATGCTTTGCTTGCCGCAACCACTGCGACTTACGGTGTGAAGCTCCTGACAGCTAATACGAAACATTACTCTATGATTAAAGAAATCGAACCAATTCAATTTACACCATAGCAAAAAGAGGCATGTGATGTCTTTTCAAAACAAGTTAGAACTCATACAAGAAAGACTTCGGGAATACAAACTTGACGGATGGCTTCTCTACAATTTTCGTCAGTCGAATGTTTTTGCCACGAAGATACTTCAATTGCCGCAGCACTTAACACAAATGCGGCGCTATTTCTATTTCATTCCCGCAAACGGAGCGCCTAAAAAATTAGTGCACGGCATCGAACAGTACAATCTCGATCATTTGCCCGGCGAGAAAACCGTGTATGTGAGTTGGAAATCGCTGCATGAAGGGCTGAAGAAAGCATTGAGCGGCGCGAAGAAAGTTGCAATGGAATATTCTCCCAACTGCGCAATTCCGTATGTTGCAAAGGTTGATGCCGGCACGGTGGAGCTTGTCCGCTCGTTCGGCGTTGATGTTGTTTCGTCGGCAAGTATCGTGCAGTTTTTTGAGGCGAGATGGACAGACGAACAGCGCGAAGGTCAATTCAAAGCGGCTGATGTTTTGCGGAAGACTGTGGATGTTGCGTTCGGTTTTATCGGGGAGAAGTTGCGCAATGGACAGAAAGTAACAGAGTATGATGTTCAGCAAAAAATGGCGGAATTTTTTGCTGCCAATAGATTGCGATACGACGACGCGCCGAATTGTTCGGTGAATGCGAACGGCGCGAATCCGCATTACGAGCCGACGAAGGAAATCAATTCTGAAATTCACAAAGGCGATTATGTGCTGATTGATTTGTGGGCGAAGCTGAACGCACCGAACTCAGTGTATGCGGACATTACATGGGTTGCGTATGCGGGCGAAGCGATTCCCGAGAAGTATCAGCAGGTTTTTGAGACCGTGAAAGGCTCGCGCGATGCAGCGGTGGAATATCTGAAGAAGTCGTTTGCCGCCGGAAAGAAAGTGCGCGGCTGCGATATTGACGATGTCGCGCGAAATTATATTGACGGGCGAGGTTACGGAGAATATTTTATTCACCGGACCGGCCACAGCATCGGCGAAGAGGTGCACGGCAACGGCGCGAACATTGACAATATCGAAACGATGGACGAAAGAGAGATTATTCCGCAGACGTGCTTTTCAATCGAGCCGGGAATTTATTTGCCGGGAGAATTCGGCGTGAGGTTGGAAATTAACGTGTATGTTGATGAGAACCGGAATGTGATCATTCCCGGTGGGCCGATTCAACAGGAAATTGTGAAGATACGGTGCTGAACAGAAAAAAGATGTAGGACACCTCCGAGGTGTCCTACATCGTATCCATCTCACTGTTCAGATTTTCTTCTTCCATTCTGCAACAAGTTTTTGCAGCGAGCCGACGCTCATTTCACCGCCTGTTCGCCCCTTTCCGGCTTCAATGGCTTGCTCACCGACCGCAACTGCTTCTTTATATTTTTCCGCTTGTGCAAGCAACTCTGCTTTTGTTCTTAAGTTCATGTAATTTTCGTTCAGCGCGATTGACTTCTCGATATCCTGCATCGCATCATTCCAATGGACTTTGTTATCGAGGCAGTAGCGGGCGTAGCTGTTCAGCGACTGCCATGAATTTTTCACCAGCGATGTCATGTTCGATGCAAGCTTCGCATCGGTATCGAATTTTATTGTGAAGCCGACCGCTAATTTCTCCCATGACAAAACGAACCGTGCCGAATTCATTGTTAAGTCGGTGAAGCTGTACGACATCCATTCCTGAAACGGTGCGGTGTCGGGCGTTACGGCAAACCGCAGCACATCTTTTGTCGAATCGTAGTTGAACGCCCCCCATTGTTTCGGCTGCGAGTTGAAAATTATTGTCCATTCTTTTTCGCCGGGGATTGTGAAGAAGCCGTACGTGCCGGCTGGCAATTTGTGCCCCTCAATTTCAACATCGTCGCTGAAGCTCACGGTTGTCGCTTCATTAGCGCCGGAGCGCCAGACGGTGTTGTACGGAACTAGTCCGCCCCAAATTTGTCTTCCCTTCACACCTGGACGATGGTAGGAAACCGTTACTTCCGAAAGCCCGATGATCTGAGAAACTGCCGCACCTTCGCTGATACGCGGAAACGCAGGCACAATAGCTCCTTGGGGCTGAGTGAATGATTCCTGTGCCAGCAGAAAAATTGCGGCAAGAACGCCGAGGATCGAAACACGAACGATGGTTTTCATAAAGCCCTCCTTTGAAGTTGAAAGTTTAAGGTTCAAAGTCCAAGGTTAGTGCATTAAGTTTCATATCGCATTCAAAAAACTTGAGACTTTAGACTTTGAACTTGGATGATGTTCTTACTGGAGTTTCCTGTTTTTCAAAACTCTCGTCCAATGAACAATTTGCTTCTTCACTTCATTCGGCGATGTGCTGCCGGCAGATTTTTTTCGCTCGACGGATGTGTACGGGTCGAGCATGCTGAGAATATCGTCGTCGAAATACTTTGAGTAGTGTTTGAATTCTTTCAGCGTCAGTTGATCCAAGCTTTTTTTGTGTTCGACTGAGTACGCGACAATCTTTCCGGTCATTGAATGCGCCTCGCGGAAGGGAACTCCTTTTTGAACAAGGTATTCGGCAACGTCCGTTGCTATAAGAAAATCGTGCTTCAATTCTTCTTCGAATCTGTTTCTGTTGACATGAGTGTGCACTAAAATATGCGAAAAGATGAAAAGACATTCGCGAGTCGTCGTAACAGCGTCGAAGAACGGAATTTTGTCTTCCTGCATGTCGCGGTTGTAGGCGAGGGGCAGTCCTTTCATGAGTGTGAGAATTGCCGTAAGACTGCCGAACACTCTTCCGGTTTTTCCGCGCACAAGCTCAGCCATGTCGGGATTTTTTTTCTGCGGCATAATGCTGCTGCCGGTGGAATACGCATCGTCAATTGTTGCAAATGAAAATTCCTGCGACGTCCAGAGCACAAGCTCCTCTGCGAATCTGCTGAGGTGAACCATGATCGTGCTACACGCGGCAATGAATTCAATGAGATAATCGCGGTCGCTCACGGCATCCATGCTGTTTTCGACAATTCCGTCGAAACCCATTTTCCGCGCAACCATCTGCCGGTCTATCGGAAGAGATGTTCCGGCTAACGCTGCAGCACCGAGCGGGAGTTTGTTGGCGCGCTTTCGGCAGTCGCTTAACCGTTCGAAGTCGCGTTCCAGCATCGAGATATAGGCAAGGAAATGATGGGAAAGATACACTGGCTGGGCACGCTGCATGTGTGTATAACCGGGCATGATCGTGCCGAAATATTTTTCAGCCTGATAAAGAAGTACTCGTTGAAGCTGGGCGATGAGTTTCTGCAATTCATGAACGGCGGCGCGGAGATAGAGGCGTTCGTCGAGGGCAATTTGGTCGTTGCGGCTGCGCCCCGTGTGTAGCTTGCCGCCGAGGGGACCGATTTTTTGAATAAGCCGCTGCTCGACGGCGAGATGAATATCTTCCTTCTCCCACGACAAGTCCACATGTCCGCCGTCAATTTCACGCGCAATTTCTTTCAACGCTTTGCGGATGCGCCTGCCTTCTTCTGCCGAAATAATTTTCGTCGCGGCAAGCATCTCGACATGCGCGATGCTTCCCGCAATGTCTTCCTGATACAGCTTCTTGTCAAAATCAATAGATGAAGAAAACTTCAATGCGATTGCAGACAAAGGCTCTTTGAAGCGCCCGCTCCACAACGGTTTTGCATGAGGCATGAGAGGTTCCTAAATTTTCGGTAACTATTTTTGCTGTGCTGGAGTTTCACTCCCGCGAATTCGGTTCTCAAATTAAACCCGAGAAGGACAACGTGATTGCAAAAAAATACCCCGCAGCGTCCCAAGGGGATTTTCAACGGGGCTTCATGTTCACACTGCGCGGGCATTATTCCCGCACAACCCAGACCTTGATCTTTGCTGTAACGCTGCTGTGAATTTTCACCGGCACTTCGAAAATACCGAGCGTCTTGATTGGCTCTTCAAGCTCGATGTTCCGTTTGTCAACGGTGTAGTTCTTCTCTTTCAGCGCATCGGCGATCATTTGCGAAGTTACCGAGCCGAACAACTTGTCGTCTTCGCCGACTTTCATCGAAATCGTGAGCGACACTTTTTCAATTTCGCCGCGCAGCTTTTCCGCTTCCTTCAATTGCTTTTGCTCGCGCCGGGCATGCTGTTTTTTTTCTTCTTCAAGCGCGTTCAGATTGTTCGGTGTTGCGCGAAAAACAATGTTGCGCGGAATGAGGTAATTGCGTGCGTAACCGTCTTTCACATCCACAACATCGCCGATTTTTCCTAAGGCTTCAAAATCCTGACGTAAGATTACTTTCATAACTGCTCCAACTGTTCGATTGAAATTCAGACGAGCTACTTGATGGCATCGGATACGAACGGCAACAATGCAAGGTGCCGCGCGCGCTTAATTGCCAGTACAAGCTGGCGCTGATGCTTCGCGCAGGTTCCGGTAATGCGTTTGGGAATGATTTTTCCCTGTTCTGTAATGAAGCGGTGAAGCTTCTTTTCGTCTTTGTAATCAATATAAATTTCTTTCGTATCGCAAAAACGGCACGTGCGCACTTTCCTCACTTGTGCTTCACGCCGCTCGCGCCGTTCTCTTCCGTGTTCGGATTCGTCCCTCATTCTGTTATTTCTGAATGCCACGATAATGCTCCTTCGTTAAATAATTTTTTGAAAGAATGGTCACTTGGGCGGCAATGTTTCAGCCGACAGGACCTCTTCGGCTTCATCGGGAACCGGCGGCTTGTTTGGCGCCTGCTCTTTAGCCTTCAATGCTTTTTTATCCAGTTGTATCGTAAGATAGCGTAAGGTTTGTTCGTCCAACTGATAATGCCGCTCGAGCTTGGCAATGAGATCGCCGGGCGCGCGAAATTCGATCAGCGTATAGTAACCGTTATTTTTTTTCTTGATGGGGTAGGCAAGCCGTCTTCGCCCCCATTTCTCGACGGCGAGAATCTCTCCGCCGTTTTTTGTGATAAGATCCTTTACCTTTTCAATCGCCGTTTCGATCTGAGGATCTTCCAGCGTTGCGTTGATGATGAACGTAGTCTCGTACGTTTTTTTCTCTTGTTCCATATTCTCCTTTGGACTGTACATTGCGGCCCTTCTTTGTTCGATATCGATCGTTAATGAAGAGCAGGGGTTATTAAATAAGTTGAAGTTACATAATAGATGAATGTTTCTGGAATATTGGATTATTGGAATTCCGTCATTCCACTATTCCTTTTGTTGAATTAAACTTGTTCATCGCGAGAACAATGCCGTGCTCCACCCATTCCTGAACTGCACGTGCCGCACGCTCGGTTGCCTCGGCAATAACCGGCTTCTCGTCTTTTTCAAACGGAGCGAGAACATAATCAGCCGTCTGATTTTTTCGATCTTCGCTCGGCAGTGATGCGCCGCCGATGCCGATGCGAAGCCGCTGAAGCTCTTCCGTGTTCAAATGATAGATGACGGAAGCTATTCCGTTGTGTCCGCCATCCGAGCCGCGCTCGCGAAATCTCAATT
>JAGWND010000292.1 GCA_028873075.1 Bacteroidota bacterium
TAACGATAATTTTGAAAGCTCTCAATGAAAAAGTTCATCATCGCCGCACTGTTTTGTTTTCTCTCCCGTCAAGGCAGCGCACAATCAACGCCATGGGTCACGGCGTACTACGCAGGATGGAGCCAAGGATGGTCCGATAACGGCGTGCTGCCTGCCGAGCAGATTGACTATTCCGCCGTCACACACATCATCCATTTCGGTCTCGATGTCCACGCTGATGGAACGTTGGATGACCAGGCGAACAGTGTTCATGCAGATAACGCCAAAGCTGTAATAGCCGCCGCACACGCCGCGGGGAAAAAAATCCTTATCACTGTCGGCGGTTGGAACACTGCGGACGGATTCAGAGCAGCGACAAGCGTGCTCGCGCTTCCGGCATTCGTCACCACTCTTGTCAATTTCATCAAGCATCGCGGATACGACGGCATTGACATTGATTGGGAACCGCTCGCACAGAGCGATGCGGCACAGTTTCAAGCGCTCGCGAGCGCATTACGTACAGCGCTCGACCTCATTACGCCCCGCCCGCTGTTAACGACCGCAACCGGAAGCGGTGCTTCTTCTATTATTCTCCCTGTTGCAGACAAATTCGACCAGATCAATCTGATGACGTACGATATGTCCGGCGCGTGGCCCGGCTGGGTAACATGGTTCAATGCGCCGATCTACAACGGCGGATTCCGCTTTCCGAGCACCGGCGGATTGGTTCCTTGTGCAGACGACGCCGTCAACGAGTTTATCGCCGCCGGCATTCCAAAAAACAAACTGAGCATCGGCATAGACTTTTACGGTTACGTGTGGAACGGCGGAAGCGGCACATCAACCGGCGGAGCAGCCTTGCCGCAGCAAACGTGGACAAGCGCCCCATGGGTTTCACCAAACGTCCCGTATTACACGCTCATGCAGCAGTATTACAAGCCGGAATATTACCGCTGGGACTCGACGGCGCAAGCGGCATATCTCAGCATTGATAATCCGGGTTCGGCGGACGACAAATTTATTTCGTACGACAATGAAATGTCCGTGAAGGCAAAATTGGATTACGTGAAACAAAAAGGATTGGGAGGCGTCATCATTTGGGAGCTTGGCGGCGGAATGCTGCCGGCACAATTTGCAAACCGCGACAGGCTTCTTCAAACAGTAAAGATGGGATACCAAAACAAGCCGGTTACCCCGCCAAGCCCCTCCTCTTTTTCTCCGCAGCATTTCACGGAAGGTGTTTCAACACAGCCGACACTGAAATGGAATGCGACTACAAACACGTCGTGGTACCGCGTTCAACTTTCCGCCGATTCCACATTCACTGCTCCGGCGTTCGACGAGCAATGGCTGATTGATACGTTGTTCGCACCGAGCATTTTACTCCCCCAAACGAACTATTTTTGGCGCGTGCAGTCGTCGAACGCGTACGCAGCAAGCTCGTGGTCGAGCACTGAGCGTTTCAAGACTGCCAACGACACGCTCGTTCCCCCGTGGTGGGAATACGTGAGCAACACCGGCAACAACGCAACACTGTTCATCGCATCATCCGTCAACCCGACGATCGAAAACCGCCCGCTGGAGTTCGGTGATCTTATCGGCGTATTCTTCCGGCGCGACAATGCACAAGTATGCGCTGGCTACAGCCGTTGGGAGCCGGGAACGAACATGGCAATCACCGCGTGGGGAGATAACCAGTTGACCGATGTGAAGGACGGATGTGCCAAAGGCGATACGATCTTTATCCGCATCTACCGGCGCGCAACAGGAAAAGAATACACAACGAACGTGCATTACACGTCGGGCACAACGATCGCAACGTACACAGCGAACGGCATCTACACCGTTCAAACGCTCACGGCAATTCCCAATGTTGTTCAAAACATTTCGCTCGGCGCCGGATGGAATATGACGTCAAGCTACATTGTACCTAACGATTCATCGCTGCAATCTCTACTCGCAAGCATCGCTCCCGATGTTGCTTTGATAAAAGACGGCAGCGGAAATGTCTTCTGGCCCGATTCGAATACCGCAGAAATCAAATTCTGGACTGTCCTTCAAGGATATCAAATCTACATGCGATCTGCCGGCACGCTGACAATCACCGGCGCTCCCGTGACGCCAGAATCAACAGCAATCGCATTAAGCACGGGATGGAATTTGATTGCGTACCTCCGCACAACACCGATGTCCCCCGATGCAGCACTCGCAGGTATTAACAGTCAGCTTGTGCTTATGAAGAACAATGACGGTGATGTGTATTGGCCCCAATTCAGCATCAACACGCTCGGCACAATGAATCCCGGCGAAGGATACCAGGTGTATGTTACAAAAAATGTCGGCCTGTATTATCCTGCGAACAACATCGGAAACAGTGCGGGAGGCATTGCCGGCACACGTGACATACAGCCACGGGAGCGGACAGACGCAGCAGCATCTCATTATCCCTTCGCTGAAATCAAAACCGGCAGTAACGCGATTCTTTTGCTCGAATCGTCTGCACTGAAAGAAGGAGACGAAGTTGCTGTGCGGTCGGGCAGCGGTCTCGTCGGAAGCGGAACGGTTCATGCCGGAAAATGTGCGCTGACGATTTGGGGGAACGATTCGCTGACGCCGGGTATTCGCGGTGCGAAAGAAGGAGAAGAGCTTTCATTGACACGCTGGGATGCTCAACTGAACAAAGAATACCGTCTCGACCTCACGTCCCTCACAAACGGCATCACCAACCAAAGCGTTCCGCTGCCGTTTCGCTATCATGCAGAATCGGTGCTCATCGGTCAGGCGAAGATTGTTCCCATGAGCTTTTCGCTCGAGCAAAATTACCCGAATCCGTTCAATCCGTCAACTACGATTGAGTACGATGTGCCTCAAACGGCAAAGATCGTTCTTGAGGTGTTCAACATGTTGGGGCAGCGCGTTGCGATGCTAGTGAATCAAACTCAAGCGGCGGGACATTACAGCGTCGTATTTAAGAATGAGAGAGTGGCGAGCGGAACATACTTCTACCGCCTT
>JAGWND010000051.1 GCA_028873075.1 Bacteroidota bacterium
ATGTCGTACATGAAGAAAGTATCAAAAAGGTTTATGACGACATACTCGATAGATTCAACCGTATCGACATTCTTATCAATGCGGCCGGCGGCAACATGCCCGGTGCAACTATCAGCGCCGGGCGCAACATTTTCGACCTCGACATTGAGCAATTCAAAAACGTCACGGATTTAAATCTGAACGGCACAGTTCTGCCCACGCTGATTTTCAGCCGGGCGATGGCGGAACAGAAAAGCGGGTCCATCATCAACATCTCATCGGTGGCTGCTCAACAGGCAGTAACTCGCGTGATGGGATATTCGGCAGCAAAGGCAGCTGTAGAAAACTTCACGCGCTGGATGGCGATAGAAATGGCCCACAAATTCGGAAACGGCATCAGAGTCAACGCTATTGCTCCCGGGTTTTTCCTCACCAGCCAGAACAACTCCCTTCTCACCAATCCCGACGGATCGTTGACAGAGAGAGGAAGAACGATCATTGCCCGGACGCCGTTCAAGCGCTTCGGCGAACCGGATGAGCTTGTGGGCGCCGTTCTCTTTCTCTCAAGCGATGCATCAGCATTCGTTACCGGCACTGTTATTGCTGTTGACGGAGGCTTTAGCGTGTTCAGCGGGGTGTGACAGATGGCATTGGAACAAACATGGCGCTGGTTCGGTCCGAATGACCCGGTCTCGTTGGAGGAAATCCGGCAAACAGGCGCTACGGGAATTGTCACCGCGCTTCACCACGTTCAGACGGGAGATGTTTGGAATGCTGGCGAGGTCATGAGACGCAGGCGCATGATCGAAGCAAAAGGATTACATTGGGCCGTTGTAGAAAGCCTGCCTGTTCACGAAAAGATCAAGAAACGAAGCGGCAATTACAAAGAGCTGATCGAAAATTACAAAACTTCAATAAGAAATCTCGGAGCGTGCGGCGTCACGATTGTATGCTACAACTTCATGCCTGTCTTCGACTGGTCACGCACTGATCTTGCCGTGCAGTACAAGGACGGATCGCTCACAACAAAATTCGAGGCGAAAGCATTCGCTGCATTCGACCTTTTCCTCTTGAAACGTCCCCGTGCTGAAGAAAGCTATACCGAAGAAATCATCGTACAGGCACAGCAATTCTATGAAGAATTAAGTGATGAAGGGAGAAAAAAACTCGTCCAAACGGTGCTTCTCGGGCAT
Source organism: Bacteroidota bacterium (assembly GCA_028873075.1). Lineage (GTDB taxonomy): Bacteria > Bacteroidota > Ignavibacteria > UBA10030 > UBA8401 > JAJYOI01. Next base: position 1,173 of record JAGWND010000051.1, read on the forward strand.
CCGGGTTCGGGTGAAACCTACACGCTCAGCGAGCTGCTCTCGGCGTTGGAAACATACAAGGATATAGCCCGCCGCGATCTTCAGGACAATCTTTTCTCTTTTCTCAAAGAAATTGTGCCCGTTGCAGAAGAATCACACGTGCGGCTCGTTGTTCATCCCGATGACCCCCCATGGCAGCTTCTCGGACTTCCGAGAATTGTCGGCACTGAAAAGGATATTGAGCTGATGTTAAGCGCAGCCGATTCGCAATCGAACGGCTTGACATTCTGCACAGGCTCGCTTGGCGCCGGTATTGCCAATGATTGTGTTGCAATGGCAAAAAAGTTTTCACAACGAGTCAACTTCATTCACCTGCGGAACGTGTCGAGAAACGCTGCAGGTGATTTCGTTGAAGAAAATCATTTGGAAGGCGATATTGACCTCGCCGCCATCATGAAGATTTTTCTTCTCGAACAAAAACGACGCGAAGAGGAAGGAGAGGATGCTCACATGCCTTTCCGCCCCGACCACGGACATTTGATGCTCGATGATCAACGAAATTATTACCCGGGATATTCGCTTTACGGGCGCGTGCGGGCACTCGCCGAATTGCGCGGGATCGAAGCGGGTATTCTGCATTCACTACAACCTCAAGAACGGAACTGACTATGAAAGTAATAACCTTCGGTGAAATCATGCTGCGTCTTGCAGCGCCTCAGTCGCTGCGGTTTTCACAGGCAACAAGTTTCGATGCGACCTTCGGCGGCGGCGAGGCAAATGTCGCCGTCTCGCTTGCGAACTACGGAATTCCCGTTGAATTTGTAAGCCGCATTCCCAAGAACGACATCGGCGAAGCGTGCATTATGAATCTGAAAAAATACGGCGTCGGCACGTTGCATATTCTCAGAGGCGGCGAGCGGCTCGGCATTTATTTTCTTGAGAAGGGGTCTGTCAGCCGCGGCAGCAAAGTGGTGTACGACCGGACATATTCATCAATCTCCAAAATTGAAAAAGGAATGATTGACTGGGAGAAAGTATTCAACGGCGCAACGTGGTTTCACTGGACAGGCATCACACCGGCGATTGCACAGGGAGCCGCCGATGTGTGCCTCGAAGCGATCACGAAAGCGAAGCAGAAAGGCATTACAATATCGTGTGATCTGAATTTCCGAAAACAGTTGTGGAAGTACGGCACGAGTGCTCGCGAGGTGATGCCGAAGATGGTAGAGGACTGCGACATCGTTTTGGGAAACGAAGAAGATGCTGAGCAAGCGCTCGGCATTACACCGGAAGGCGTTGACATCACTGCAGGACAAGTGAAACCGGAAGCGTATCTTTCTGTCTCAAAAAAAATCATGACGCGGTTCCCGAATGTAAAGAAGGTGATTACGACGCTGCGAGGCTCCATCAGCGCCGATCACAACACTTGGTCGGGTGTTTTGTTTAACGGGAAGGAATTTTTCAAAGCTCCGACATACGACATCACTCATATTGTGGACCGGGTCGGCGGGGGCGATGCGTTCATGGGCGGACTCATTTACGGACTGCTGACGTACAAGGACGATCAACGCGCGTTGAATTTTGCCGCCGCTGCTTCGTGCTTGAAGCACGCGATCTACGGGGACTTCAATTTAGTAACGGTCGAAGAGGTGGAAAAATTGATGGCAGGAGACGCATCGGGAAGAGTGTCGCGATAAATACTGTTTGACGGCGTTTCTCCGCAGTCTGGCATCTTATTTCGTATCATGTTCTTCTCGTATCGCTTCGTACACCTTTTCCGACAGCACTTTCATTTTCGGTCGCGCATCTTCTTCGTTGATCGGAAGAAAACATGCAATGATGTACCGCACCGTGCCGCCGTCAACTATTCCAACATCGTTCGTCCAGTACGAATACCATCCGGTTTTATGATAGAACATGGTGTTCACGGGAAGACCGGTAGACAACTTCGTCGTGTCGAGCTGCCTTCCCAACAATGCTTTCATCTGCATGCTGACCCACGGATTTACCAATTGATTGATCTCGATGCGGTACATAAAATCGGCGGCATGGAGCGCGCACGTTTCGGTTCCCCGAATTGTCGCATAGCCTGAATCTTCATACGCGCGGCTTAAAAATTTCCGCGTCACCTCGCTTCCATCCCAATGATAGCGGTGAATGAGTGCATTGATATTTTCTCTTCGTGCAAGGTCAATCAAACAATTTGCCGCCGAGTTGTCGCTGCGGGTGATCATCAGATCGAGAAGATAATTCACCGTTACCGTGTCGCCGTTTTTTAACAGCGGACGCGGGTCCCACGCAAGCTCCGGCGATTTGTCAACATCGTTCGGCGATTTGACAATGAACGGACTTGTGAGGAAATATTTACCCTGCGAAACTTGATCGAGCACTTCCGCTGCAACATACATTTTATACACCGAAGCCGGATAAATGAAATTGTCGAAATGAACGCCGCCCAAATGCGGCGTGCCGGAAGTCAGGTCGACAACAGCAAACGAAATTTGTTCAATGCCGTCTTCGCCGACATCAAAATTTTTATCCAAACCGAGTTCAGAAACAATGCCGTGAAGCTTTGCCGAAAACGTGCTATCAATATGGAAGTAAGAAGGAAGAGTTACATTTTGTGTATAAGAAATAAACGGAATAGCAAAACACAGCAGCAAGATTTTTTTCATTTCTAATTCCTTTGTGACTTTGTGGCAAAGCATTATATTTTCCGAAGCGCCTGCTCGAAATCGGCAATCAAATCTTCAATGCCTTCCACGCCGACAGAAATACGAATCATGCCGGGCGTAACGCCGTGGCTTTCCAATTCTTTTTTCGACATGTGAACGTGCGAAGAATAGACCGGAATGCTCACGAGCGTTTCAACGCCGCCGAGAGACATAGCATTCACCGCAACGGTGAGCGAGTCGCACACTTTCACCGCCCCTTTCACGCCGCCGCGAACTTCAATTGTCGTCATCCCGCCGAAGCCGGACATTTGTTTGCGCGCTAGCTCATGCTGCGGATGGGATGGGAGTCCGGGATAGATTGAGCGAAGTACTTTCGGATGTTTCTCCAACCGTGATGCGAGCGCACAAGCATTTTCATTTTGCCGCTCGACGCGGAGGGCAAATGTTTTCAAGCTGCGGAACAGTAAATACGCCATGAACGGATCGGCACAGCCGCCATAATATTTCGCAGAAGTTTTCACTTCTGAAATGATTTTTCCCGACGCCACAACAACACCGGCAAGAAGATCGCTGTGGCCGCCCAAGTATTTTGTTGCGCTTTCAACAATAATATCAACGCCGAAATCGAACGGCTTCTGGTTCAAGCACGTTGCAAACGTATTGTCAATCATCGTGTAAATGCGCGTGCGGAATTTTTTCTCCGCCTTTTTCACTTCATCTACCAATTGTGCAATGTCCACAAGTGCGAGTGTAGGATTTGTTGGAGTTTCACAATAGACAAGCTTAGTTTTTGCGGAGATAAGCTGCGATAGCTCGGAAAGTTTGTTTGGGTTAACATACTGTACCGCAATATCATTGTTCGGAAGAACGTCGCGGAAAAACCGGTACGTGCCGCCATACAGTGCCGGCGTGCTGATCAATTCCTCTCCGGCATGAACGAATGAAAGAATCGCAGTTGAAATTGCCGCCATGCCTGAAGCAAACAGCGCCGCCGCTTCTCCCCCTTCCATCAGTGTAATTTTTTCTTCAACATCGTGCACGGTCGGATTGTGATACCGTGTGTAAACATAAACGGACGGATCGCCGTTCGCGTAGCGAATCGCATCGTCGGTATCTTTGAAACGATATGTCGAGGTTTGATAAATGGGAAGTGAAACGGGTCCCTGATACGGGTGAAGCTTTTTTCCGTGAATTGCTTTTGTGGAAAGGGAAAGTCTATCGGCACGGGATACTGTTCCGGGGGGATTCTTGGGTTTAGCTGGCATTATGTTTCCTTGTAATTTTTCATTGGAGTAGTGGATTGATGGATAAATGGGTTATGGCGACACAGAACAAGTGGTCCAATAATCCAACAATCCATCAATCCAATTGAAAATATTCTTCAAACTTTTCTTCAACATCATTGCGATAGTATTCGCCCCGTTCTTTGTTCAGTAAGTATCCGTCGCGGAATTTTCCCTGCGCAATTGCGGCGAGCGCTTCAACAAGAACATCCACTTCTTCCACCGTATTGTACATGCCGAAGCTTGCGCGGATAAAACCCGGAAGCGTCGAACGGTCGCGGTGGAGTATCTGCTTTTCCATTTGTTTCGCTTCTTTCTTATCAACATGAAGCAGACACTTCACATACGGATGTGCGCAGAAACAGCCGTTGCGCGTTCCTATTCCCCGTTCATAGCTGAGAATTGAAGCAACGAGTGAATGCGGCAAATCGTTGACATTGAACGTCAGCACACCAAGCCGTTGGTTTGCAGTGAGCGGATCTTTATCTCCGTACAAAATCACGCCGGGAATTTTTTCCAGTTTCTCCAACGCGTACTTTGTCAGCTTCGCTTCGTGCTCGATAAGTGCATCCCAGCCGATGCGCTGTACAATGTGAATCGCTTCAGCCAGCGCCACCGCGCCGACAATATCTGGAGTGCCTGCTTCTTCTTTGTCGGGAAGATCGGTCCAGTACGCATCTTCCAAATTGACAATGTCAACGGTGCCGCCGCCGACATATTCCGGGTCGCCTTGCTCAAATGTTCTTCTTCTTCCCACAAGCACACCGACACCGAACGGTGCGTACATCTTGTGCGCTGAGAAGGCGAGATAATCAAGATGCTCTGTGCTGTCTTTTGGCTTCATATCAATCGGCCGGTGCGGCGCAAGCTGAGCAGCATCAACAAGAATCTGCGCGCCGGCATTGTGCGCCCAGCGTGCGTACGTATGCACCGGATTGATGAAGCCGGTGACATTCGAAGCACCGCTGACAGCAACGAGCTTCACTTTTGAATCATGCCGCTTCAGCTTTTTTTGAAAATCATCCTCGTCGATTCTTCCGTCGGAATCAACATCAATGTGAACGACATGTGCAACTTTGCGCCACGGAAGCTCGTTGGAATGATGTTCCATGAGCGACGTCAGCACAACATCGCCGCGCTTGAAGGGAAACCGCCGCGCAAGCTTGTTGATCGCTTCCGTAGTGTTCTTGCAGAAGAGAACGACGCTGTCCGAAAGATCGGCGCGAACGAAATCCGCAACAATGTCGCGGGCTTCTTCAAAGACCCACGACGAAAGCTTCGATTTGAATCCGGTGCCGCGATGAACATTGCTGTACCATTTCAGAAAATCGTTCACCTTCTCAGTGATAAGTGAAATCGTCGGCGTGCTGGCAGCGTTATCGAAGTTGATGTACGGACGCCTCGAACCATCGAGTAATGGTACCAGCTCGTCAATGCCAACGACATAGTGGCGGATGTTGTGAATGGAGAGGTTGCGCTCCGTCGCCGAAGCGTTGGAGCGTAAGCGACCATTCACCTTCGCCGCGGTTGGTGCTTCCTTCACACTGAACATTGTCATGATGTTCTTCCTTTCAACTTAAAATTGCTTATCAAGAAGGTACAAGTTTGCACAAGGAAGTTCAAGCAACGTTGGACGGTGCGTTTTGAAAATCCCGCGCGGATTTGCATCCGCGCCTGCATGTAATGCGCAGGAGAGGCCGCAAGACCGTTCCATCTTGCTTCTCTTTTGCAAAGTGGTTACAATGAATGCAGGTTTTTATGATTAATCGTTTTGTCATAATGCTTGCGCTCTTGCCAGTTTTTGTTTCGTTTGCCATGTCACAAAACAGCAACGCAAGCCGATGGTTTGATGTAACATATTACAAACTTCAGCTCAACGTTGAAACTTCGCCGCAATTTCTCGATGGCCGCGTAACAGTGGAAGGGATATGCACTGCCGACAATACAGTTTCGCTCACGCTCGATTTGATGAACACGATGCAGATCGATTCCGTGACCACAAACGGAACACAAACATTGTTTGTTCAACAGGCAAGTTCATTTTCCATTGCACTTAATAGAACATACCATCGCAGCGAAAAAATTTCTACAGAAATTTATTATCATGGAACTCCGGTTGCAACCGGCTTCGGGAGTTTCGTTTTCAGCTCGCATAACGGCGTTCCGTGGGTCTGGACTCTCTCCGAACCGTACGGCGCGCACGACTGGTGGCCCTGCAAAGATGCGCCGGGAGACAAAGCGGATTCCGCCGACATTATCGTCACGTGCGATTCAAATCTCGTTGCCGGTTCAAACGGAATTCTTGTTTCCGAAACGACTGCGGGGGGCAAAAAAACATTTCATTGGAAAGAGCGCTACCCAATCGCTTCGTATCTCATCTCGCTTGCTATCAGCAATTATACCCGGTTTTCAAACTGGTTCCGGTATTCACCGAACGATTCAATGGAAGTTCGGAATTTTGTTCTGCCGGAACATGAAGCGGCGGCGAAACAAGAGCTTCCTTCGATGGTCGAGATGCTTTCCATCTATTCGGAATTATACGGACTCTATCCGTTCATCAAAGAAAAATACGGCGTGGCAGAATTCTTCACTAACGGCGGCATGGAACACCAAACGCTCACCTCTATCGGAACAAATCCCGACGGCACATTTGATGAAGAAACGCTTGCACACGAGATGGCGCATCAATGGTTCGGCGACATGATCACGTGCCGTACATGGTCCGATTTGTGGCTCAACGAAGGATTTGCCGTGTACTCGGTAGCATTGTTCCGCGAAAAGAAATACGGAACGGATGCATACTGGAAGTACATCCGCGCGCAGTTCGGTCAGGCGGAAAGCGCTTCGGGAGAAGTCGGTGTTCCTGACACATCCACACCGCGAAATCTTTTCAACGGGGCGCTGATTTACGCAAAAGGGGCGGTAGTGCTTCACATGCTTCGTCACGTGCTGGGCGACAGCACATTTTTCCGCGCGATGTATGAATACGCACAGCAGCCTTCGCTGAGATACGCAACGGCATCAACGCGGGATTTTCAGTCGGTGTGCGAAAATGTTTCCGGAAAAAATCTCGATTATTTTTTTAATGAATGGATTTACGGCGAGAATTATCCGCGCTATTCGTACTCTTGGTCGCAACGTTTCAACACAGTTGAAATAACATTAGAACAATCTGCTGGAACGAACCCTATTTTTTTTATCATGCCCGTTGATATCCGCTTAAGCGAAAACGGTTGGGATACAACTGTCACTGTCTTCAATGATTCGCTGAAGCAAACATTCACAGTGAATGAACAACGAGCGGTTACATCGGTCGCCGTTGACCCCGATGACTGGATTCTAAAAGGAGTTTTTCCGCAAAATAACGCTCCGCCGGAAACGTATTCATTAAGCCAGAATTTTCCAAATCCGTTCAACCCGAAGACAGCTATTACCTTCGGCATTCCCCGCCAATCGTTTGTAACGCTGTCGATTTATGATGTGTTAGGCAGACATGTCGCGACGCTTGTGAACGAAGAGAAGCGTGCCGGAACATACCGCGTGGATTGGGACGCATCCGGTGTTGCCACAGGCATTTATTTTTACCGCTTGCAAGTCAAAGACTCATTTGGAGGGAAAACATTCAGCGCAACAAAAAAAATGGCTGTGGTGCGATAGGATCACGTGTTTTGTGACAGAGTTGTTATCAAACGGTACCCCACACGCGATTCTGTAAGAATATGCTTCGGCTCGGCAGGATTGTCTTCTAGCTTTTTCCGCAACTGCCCGATGTAGATGCGAAGGTACTGCGTTTCCTCCGCGTAATTTTTCCCCCAGACTTGTTCGAGAAGATACCGGTGCGTCAGCACTTTGTCCGCATTGCGGACAAGCAACGCAAGCAATGAATATTCAAGCGAGGTCAGCCTCACATCGGCACCGGATTTTGCGACGGTTCGTGCCGCCAGATTCACAACAACATCGCCAAACGAAATGATGGAATCTTTCGGCGCAGATTCGTGGTGGCGAAGCGCCGCGCGGATACGTGCCAACAATTCAAACGGACGGAACGGCTTCACGCAATAATCGTCCGCTCCGGCATCCAACAGCGATGCAATTTCCTGTTCGCTGTCACGGACGGAGAGAACGATGATCGGTCCGTCGTACCACTCACGAAGGCGCTGCACAACTTCATTTCCGTCCACATCGGGAAGACCGAGATCGGTGATGATGAGATTCGGTCTTCGCATTGCCGCTTCGCGCATTCCTTCTTCGCCTGTTGCCGCGGCAATAACGCTGTACTCATTCGACGAAAGCGTCACTTCGACCAATCGCCGGATTTGCGGTTCGTCGTCAATGATGAGAATTGTGGATTGAGAAGACATTCTTCACGTTCAAAGACTTGGACTCTGTCTGTTAGTTCGGTGGATTATTGGATTTACGCTTTGTTTCCGCCCATCCAACAACCCAATAATCCAACAAATTCATTGTTCGCTTTCCATCGTTCCAAAAGGATTGTCAATAAGCATAGGTTTTGTTTCCGTCGGAATCCTGATCGTAAACTGCGCGCCGCCGTTGAGGCGGTTTTCAACGACAATGGTTCCTTTGTGCGCTTCAATATAGCTCTTTGCAATGGAGAGTCCGAGTCCCGTTCCGCCGCTCGGTGTTCCCGGCACGCGATAAAATTTTTCGAAGACACGCTCCAGCGCTTCCGGCGGAAAGCCGGGACCGTTATCGGAAACAGTAATCGTGCACACGCCGTTTTGCTCTTCCGCTTCGAGCGAAACGGTCGAGCCTCTCGGAGTGTACGCGGCGGCATTGTAAAGCAAATTCACCAACACTTGCTCCATCAATCCGAAATCGAAACGGACGAGCGGCATGTTGTCCATTACACCGACATGGACGTGATGTTCTTTCATTTCGCGCGCAACATTGCGAAGAACAGAAGAAAACAGATCGTGGACGTCTGTCCAATCGAGCTTCACTTTGAACAATCCTGATTCCACGCGCGTCATATCGAGAAGATTTTCGACGAGACGATTAAGGCGTTCCGCCGCGGTCTTAATTTCCGCAAGAAGAGAATCAACAATAGAAGTACTCGCGCGCACTTTTTCGCTTTGTAAATTCTCCGCATTTCCCATGATGGTTGCAATTGGGGTGCGAAGCTCGTGCGAAATTGAACTCAGCAATGTCTGATACAGCCGCTCCGATTCTTCGACCACAGAAGTCCGGCGCGTGAGTTCGTTCAGGAATTCCCGGTCCATTGCAGTCGAGATCAATGCGATGCAATTATCGAGAAGATTTTCCTGCTCGAAACCGAGCGGCGCTGTATCGCTCCGCTTGATTCCAAATACTGCAAGCGTGTAGCGCGAGCCTTTGATCGGATAATATGTTGCTCTCGCATTCGGCAGTGTATCGGTGTGCCTACCGGCTTTCTTCTCGTTCCAATATGACCAGACCGCGACGCCTAATTCTTTTTCATCTACAATGAACGTGCTGCTCGGATGAGGTGTCGGTGAAATATCGCCGTCCGGCTCGCCGAGCAAAACCACAATCTCCGCGCGAAAGATCGAGCGAAGGTTTTCCACTGCAACGCGAAGAACATTGTCCTGCCCGCGCGCCGATGAAAGCTCTTTCGTCAGTTTATATAACGCCGTCGTCCGCTCTTCACGCTGGCGCACCGCCCGTTCCTGCGAACGGATGCGCGAGGTAAGTATGCTCGTAACAGCGGCGAAGACAAAATATGCAACGAACATCAGAATATCAGCTGCTTTTCCGATGATGAACGTAAATTGCGGCGGAATAAAAAAGAAATCCCAAACGAGCGCGCTGACGGATGCCGCGAGCAGCACGGGACCTATTCCAAAAAACAACGGAAGAACCGAAATAAGCATCAGCAAAAGAAGAGCGACGGTTTGATATCCGAGAAATCCGAGAAGTGAATAACAAATTCCCGCCACGAGAACGACGGTTCCCAACCCCGCAATATACTGCCGCGGCTCAGACGTAAAGCGAGGCAACGTAATGTGACGGCGATGGCGGGGCGTCTCATGATGCGAGCTCGACACATACACGTCAATGTCGGTGCTGAACGCAAGCAAGCGGTCAACGATATTGTGCGAAGGAAAAATATTCGACCGAAAGCTTCTGCCGACGATGATCTGCCGCGCGTTCTGCTCGCGCGCAACACGCACCAACGCTGCCGCAACATCTTTGTCGGCGGTCGTGATCACTTCGGCGCCTAATTCTTTCGCAAGATTGATATGCTTCATCAGCACATCGTGAATTCCAGCATTCGAAGCGCCCGGAGTTTCCACGTGAACGGCAACCCATGACGATTTCGAGGCGTAGGCAAGCTGGCGCGTGAGGCGAATGAGCCGCTCACAGTCCGGATCGGCAGTGATGCCGACGAGAAGCCGTTGACGCGTCTTCGAGATTCCGGGAATCGCTCTGGTCGTACTGTATTCCTGAAGCTCCTGATCAACGCGCTCCGCCGTCAGCCGCAGCGCCATTTCGCGCAGCGCAGAGATATTTCCCTTCCGGAAAAAATTCTTCACAGCTGTTTGCGCACGGTCGGGCGTGTACACCTTCCCTTCTGCGAAACGCTGCAGCAGCACTTCTTCCGAAATATCAATTAACTCGACCTCGTCCGCCATTTCAAAAACAGAATCGGGCACGGTTTCGTGCACAGGGATTCCGGTGATTTGTGCAACCGTGTCGGCGCGGCTTTCCAAATGCTGAACGTTGAGTGTAGTGTAAACATCAATGCCGTTGTCGAGCAATTCGACGACATCCTGATACCGTTTCGGATGACGGCTTCCGGGAACATTGGTGTGCGCAAGCTCATCAACAAGCGCAATGCGCGGCTTGCGCGCAAGCACCGCATCGAGATCCATTTCCTCGAGCGTTGTCGAGCGGTAGGTCATTGTTTTTCGGGGCAGAATCTCCAACCCTTCAAGCAACGCCATCGTGTCTTTGCGCTTGTGCGTCTCGACATACGCAACGACGATGTCAACCTTTTGCTCCCGAGCCTGGCGCGCCGATTTGAGCATCTCGTACGTTTTACCGACACCTGCACACATGCCGAAGAAAATTTTCAGCTTGCCGCGCTTCGACTGCTCTTCTTCTTTTTTCAACTCATGGAGAAGTTGATCAGGGTCGGGGCGAATTTCGTTTATCGTTTCCATCTTTCGGAAGATAGCAATTTAGATCGTGACAATCACACCTCGGGATTGCAACGTCAAAGAACAAGCCGATTGGGGCCGCATTGACGGGTTAATGTGTTCGTCCTTCCGAAGAAAACAACTCGGCATGATGGAATGATTCTTTCGGTGTGACCACAAAAGTAACGATTTCATCGGGAGGAAGAGCTGCCCAATGCTCAAGAGAAACGGAAAAATTCCCGCACAAATAATCGAGCGCATTTTTTAAAATATCGCTGTATGTCGCATAGGCGGACGAAATCACGCTGATGCCGGAATCCAACAAGTCTTTCACATTATGGTACCGCATTTCTATGCCCGATGCCGGAAAGTTTACGTGCAGGATATTGTCCACAATGACAACATCGGGAGAGCGTTGGCGGATTCCTTCATAGTCCATCTCTAAACATCTGCTGTTGCCGATAGAAAGTTCTCTCGGCTGCACAAGTCGTGCGGCAGGAAAATCGGCTTCCGGAAGATCGTTATCGAGGGCAAGAACGACATTGAGGCCAAGCCCGAGCAAATGTTTTCCCTCGTCGGTCATCGCATCGAGAAGTCTGTTCGGATTCACCCGCGTTGTGTACAGTTTCAGGCTCCCTTTCGGAGGTTTCATAACAAGATTCCGGAACTGTTCAATGGAAGTCATTGCATTGATGTTGGGTTGCATACTTTGATCCTCTCTTATGCCAACCTTAATGCTGTAAGCAGTATATCAATAATTTTTATACCGATGAACGGCGCAATAACGCCGCCGACACCGTACATCAGCAAATGTTTTCGGAGCAGTTCCACAGCGCTCACGGGGCGATACTTGACACCTTTCAATGCAAGAGGAATCAGCGCGACAATGATGAGCGCGTTAAAAATAACAGCGGATAGAATTGCGCTCTCCGGCGTGGCAAGCTTCATAATGTTCAGCGCGTTCAGCATTGGGTATGTGGTTGCAAACGCGGCAGGAATTATGGCAAAATATTTCGCCACGTCGTTGGCGATGCTGAATGTTGTCAGCGTGCCGCGCGTCATCAGAAGCTGCTTGCCGATCTCGACGATCTCCATGAGCTTCGTCGGATTGCTGTCGAGATCAATCATATTTGCCGCTTCGCGCGCAGACTGCGTGCCGGTATTCATTGCAACTGCAACATCGGCTTGAGCAAGCGCAGGCGCGTCGTTCGTTCCATCGCCGGTCATGGCAACAAGACGTCCGCCTTTTTGATATTCGCGGATGAGTTTCAGCTTGTCTTCCGGTTTCGCCTCTGCAAGAAAATCGTCAACGCCCGCTTCGGCGGCAATTGCCGTTGCGGTCAGCGGGTTGTCACCCGTGATCATCACTGTCCTGATTCCCATCTTCCTCAAATGTGCAAAGCGCTCTTTGATTCCCCCTTTGACGATGTCCTTTAAATGAATGACGCCGAGCACTTCCTTATTTTCTGCCACGACAAGCGGCGTTCCTCCTGCACGGCTGATTTCCTGCACCGTTTGCAGAATTGCAGATGGGAATTTCCCTCCTTGCTGCTCGACATAGGTTTTCATCGCATCGGCGGCGCCTTTGCGGATCATTCGTTTGCCGTTGTTTCTTTCTGCTTCGATATCAACTCCGCTCATTCGTGTTTGCGCGCTGAACGGAACAAAATGCGCAGCGATCTCATGGACTTCTCTTCCGCGCAATCCGTATTTTTCCTTTGCGAGAACGACGATTGATCTTCCTTCCGGCGTTTCATCGGCGAGCGACGCGAGCTGCACCGCATCGGCAAGTCGGTCTTTCGAAACTCCCGGAGCCGGCGTGAATTCCGTCGCCATGCGATTCCCGAGCGTAATCGTTCCGGTTTTATCGAGCAAAAGAACGTCCACATCTCCCGCGGCTTCGATTGCGCGTCCGGAAGTCGCGATGACATTGTGGCGAATCATTCTATCCATTCCGGCAATGCCGATCGCGGAAAGAAGCCCGCCGATAGTTGTCGGAATCAAACAGACAAGCAGAGCGACAAGTACCGTAACGGTAACGGGCGTTCCATGTCCCGCTGTCGAAACGCTGTACAATGAAAACGGAAGAAGCGTAACACAGACGACGAGAAAAATTATTGTGAACGCCGCGAGAAGGATGTTGAGCGCAATCTCGTTCGGCGTTTTCTGGCGCTTTGCTCCTTCAATCAAATGAATCATGCGGTCAAGAAAGCCGCCTCCCGGTTCCGCAGAAGCCCTCACGACAAGCCAATCGGAAATTACCCGCGTGCCTCCGGTAACCGCGCTTCGGTCTCCTCCCGATTCGCGAATGACCGGCGCGCTCTCGCCTGTTACAGCGCTTTCGTCAACCGATGCGATGCCCTCGGCAACTTCTCCGTCAACTGCAATCACCTCTCCCGCTTCCACAAGAAACACGTCCCCTTTTCGCAGCAATGTTGACGCCACGATTTCGTATGACGAGCCGTGCGATGGCTCTTTCAGGCGTTTTGCTTTCGTCTCTTGCCGCGATTTCTTCAATGCATCAGCCTGCGCTTTCCCGCGACCTTCTGCCAACGCTTCTGAAAAATTTGCAAAGAGGACGGTGAACCAAAGCCACAGCGAAACCGTGCCGATAAACCATGCCGGCGCTTCGCCTGTCCCGAGCAATGCTTGAATCCACAGCGCCGTCGTCAGCACGCTTCCTACTTCGACAACAAGCATCACGGGATTGCGTACCATCGCACGCGGATTCAACTTTACAAACGAATCGAATAAAGCACGACGAATCATTTCACCGCTTACGCTTAAAGTTTTTTTCTGTAAATGTGAAGTCTGTGTTTTCATTTTTTCTTTTAATGTTTCCTGCCGATCTCCTCTTCAACGCTCCCCTACAGGGAGAGGATTAATCCCTTCCCTTAAGAAGGGAGGGCTTGGGCGGAGTCAATTTCAGTGCACCATCATCAAATGTTCTACAATCGGACCCAATGCGAGCGCGGGCAAAAAGTTCAGCGCTCCGACGATCAACACTACCGCGATGATCCAAAAAATAAAAAGTGGCGTGTGTGTCGGCAGCGTACCTTCGCTTGGGGGAACAAGTTTCTTCCGGGCAAGAGAGCCTGCAAGTGCCAGCGTCGGAACGGCAAGCCAGTACCGCCCGATGATCATTGCAATGCCGCCGGTGATATCGTAGAATGGCGTGTTCGCACCGATGCCAGCAAACGCACTGCCGTTGTTGTTTCCCTGCGATGTGAATAAGTACAACACTTCACTAAATCCATGCACGCCGGGATTAAAAATTGTAGCCCGCCCTGCCTCTGTCATAAGCGCGAACGCTGTCAAAACAAGAACGGTAATCGGCATGATAAGAATGAGGAGCGATGCCATTTTCATTTCGTATGTCTCAATCTTGTGACCTAAATATTCCGGCGTCCGTCCGACAAGAAGTCCGGCAACAAAAACCGCAACGATGACAAAGACAAGCATTCCGTACAATCCCGAGCCGACACCGCCGAATATTACTTCACCGAGCTCCATCATCACCAGCGCAACAAGTCCGCCGAGCGGCATGTAAGAGTCATGCATGGAATTAACCGAGCCGTTGGACGCCGCAGCCGTTGCGGTTTCCCACAGCGCCGAGTTCGGAATGCCAAAACGAACTTCCTTCCCTTCCATATTGCCGCCGGGTTGAATGCTGCTCGCAACTTGATCAATTCCCAGCGAAGTAAATGCAGGATTACCGTGCTGCTCAGACCAAAGAGAAATGCTGAGCAGGGCAACGAAGATCATCATCATCGCCGCAAGCAACGCCCAACCTTGACGAGTATCCTTCACCATGTAGCCGTACGTATAACACAGCGCTGCTGCAATCAACAGAATGGAAAGCATTTCAAGAAAATCAGAAAGCGGCGTTGGGTTTTCAAAAGGATGCGCTGAGTTCACATTGAAGAATCCGCCGCCGTTCGTGCCAAGCTGTTTCACCGCAATTTGCGATGCAGCAGGACCGACAGCGATTTGCTGCTCGGTTACTTTTACACCGTTCGCACCGGTTGTTTGCTCAAGAAGCGGAATGTTATCATACGGCATGAATGTCTGCACCACACCCTGCGAAACGAGCACAAGCGCCAGAACAAATGAGAGCGGAAGGAAAATGTAAAGCACGCTTCTCGTGAGATCAACCCAAAAATTCCCGAGCACATGCATCGAGTGACGTGCAAAGCCCCGGATGATGAGCGCAAGCAGTGCAAGTCCTGTTGCGGCAGAAACGAAATTCTGCACGGTCAATCCGACCATTTGTGTGAAGTAACTCATCGTCGTTTCGCCGCCGTAACCCTGCCAGTTGGTGTTCGAAGCAAAGCTGACGGCTGTGTTGAACGCAGAATCAGGAG
>JAGWND010000052.1 GCA_028873075.1 Bacteroidota bacterium
TTGGTGAAAAGTTTTTGGGTTAGAGATAGTCTCCACCTTAAAGGTGGAGACTATCTTGTTGTATGCTCAAAGAAGTCTCATAAACTATGCCAAGAAAAAACAGTCGAAAAACAAGCCGTATTCTGCACTGCGTGATATGTCGGCGGTATTTTTTTCCTCTTCTATGAATTTTTTACTGCATCTTTTTTGCTGACGAAATCTTTCAGGGCTTCCGATACTTATTAAAATCAAGTCACACAAAACGTCTAAAAAACCACCGCAAAGTCACAGAGACACTAAGAAAAATAAAAAAATTTTTCTTACTAACCTTAGTGGCTTAGTTTTTTTATTCACATTCTTTGTGCCTTTGAGCCCAGGTGGTATAATGCTCATATTCTGCGTAACTGAGTCATTAAAGTTAACTCCTCTCAATCCGAAGAATGGGTGCAAACACCTCCGTCCCCAATCGAAAATCAGCAATTGTCAATCTTCAATGGACGTACACCAACTTCCGCACAACAAAGTCTTTTCCCCACCTCAGTACGCAATAGTAAACACCGCTGGCAACACCGTGTGGAGTCCAGACCGCGGTATGGTATCCTGTCGTCTGTGTTCCGTCAAAAACTGTTTCAACAAGCCGTCCGAGCACGTCGTACATCTGGATGCGGATATTTCCTGAATAACCATCCGGCACCGTGTAATTAATTTTTGTCCCTGGATTAAACGGATTCGGATAATTTTGACTCAACGTAAATGCGGCCGGCAAAGCGACGGATGTATCGCTGGAACCGAAACTCACATACGCCCTGATGAGATAAATTGAAATTGTGTCGCCTGCATTGTTCGTTGTTAAATAATACCAGCCGGGCGCCGTGTTATCGGCTGCAGTCAAATATGTGAAGCTGTGGTAGGAATCGGAGGAAGCATAATCTGTTATCATCACGCGTTCTCCGGTCGCCCGTTCGCCCTCGCAAACAAACGCGACAACAAACGGCTGGCTTGCATCAATATGGTACGAGCGCAAATCTACCGTCGTCCAATTCTGAAACGGTACCGGATAGGGTACGGGTGTTTCAGTTGCAATGCTTGCAGAAATCGGAACTGCCAGAGGTTTTCCCAACGGTGATGGACGCACAACGCCGGAATACGTCCATACTCCGCCGGTCATTGTTCCCACATGCCGGAGCGCTACACGGACTGAATCCAGCTTCGCACCGTGAACCCCGTCGAACGTCACGCACACAGTATCCCCCGCCGGTAATTGATAGTACCCGGTCGGCTCGGTTTCATCCCATTTCAATTCCACGACCGCCGAACCCGTACCTTGCATCTGATATGAATACTGCGCAGGTAGGTTCTGATCGGTGTTCATCACGACAAAATCAATTTCGCTGTAGGTTGACCCGAAATCAGGTTCCGAAAATTCTACGTTCGGCGTCACATCGAGAACTCTTTTCGATGTTACACCTATCTCCACCGCTTTGACGAGAAGTGCGGCGCTGCTTGTTGAAAACGTACCTTTCAATTGTGCACCGCCTTTGAAAGCAAGATACCGAGCGGCTAACGGCTGAATCGTATCGGATGTTGCCGCAACATTCGGGTTTACATATGTTCTGCCGACTGCCTTCGGCAACTTCGGATAGCGATATCCGTACGCGGGAGAAACAGTAGTATCATTCAAAATATTGGCAATAGTCCATGTTTGAAAAATATCATCGAAGCGCCGAGCCGTTCCGTACGACTGAAATCCCGCATTCAATCCGGCAATGCCATGCTGCGTGCTTGCAACAATGTATCGAAATACACCCATACCCAACTGATCACGTAGATATGTCATAAAACGAGCTGCGCGGGAATAATCGCTTGTTACTGCCGTAAAATCATTTCCACGCCAATCAAGAAGGAAGTGATTCGTCTCGTTAATAAAATAGGACTGAGGGTAAATCGGATAACCGCAGTGTACTTCGGCAACGAGCGAGCATCCTTCATTCACGAAAGCGATTTCATTCGGATCGTAATTCCAATGAATCATATGCTGAAATTCGTGTGCTGTGGTGCTCATCGCATCGCCAAGTCCGCCTGCCGTCGTGAGACTCGTCGGATTGCAGTCCAAAAAATAAATTTCAGCGTCGTTGCTTGTACGGTACCCCGGCTGGCTGCTGGGAATTTCATTAAACGAAAAGAAATAGCCTTGAACATATCCCCCCGTTCCGGTGTAGCCGTCTTTAATATCGAGAATTAAAATGATAATTCGGGGATCGCTATCAACATCGGGAGGATCACCAAAAGCCTGAACATCTTCGTCATAGATTCCCTTTACCGGCGAGGCAGGGGTCCTAAGATCGAACGCATTTCTCACGGAATCAACGGCGGTTTGATTCACTTTGCCGGAATTCCAGCTTGAATCTTCGACAAAAATGTAACAATGCGTTCCGACTGCACGGCACGTTGAAGGGACCAGGTAACGATCGTTGTTCGGGTCGGAACTGTTCTTGGTGAGATCGTCGGCGTACCACGAATATGCAGCGCCGACTGTGAAATTCCATGCAGCCGCTTTGCGAAGTCGTGCTTCAGGATGCTGAAGAAGAAACTGTGCAACCGCTTTTTCTTTTTTCTGAAGAAGAAACGAGCCGGGAAAGCCGAAGGAATGCTTGAGCAGAGAGGGCGATTGAGTCGCAGATTCATTTGCACGTGGAATGAAAAATCGTTGTGCGCTCGTGATAGTGTTGACAACCACAAGTGCCGCAACAATCAGGGATACTTGCGCATATCCCGCCCTACAACGCTTCCTCACCGGATTCCTCCGTCCGCACACGTATCGCTTCCTCGACGGTCGTAACAAAAATCTTTCCGTCACCGACTTGCCCCGTTTGCGACGCTTTGAGAATTGTTTCGACAACGGCGTCGAGCATGGAATCTTTCACGACTATTTCCAGCTTAATTTTCGGAAGAAAATCAATTTGGTATTCCGAGCCGCGGTAAATTTCCGTGTGCCCTTTTTGCCTGCCGTATCCTTTCACTTCGCTCAGCGTCATCCCCTTTACCCCTATTTCAGAAAGGGCTTCGCGGACATCATCAAGCTTGAACGGACGGATAATCGCTTCGATTTTTTTCATGGCGCTAGCAGTTTTGTGTTTGGTAGTTTGTCGTTCGTGTACGAACACCGCATCTCGAACCTCCGACCGTTCACTCCCGACCGTGGCAGTTCTTATATTTCTTCCCGCTGCCACAGGGGCACGGTTCGTTCCTTCCGATTTTTTGTTCTACATGAATTTGCTTGACCTTCGGCGGTGCCTGTTGCTGCTGACCGCCGTGCGTTCCCTCGACCGGTTCGCGGTTCGCTTGAAAACCCATGCCGAGCGAAGCGTCGTGGGTCATCGTCAATTGTTCGCGCCGCACCGGACGCCTCATGCGAGGCAACGGAAGCTGTTCACGTGTCTCGGGGAACAGTTTATAGACGAGATTCAGCGCTTCGCGGTTCATCATGCTGATCATTTCCATGAACATGCCGAACGCTTCTGTTTTGTATTCGATAATCGGATCTTTTTGCCCGTAGGCACGAAGATGAATCCCTTCCTTCAAATCATCCATCTCGCGGAGATGTTCTTTCCAGCGAACATCAATCACCTGCAGCAGCGTCATCTTTTCGATGGTCGCCATCATTTCCGGGCCGATGTTCTCCTGCTTGCGCTTGTAGAACTCGGTTGCAGATTTCAGCATGGCGGCTTCCAGGCCGTCAGCTCCAAGCTGCTGGAATTCAGCCGGTGTTATCTGTAAATCGACAAGAAGATTGACGCGCAGTTCGTCTTTCAACCCTTCGAGATCCCCCGCCTCATAATATTTTTCCACAAGCTCTGCAACGAAATCGTTCAGCATCGTGAAGACATCGTCCGCCAAATGTTCGCCCAACAGCGCATGACGCCGCTTCGCGTAAATCACTTCCCGTTGCTGATTCATCACATCATCGTACTCGAGCAAACGCTTGCGGATTGCAAAATTGTTTTCTTCAACCTTCTTTTGCGCACGCTCGATAGACTTCGTGATCATACTGTGCTGAATCACTTCCCCTTCCTGCAATCCCAAGCGGCTCATAATGCCCGCGATGCGCTCGCTGCCGAAAAGCCGGAGCAGATCATCTTCGAGCGATAAGAAAAATTGTGACGAGCCGGGATCGCCCTGCCGCCCCGACCTGCCGCGCAACTGACGATCAATGCGGCGCGATTCGTGACGCTCCGTTCCGAGAATATGAAGCCCGCCGGTTTCGCGAATGCCCGGCCCGAGCTTGATATCCGTTCCACGGCCGGCCATGTTCGTTGCGATTGTCACCGCTCCCGGCAAACCGGCGTTGGCAACAATTTCCGCTTCACGCTGATGATGCTTTGCGTTCAGCACATTGTGGGGAATCCCCTTTCTCTTCAACATGCGGCTGATTGTTTCCGAAACATCCACGCTTGTTGTGCCGACAAGTACGGGGCGACTAATTTTGCGCAACTCTTCAATTTCTGCAATGACAGCGTTATACTTTTCCCGCTTCGTTTTGTACACAAGGTCGTCTTTGTCAGCACGGACCATCGGCTTATTGGTAGGAATAACGACGACATCAAGCTTGTAAATATCGAAGAACTCGCCGGCTTCTGTTTCTGCCGTTCCTGTCATGCCCGCCAACTTTTTATAGAGGCGAAAGTAATTTTGCAGCGTGATCGTTGCGAGCGTCTGCGTATCGCGCTCAACTTTGACGCCCTCTTTCGCTTCAATCGCTTGATGAAGGCCGTCGGAATAGCGCCTGCCGTGCAGCAAACGTCCGGTGAACTCATCAACGATCATCACTTTACCGTCTTCGGTAACGACATACTCCTCATCTTTTTCGTACAGCGAGTACGCCTTCAACAATTGCAGCACCGTGTGAATTCTGTCGCTGCGCTCGGCATACAGCTTGTTTACCTCATCTTTGCGCCCTTGTTTTTGTTCGGCTGAAAGCGAACCGTCGTTTTCAACGGCGGCAACTTCCGTTCCGACGTCCGGAAGGATGAAGAATTCTTTCTCGGTGCCGCCGGCGAGCAGTTCGCGCCCCTTCTCAGTAAGATCAACGGAATGATTTTTTTCGTCAACAGCGAAATACAACTCGTCGTCAATCTCATGCATCCGTTTTTCCTGATCGCGGAGGTATTCCAACTCGGTATCCTGCATCAGTTTTTTGTTCGCGCCGTCGGCAAAAAGCTTGAGCAGGCGCTTATTTTTCGGCGCTCCGCGGTGAGCGCGAAGCAGAAGGATACCGGCTTCATTTCTTTTTTCTTCTGCAAGGAACTGCTCGGCATCGGCAACAATTTTTGCGACGAGCGCCTTCTGGGCGTTCACCAAACGCTCTACGCGCGGCTTCATATCGCTGAATTTCTGATCGTCGACATCGACCGGCCCGCTGATGATCAGCGGCGTTCTCGCTTCGTCAATCAAAACGGAATCAACTTCATCAACAATGGCATAATAGTGTCCGCGCTGCACCATGTCATCTGCCGTGCCGACCATGTTGTCGCGTAAGTAATCGAAGCCGAATTCGTTGTTCGTGCCGTAGGTAATGTCCGCAGCGTACTGTACACGCCGCTGGTGGGGCTCCATGTTCGACAAGATACAACCGACAGTCAAACCGTGAAATTCAAAAATCTTCCCCATCCACTGACTGTCGCGCTGTGCAAGATAATCGTTGACAGTAACGAGGTGGACACCTCGACCCGCAAGCGCGTTGAGATACATCGGCAGCGTTGCGACGAGTGTTTTCCCTTCGCCGGTCGCCATCTCGGCAATTTTTCCCTGATGCAACACAATACCGCCCAAAAGCTGAACATCGAACGGCACCATGTCCCACACAATCTTATTGCCGACGACTTCCCACGATTGACCGAGGAAGCGGCGGCATGTTTCTTTCACAACGGCAAACGCTTCGGGAAGAATTTCGTCGAGAGTTTCGCTCACGTTTTCATAGAGCTCTTTTTCAGTCTCTTCAATTTCGTCGAATATTTTTTCCCGTTCCTCAAACGAAATATCGTCCGTCAGCTGCTGCTGCAGCTGAACAATTTTTTCGGAACGCTCTTTTGAAGCATCGGCAATGCGCGCTTTGAACTCCGCAGTCTTTCCGCGCAAGTTATCATCGCTCAACGTCTTGTACGACTCCACATGCTCGTTGATTTCTTCGACAATCGGAAGAAGCGCTCGAACATCTTTTTCGTGTTTACTGCCGAATATTTTTTTTACGATGCTAAACATTGTGTTTCCTTACGAATCAATATAGCCAGAATACGAGAGAAGAGCAATGAATTCACAGCGGATGAGGGGATAACAAGATCAGCGCGCTCGCCTTTTCGTCCTTTAATCCGCTGTGATTTTTTTTCTCTCTCTTCCCTCCCATATTTCATCCTGATGTTTTGACGCGTAATTTGTAAATCGCGCGAGCACAAAAAGGAGATCGGAAAGCCGGTTGAGATAAACAATCAGCGGCTTTCCGATATCTTCGGATTTTGCGAGGTGCACAACCCTTCGTTCCGCCCTCCGGCAGACCGTCCTTGCAAAATGAAGATGCGCCGCCGCGCTCGCTCCCCCCGGAAGAATGAACAAAGTAAGCTTCGGAAGCTTTGCATCGAGAGTATCAATGGTTTTTTCAAGCAAGGCGATATGGGAGGAACCGATGAGACGTGTTTGCGGCATCTTCTTGCCCGGTACGGCAAGCTCGCTGCCGACGAGAAAAAGATCGCGCTGAACCTGTGATAAAATTTTTTCCACCGCTTTCGGCAAACGAAAGGAGCACACGACACCGATCGCAGCATTCAATTCATCTACCGTTCCGTACGCTTCAACCCGATCGGCATCTTTGGCGATTCGTTGTCCCCCGAAAAGTCCCGTTTCGCCTTCGTCGCCTGTTTTGGTGTAAATTCTCATTTACCGTCTTTTCGATTTCCCTCGCCAAAACTTCGGGAGCTCATTAAAGAAATGCGCCGACGTGCGAATACCGCCATAAAAATTATTCAAATCCAAAAATTCGTCCGGCGCATGCGCGTTTTCATCCGGCAAGCCGAAGCCCAACAGAACGGTATCTATGCCGAGAATTTTTTTGAACTGAACGACAATCGGAATTGAGCCGCCTTCACGCTGGTACAACGGCTTCTTCCCAAATCCTTTTTCGAGCGCAGAAACAGCCGCCTCAACACCCGGACTGTCTATCGGCGTTATCGCCGGTTCACCGCCATGAAGCGTGCGAACATTCACAGTCACAGTTTTCGGCACAATCTTTTTTATGTGTTTCTCAAACAACTTCGCAGTTTTTGCCGATCGCTGATCGGGAACAAGCCGCATTGAAATCTTGGCGAACGCTTTTGCAGGGAGAACCGTTTTCGCTCCTTCTCCAGTATATCCGCCCCAAATACCGTTACATTCCAATGTCGGTCGTGCCCACAAACGCTCGAGCGTGGTGAATCCTTTCTCTCCGTACAGCACCTTGACCCCGAGTCCGCCGGCATATTTTTTATCGGTGAATGGAAGTTTTTTGTATGCGGCGCGCTCCGCCTTCGTCAACGAACGAACGTCATCATAAAAACCGGGAATCGTAACACGTCCGTTGTCATCATGAAGCGAAGCGATGATTTCCGCTAACGCCTGAATCGGATTATGAACCGAGCCGCCGAACGATCCGGAATGCAAATCCCGATTCGGGCCGCTCAACTCGATTTCCATATATGCTATGCCGCGCAAGCCATAACAGATCGAAGGCACATCTTTTTCAAACATCGAGGTATCGGAAATGAGGACAAGGTCCGCTTGTAACAAGTCTTTGTGCTCTTCCAAAAACGAATCGAGATGCTCGCTTCCTACTTCCTCCTCTCCCTCGATGATTATTTTCAAATTCACCGGAAGTGAGCCGTTGGTCTTCAACAATGCTTCGACAGCTTTGAAGTGAATGAATGCTTGTCCCTTGTCGTCGGTCGAGCCGCGCGCGTAAAGATTCTCTCCGCGTACGGTCGCCTGATACGGCGGCGACGTCCACAGATTTACCGGCTCTTCCGATTGAACATCGTAGTGCCCGTACACCAGCACCGTGGGCATCCCCGGAGCCTCGAGCCATTCGCTGTACACAACAGGATGCCCCTCGGTCGGAAAAATTTTCACGCTGTGCATGCCGATACGTTCCATGTGGTCGGCAATCCATTGCGCACATTGCTGCATATCTCCTTGATGTTCTTTCCTCGAACTGACACTCGGTATTGCGAGCAATTCAGTCAGTTCATTAAGGTATCGTTCTTTGTTGGTGTCAATATATGAAACCACTTGTTCCATTTGTTTTCCTTTCAGGCTGGCCATTCATTGGGAATTGGACGCAGAGCGTTGAATAGTGATCATCCAACCGATTGTTACAGCTGCTCAGTGCACGAAAAAATATTGTCATCGTTTTTCATTTGCAATGTTCCAACCCCATGTTCTTACTGTATTCCGGTCCCTTGTTCAACCGTTTTCGATGTCGTCAGCAGCGCAAAGTTCTCACCGTCGGATGCGGTTGCAAGAAGCATTCCGTTCGATTCGACACCCATGAGCTTGGCGGGAGCTAAATTTGCAACCATGATAATCGTTTTCCCAAGAAGCTGTTCAGGTGAAATTTTTTCCGCAATACCTGCAACAATCTGCCGCTGTTCAAATCCCAAGTCAACGTGAAGCTTCAATAATTTTTTTGATTTCGGAACGGGCTCGGCAGAAATAATTCTGGCGGTGCGCAGGTCTATTTTCGCAAAATCATCGTATGCGATCGCCGGTTTGAGCGGAGCGAAGCTGGCGATCGGCTTTACTGTTTCCGTCTCCGACGGTACACCGAGCTTTGCAAGTTCCTGTTCAATCGCCGCGTCTTCTATTTTTTTGAAAAGAATTTCAGCCGCGCCAAGCTTGTGTCCTTCGGCTAACTTCATCTCGCCGGCGCTGCTCCACTGCTCATCGGAGAGCGGCGTTCCGATGCAAAGCATCTTCCAGATGCGCTCTGCAGAAAAAGGAATGACGGGGGAAAACAAAATTGCAAGCGTACGAACTATCTGCAAACTAATATTCAGTGTCGTCGCACATTGCGCGGGTTCGGATTTCAGCGTTTTCCAAGGCTCGCTGTCGTTAAAATATTTGTTGGCAGAGCGTGCAAGATTCATCGCTTCAAATGTGCCGTCGCGGAATTTGAAAATCTCGTACAAGCTGCCCACCGTTTCCGGCGTTTCTTTCACTAGCCCAGTCATTTCTTTGTCACGGGAGGTTAACGTGCCGCGTGCAGGGACTTTTCGGCCGAAATTCTTCTCCGTGAATGCAAGCGTGCGGTTCACAAAATTTCCCAAAATATCCGCCAGCTCGCCGTTAGCCTTCGCTTGAAAATCTTTCCAGTAAAAATCCGTATCGTGGGTTTCCGGCAAATTCATGGCGAGCGTGTAGCGAAGAAAATCAGGCTCGAATGTTTTCAAAACATCCTTCACATAGATCGCATTGTTGCGGCTCTTTGAAAATTTTCCTCCTTCGAGATTCAAAAACTCGTTTGCCGGCACATTGTCCGGCAGAATGTAACCGCCTTTCGCCATCAGCATGGCAGGGAAAACGATGCAATGAAAAACAATGTTGTCTTTTCCGATGAACGCGATGTACCGCGTCTCGTCATTCTGCCAATACTTTTTCCATGTGTCGGGAGATCCGATTCGCTGTGCCCATTCTTTTGTTGAAGAAATGTAGCCGAGCACGGCATCAAACCAAACATAAATTACCTTGTCGGAAAATTCTGCAAGCGGCACCGGAACGCCCCAATGCAGATCGCGCGTTACCGCACGATCTTCCAAGCCCTCTTTGAACCAGCCTTCGCAGTACTTCAAAACATTGTCTTTCCATTCTGCATGCGAGTGAACATAGTCTTCTAGACGTTTTTGAAAATCGCCGAGCGGAAGATACAAATGTGTCGTTGCCCGGACAACAGGCGTTGTGCCGCATAACTTGCATTTCGGATTGATCAATTCCGTTGCGTTGAGCCACGTGCCGCAGTTCTCGCACTGATCGCCGCGCGCCGATTCAAACTTGCACACGGGGCACGTTCCCTCGACGTAGCGGTCAGCGAGAAACATCTTGTTAACTTCACAGTACAGCTGTTTCTCTTCCTTTTCCTTCAAAATTTTTTTCTGTCGGAGGTCGAGAAAGAATTCTTTCGACGTTTCATGATGAACGGGAATCGAGGTGCGCGAATAGTTATCGAAATTCATCCCAAAGGCTGCAAACGCTTCAGCATTCATCGCATGAAACCTGTCAACAAGCGCTTGCGGCGTTATGCCTTGCTTCTCGGCGGCGATCGTGATCGCAACGCCGTGCTCGTCTGAGCCGCAGATAAAGAGGACGTCGCGATGCTGCGAGCGCTGGTAGCGCACGTAAATATCCGCAGGAAGGTATGCCCCGGCAAGGTGTCCGAGATGTATTGGACCGTTCGCGTACGGAAGAGCCGCCGTTACTAAAATACGTTTATGGTTTTTTTTCATGTTGAAAATCCGCCCCTGTGTCGGCGGAAAGTAATATTCTCTGCAACGGAATAGCCAATGACACAAATACTAATTGAAGATACACATTTTTGCGCAGAAGGTCGAGCGCACGCTCAACAACTGCAAGCGTCGCGGAAAGCTCCGTTTTCCCGTAGCGCTGCACGAACTTCTCAAGCGAATCCGCCTGATCAGCATTGATGACCCGCTTCTTTCCTTCCTGCATCAGCATAGCGTCGCGCAGCCAAAGGAGGAGGATTTGAAGAAATTGTTCACTCAATTTTCTGTCGCTCTCGAGAAAAAAATCCATTTCTTCAAACACTTGCACAGGTTTTCCAACGGCGACCGCCCGCAAAAAGTTCACGGCAGATTCGCGTAAATGAACGAGGTCCTCTCCAAGCAGCTCCGATGCCCGCGAGTAATCGCCGTTTGCCAATTGTGCGACCAGCCGTGCCTGCCTCGGCTCGACATGTTCCCGTTCCTTCAATGCGGTGTCGATCTCTTCATCCGATAAAATGTCACAGCGAATGCTTTGGCACCGCGAAAGAATGGTCGGACGAAGCAATTCTTTACGCGATGTCGTGAGAAGGAAAATCGTGTCAGCGGGAGGCTCTTCCAAGACTTTAAGAAATGCGTTTTGCGATGCATCGTTCATCAGTTCAGCGTCCGAGACGATGAAAATTTTTCTCCCGGCTTCGAACGCAGTCATTGACGACTCGCGCCGGATCTCGCGAACGCTGCCGATAGTGATAACGCTCGCCCGCGGGATTGAAAAATGAAAATAATTGTTTGCCGCTTTTCTTTCCATCTGCTCCCGCACTTCCGATCGAACATCCGTCTTCATCTTCTCTTCCCCGCTGTTATTCTCTTTCTCTCCTGCAGGAAGCGCAAAAATTATTTTCACATTCGGATGCTGCAAGGCGCTTACCTTTCTGCAGTCGGGACACACACCGCATGATTCCGTTGTTCGCGTCCGGCATAACAATGTTCTGGCGAATTCGATGGCGAGTGCATCTTTCCCGACACCACGCGGTCCCCATAGCACATAGGCATGAGCGATTCTTTGTTCCGTTATCGCACGCTGCAAATACTTTTTCGCACGTGCCTGCCCGATAATATCGTTCCAGCTCATGCGGTTTCAGAATGCCTGACCGATGCCAAAGTTAATCAAGCTGAATGAGTGGGTGAAAAGCGTTTTCTCAAAAATCCATTGCTGTCCTGCTCGCTCGTTCGGATCGTAGACACGAAGTCCGACATCGAAACGGAGAGGTCCAACGAATGTTTCATAGCGCAAGCCGACCCCCGCGGCAATTGCAATATCCCGCGGACGAACAAGCGAAACATCGCTCCACACATTGCCGTAATCTACAAACAACACGCCCCAAAAATTCGCCGTATTGATGCTGAGAAAACTGCCTCCCTGCGGAAACAAATTGATGCGCGTTTCAATGTTGCCCTCAATGACTGCGTTCCCGCCTTCATCGGGACTACCGCTCGCAGAAAGCCCGCGCGATTTCCAGCCGCGAACGCTGCCGCTGCCGCCGGCATAAAATTTCCGCGTCGGCGGCACCGGTGTTTGATTGTGAGAATTGTATAATTTTGCAAACCCTCCGCGCAGTTTCAGCGCCCAAACAAATGTGTGCTGCTCATTTGCAGAAAAATATTGGCGCCCGAGAAACGAAAGCTTGTAGTACTGCGCGTACGGCAACCCGCCTCCCAAACTTCCGAGAAGAGACGGTATGACACCGGCTTCTTCAATCGATCCGGTATGGAAAAACCCTCCGGTCGGTGAAAACACGTCGTTCGTTTTATCGCGCTGCAGCGTGAACGTCAGAATAGAGTTGAACTGCTTCTGTCTCGTTCCTGTAAACAGTTCGGGGCTCACCCGCGTTGTGTCTTTGATGTCCACCGCAACACGCTCGAGATTCCAATCGAGAAAGCCGAGCGTGTACGTTGCAAACCTGTTCGTGAAACCGATACGGTTGCGGAGTGCATTCAAGAGGTAATATTTTTGTTTCTCGTAATCGCCTGAGACGGTCCACGATGCATTCAATTTGTTGCTGAAAAAGTACGGCTGAATCATCTGCATCTGCACATCGGCGCGGGCAAGAAGCGATGGCTCGTTAAAACCGTTGTGAATCGCGCCCGACCAATTTAAATCCTGAATCGACTGCAGGCGAAATTGCAGCCGGGTTGAAAAATTTCTTGCGTCACCGTAAAAATTCCGGTTGCTGTAGCCGACGCCGATACCGGTATTGAACGCTTCGTTTTCGTTATCTACTAATAATTCCGGGGAAACCTCCTGCAGCTCCCGCGTGCGAAGAACGAGCCGCATGGGTATCATCGGCGGATTTGTCGTGTCAATCGGCGTGAGAGACTCGATCTTTGCCGATTCGAAAATTCCGAGGGCGTTTAGGTTTTGCTCGCTCTCGCTTTTTTTCTCTTCGTTATAAATTTCCCCCGGTTGAAAATCGAGCTGGCGAAGTACAATGTCACGTTGCACTTCTCCCTTGTCGAAGTGAATCTCGATCTGTCCGAATACATATCTCCTGCCCGGGTGAAATGCAAACATTACGGTCAGATTATCTGTAGAAAGGTAACGGCTAATGGAAATGGGGTTTGCCGTTGCCGTCGTGTACCCGTTATTCAGGAGAATACGGTAAATGCGGGCACGCTCGTTATCGACATCATTTTGGACAAACGGGGATTTTTCTTTCACTAATCTGCCGGTATAAATCTTCTGAAACACGTCTTCCGGCAAACTATCGAGACCCGCAATCTTCACAGTATCAACCAACGACCTACGGTTTTCTTTGATACTGATATCAATCGTCATGGTGTGAGACGCAGTGAAAAAATGAAGCGCCGTGTCAACAACGGCATGAAAGTAGCCATGCTCGGAAAGATATTTTTTGATGCGGTCAACGTCGCTGTCGAATGTTATCGGATCGAAATACTCCGGTTTCGCCCCGAATTTTTGATAGACATGCTTGTACATGTATGTCCAAAAACGCGCAGGCGATTCCAGCGTTTGCATCATGCTGCGAAACACGTCTTCGTGCGTGTCGCCGTCAATATGAAATGAGATGTCACCCACTTCATATGATTCCGACGACGGCTTCTGCGCCGCAAACGCAGCACCGTAACTCCCGTGCACCATGAAGAACAAGAGAAACAACAACACAAGAATGTTCAACCGCAAAGGGGCTTTCGGCAGATTGTCCTGCACAATATGCTGGCGACGGATGTTTGTCACGTGGAAGATTCGGGGCATCAAAAAAAAACCCAGCGATGTGTGGCTGGGTTTTTCTCCTATACTTGAGATTTCAATTTCGCTGAGAGAGAGCGGCGATTCACGCGCCGGCAACCAAAACATTTCGTTCACATTCGAACAATATCATAGCACATCAATATTCGCCTTCGTCTTCATAGAAAAAATCGTCTCCGCTGGGGAAATCGGGCCAGATTTCTTCTATGCTTTCGTACGGTTCGTCGTTATCTTCAAGCTCTTGAAGATTCTCCGTTACCTCAACAGGCGCTCCTATGCGTGTCGCATAATCAATCAGTTCTTCTTTTGTTGCAGGCCATGGCGCATCCTCCAGATACGATGCAAGTTCCATTGTCCAAATCATACTACCGTGACTCCCTTTTTTTCCGTTCACCAACAACACACATGTGAAAAAAATCCTACTTCGTGCTCAGTACCAACTGTTCCCGGATTTGATTGTATCTATCGTCGTCAATAAAATACGTTACCGGGTTCACTTGTTTTCCCTCTACGCGGACTTCGTAGTGGAGATGCGGTCCGGTTGATAAACCGGTGTTGCCTGAATAGGCAATCACCTCGCCACGCTTCACTTTCTGCCCCGGATGAACAACGGGCCGCGACAAATGCGCGTACCACGTTCGGTAACCGAATCCGTGATTAATTTCCACAGCGGTTCCATAATTGCCGCCCGTCTTGCCGGCAAACTCCACGACCCCGTCGCCCGTTGCATGAACCGGTGTTCCGACATCGTTGGCAATGTCTACGCCCTCATGCATCAGCAGTCTACCTAAAATCGGGTGCATTCTCATTCCGAAACCATGATAGGAAAAATATCCTTGCATAGGTATGATCGCAGGAATGTGTGAAAATAAAACTTTGTTCTTCTGCGATTGCCCGTACACTTCTTCATAACTCGTTTTTTGAAATTCTACTTCGCGCTCCATCTGTTCAACAAGCGAGCGTGAGGTATTGATCAACGTGCTTGCATCCCGAGAAATCACACCGGCATCAAGCGGCTGGTCCGCTCCTCCCGTTCCTAATATTCTCGTGTCCTCGTCAATCTTCGGCAAATTCACGGCAAGACGCAATTCATTACCACGGTTAACAAGATTATCCACCATTGCCAGCATATCGTGCAGCCGCCCGTTCGTCTCCGAAAGCTGCGCTTTCAACATCCTGTTTTCTGTTGAAAGATAAGTGATGCGGTCAACATCAATACCGAGAATATCGCCGAGAAAATGGTTCGCGACGAAGAGAGTACCCAGCCCTGCTACGACCGAGACAAATACAAGACCTGCAAATTTCAGCTTGAAGCCTTTCGCCTCAATGTAGGAAACTTGCTCTTCTGAATAATAAAACAACTGGTAACGTTTCTTCATTCGTTATGTAGAATTATGACCGCGTCAATACCTGCACGCCTCTTTATCCTTACGCACTGTAGCCTGCGACGAACTACACTTTACAAGTTCGTAGTTGTGAAAATAAAGAAATTAAGATGTTTTGTCAAGAAAATTTCTCACAAAAAAAAGAACCCTGGAATCCTGTGCTTTTCGTCATTTACTCAAAATCGTGCTCAAAATAGTCAATGGCACGCTTTGCATTCTTCTTGCTTTTCTGAGCAATAACATTTTCAAGCTTGTGAGAAAATTCCTTCGCGGAATCGTAGCCGTAATGCCTTAACAAATAATCGAGAGCAATGACTTCAGCAATGACGGTAATATTTTTCCCGGGGAAAATGGGAAGCTTGATATGAGGAATATCAACATCCAAAATCTTCAGCGTTTGCTGGTCGAGTCCCGTTCGTGTAAAATCTCCTTTGGAATCCCATTCCATCAATTCAACCACAACTTCCACGCGCTTTTGAAAGCGGATAGCGCGTACGCCGAAGATGCTCGGAACATCAATGATACCCAAGCCGCGGATTTCCATAAAGTGTTTCACCAGATCCGTTCCGGCACCGATGAGGATTCCTTCCCCTTTTCGTGTGATCGTAACAACGTCGTCGGAAACAAGGCGGTGGCCCCGCTCAATCAAATCCAATGTAATCTCGCTTTTACCGATGCCTGAACGTCCGATAAACAGAACACCGATGCCATACACATCAACGAACGAGCCGTGAATGGAAACCTGCGGTGAAAATTGATCGTCAAGAAAATCGCTGAGAAAGTAAACCGCTTTCGTCGTTTCAAGCGGCGTTCTCATCACCGGCACATTATGGTCCGCAGCAATCTGCACAAGCTCGGGATCAATGATATTGTCGTTGGTAACGATAATTGCCGGAATATCGAACTTGAACAACGTGCTGAAGGCACGGATACGCTCTTCAAGCGGCATGCTTTTCAGGTACCGCATTTCTGTGTTGCCGCACACCTGAAGCCGGTCGTATGTGAACAGCGCCACGTACCCTGCGAGCGCAAGGCCGGGACGATGAATGTTCTTGTCGCGGATCAGGTTTTCAAAACCGACGCTCGTCAGCACTTCAAGCTTGATTCTGTTTTTCAGCGTTTCATGCAGAAAACCGACGGTAATATTATGCTTGCGGACTTCCTTGATGGATTCGAGTTTCATAGCAGAATGTCTTTTAGGTAATTGCTTGTTAAACGACCTTTTCCTGTACGCGCCGCACTGCTACTTTTTCCTTCCGGTGTAATTTGCTTTTGTAGCGTTTCAATTGCCGCTCGATTTTTCCCATCGCGTTGTCGAGCGACTTGAAATAATCGTCCGATTGATCGTATGCTTTGAGA
>JAGWND010000293.1 GCA_028873075.1 Bacteroidota bacterium
TTCTCGTCCGCATCATTGAGCTTCGCGAACGACTTCACGCGAAAGAAAAAGAAAATCTCACCCACAAACATACGATTGAGCTGAAAGAAACGCAGTTGAGAACACTGCATGAAGTCGTCATGACGTTGAAACATCAAATCAACAATCCTCTTGCCATTATTCTCGGATATGTGCGTTTGGCACAAAAGAAAAATGCCGACCAGGACATGACGAAGAAATTAAATGAAATAGAAATAGCCGCTCAGCGCATCAACGTTACCGTCCGCGATTTCACCCTTGCACGCGTCTACGAAGTAACGGAATCTCCTGTCGGCAATCTCGTGGTCGTTCCTTCCGACACAACCCAGGAAATATCCCCGAAGCCAGCAGCAGCGCAAGAAAGAAAATCATAGCTCGATTTTTCAACGAGGGATGGATTCCCCAGATGACGCTTCACGAACGCTGGATGATGCATGCCGTTGCGGAAGCGCGGCGGGCATTTCAAAATAATGAAGTCCCTGTCGGAGCGATTGTCGTGCATAACGGTGCCATCATCGGACGCGGCTACAATCAAGTTGAAATGATGAACGATCCTACCGCCCATGCTGAAATGATCGCTCTCACCGCCGCCGCCGATCATGTTAAATCCAAACACTTGAAGGGGTGCATGCTCTACGTCACGCTCGAGCCGTGCCCGATGTGCGCCGGTGCCATCGTGCTTTCCAAAATTCCAACGCTTATTTTCGGAAGTTACGATCCTAAAATGGGTGCGTGCGGCACCTTGTATTCCATCGTTGAAGACAAACGGTTGAATCACCGGGTGCACACCATCGGCGGAGTCCTCGATGATGAATGCGGAAAGCTGCTGAAGGAATTTTTTAAGAAGAAACGCCGGGAAAAGTCTTAACGCAAGAGCATCACGAAACGGTGCTGACGCCGCTCTGAAGTTTTTCTGTGCGGTCTGCCAGCCGCAACTGCTCGATCAGCTCATCCAACTTGCCGTCTATAATTTCGGACAAATTGTACAGCGTCAACCCGATGCGGTGATCGGTCACGCGGTTCTGCGGGAAGTTGTACGTGCGGATTTTATCGCTCCTGTCTCCGCTCCGAATCATTGATTTTCTCTGCGCCGCCACTGACGCCGTCTGTTCTTCCATTTTGATTTTGTACAGCTTTGCCCGAAGCATTTTCATTGCGCGGTCCCTGTTCTGGAACTGCGACCGTTCCTGCTGGCACGCCACAACAATTCCCGAAGGCCTGTGCGTGATACGCACTGCGGTTTCAACTTTGTTCACGTTCTGTCCCCCTTTCCCGCCGGCGCGGAACGTATCGATCTGCAGGTCTGCCGGATTAATTTCGATTTCGACATCTTCAACTTCCGGCAGCACAACAACCGATGCGGCGGAAGTATGCACACGGCCTTGCGCCTCAGTTTCGGGAATGCGCTGAACGCGATGCACTCCGCTTTCAAATTTCATCATGCCGTACACATCTTCGCCCGAAACGCTGAACACCACTTCCTTGAACCCGCCTTTGTCTGTTTCGTTCCAATCAAATGTTTCGATCGTCCATCTTTTTTGTTCGGCAAAACGAGTGTACATTCGATATAAATCCGCAGCGAAGAGCGCGGCTTCCTCGCCGCCGGTGCCGCCGCGAATTTCCACAATAATGTCTTTACTGTCGTTCGGATCTTTCGGGACGAGAAGCTGTTTGAGATGCTCTTCCAGCCTTTCCAATTTCGGCTGAATCTCCGCCAGCTCCATTTCCGCCATTTCTTTCAACTCCGCTTCGCCGCCGTGATCGAGAATCTCCTTGCTCTCTTTCATGCTGGTATACAATTGCTTATAGTCCCGATACACTTTGACAATTTCCGAAAGCTCGCGGTATTCCTTGCCTAATTCCTTGCTCCTCGCGTGATTCGAGATAACGGCGGGATCAGAAAGAAGCCGTGTAACTTCATCGTACCGCTCTTTGATTTTTTCCAGCCTTTCAATCATACGTTTCTTCGGGATTCAAAAAAAGGAACAACTGCTTTTCAACCCGCTGCGGCGCTTCGAAGCCCCGCATCCGCCCTAAGTGCCGCTTTCATCGCCGCTAACGAAACTTCCATTTGGCTTTCATCCGGTTCTTTCGTCGTAATTTTCTGAAGCCACAATCCCGGCGCTACAAGAATTCTTCCAAAACGCGTTGTGCTGCGCCGTGCTGAAAATTTCAGAAGCTCGTACGCAATGCCGCCGACGACCGGAATGAAGGGGAGATGCGTCAGCAAACGAATCGGGAGCGACAGCGGGTGAATGAATTGAAGCGTGATGAGATCGAGAAAAGAAAAAAGAAAAATTGCAAGGAGCATGACGATCAATACAAAGCTTGTGCCGCAGCGCGGGTGGAAGCGCGTGTATCTCATCGCGGTCGGAATTTCCAAAAGGTCGTTTTGCTCGAACGTGAAAACGGCTTTGTGTTCTGCCCCGTGATACTGAAACAGCCGGTGAACGTCTTTCATCAGCGAAATGCCGTACAGGTACAACAGAAGAATCGCAATCCGGATCCCGCCGGCAATAAGATTAAACACAAGCGGCTGTTGCTCGACACTGAAAAGGCGCGTCGCAATAAAAAGCGGGAAAAAGAAAAAAATACCGACACCAAGCGCGAGTGAAACTATCAAAGTGATCACAAGCGGGAACACGGCTTTTTTTTCTCGCGCTTTCATGTTGGTTGAATCGCCGCCCTGCTGCACAACGCCTCCGGGCGCCGTGCCGGCACCGGCAAGAGCAATTTCAGCGGAATAATTCAGCGTTCGTATTCCGATATACATCATCTCAACCAAACCGATTGCGCCGCGGAGGATCGGAATGTTCAGCCAGCGGTAACGCTCAAGCAGCGAATGAAATTCTTCTCTCTTCACCACAATTTCCCCATCGTGTCTGCGCACGGCTGTGGCAATAATATTCTTCGCGCGCATCATCACCCCTTCGATCACC
>JAGWND010000294.1 GCA_028873075.1 Bacteroidota bacterium
GCAAAAGATCAGAAAATAGATTTCTTCGAGAACGTCTAACATGGCACTACGTAAACTTAAACCAGCAACACCGGCAACACGCTTCTATACGATCTCGACATTCGAAGAAGTGACGAAAAGCGGACCGGAAAAAGCGCTGCTTGCGCCGGTGAAAAAATCGGGCGGGCGGAACAATCTTGGCCGCGTCACGTCGCGCCACCGCGGCGGCGGGCACAAGCGCCGCTACCGCATTATTGATTTCAAACGAGAGAAACGGAATATCGCAGCGAAAGTGCTCGCTATCGAATACGACCCGAACCGCTCGACGCGCATCGCGCTTGTCGTGTATCCCGACGGCGAAAAGAGTTACGTCCTTGCGCCGGAAGGATTAAGGGCGGGAGACCAGATAGTTGCCGGGAATGATGTCGAAATCAAAATCGGCAATGCCCTGCCGCTGAAAAATATTCCGGTAAATTCTCAAGTCCACAACATTGAGCTGCGTGAAGGCAAGGGCGGACAGATTGCACGAAGCGCAGGAAATTTTGCGATCGTGCAGGCAAAGGAAAACGATTTCGTGCTGCTGAAATTTCCTTCCGGAGAAATCCGCAACGTGCGCGGCAATTGTTATGCAACTATCGGCATGTTGAGCAATATTGATCATGAAAACATCAGCGTTGGGAAAGCAGGCAGGTCGCGCTGGCTCGGCATTCGTCCGCACGTCCGCGGCGTGGCGATGAATCCGGTTGATCACCCGATGGGAGGCGGCGAAGGAAAAACGTCAGGCGGAGGACATCCGGTCAGTCCGTGGGGACAAAAGTCGAAAGGCTTGAAAACGCGAAAGCGGAAAAAAGAATCGAACAAGTATATCGTGAAACGACGTAAATAAATTTGTGAAGTAGATGTCCGACACCTTAGAGGTGTCGGACATCTAACTCAATGAAAGTAAACTATGAGTCGCTCGGTAAAAAAAGGCCCATTCATTGACCCGAAATTATTGAAGAAGGTCGAAGAGCTGAATACAGCGAACCGCAAGCAGGTCATTAAAACATGGTCGCGGTCGTCCACAATTTCACCGGAATTTGTCGGTCATACGTTTGCCGTTCACAACGGTAACAAATTCATTCCGGTCTACATTCAGGAAGCGATGGTCGGACATAAGCTGGGCGAGTTTGCACCGACACGGATTTTCCGCGGGCATCCGGGATTGAAAGCTGAAACGACAACAACACCTGCATAAGGAAAAATTTTCTAAAAAACCGAATTGCTCAAATCAGAAATTTGACTATGGAAGCAAGAGCTGTTAATAGATTTATCGGAACATCACCTCGGAAAATGCGATTAGTGATTGATCTCATCCGAGGGAAGTCGGTCGGCGATGCGTTGAACATTCTTCATTTTTCACCGAAACATGCGTCGAAGGCCGCGGAAAAAGTTCTGCGCTCTGCCATTGCCAATATGCAGAACAAAGACGATGCGGGCAGAGTAGATACCGACACGTTGTACGTGAAAGAGTGTTTTGTTGACGGAGGTCCCTCGATGAAACGAATCCTGCCGGCGCCGATGGGACGCGCGTACCGCATTCTGAAACGCTCGAACCATATTACGATTGTTGTCGCCCAGCGAGTGGAAGCACAATAAGATACTCATGTCAAAAGGAACACGTATGAACATTCTTCACTATTGGGGGTTGAAAACCCCTTCAGGGCTGTAGGAGACTGCTTTGGGACAGAAAACAAATCCAATCGGCTTTCGCTTAGGAGTCATTCGAACCTGGGATTCCAACTGGTACGAAGAAAAAGGATTCGCCGGGAAACTGAGTGAAGACATCATGATCAGAAATTATGTCCGGAACCGCTTGAAGAAAGCGGGCGTCTCCCGCATTCAAATTGAACGGACAGCAAAGAACGCCCGTATCACGATTCACACGTCGCGTCCGGGTATCGTGATCGGCAAGAGCGGAAAAGAAATCTCACAGCTCGAAGAAGAGCTGAAGAAGATCACCAGCAAGGACGTGAAAATCCTTATCAGCGAAATCAAACGCCCCGAATTGGATGCATATCTCGTCGCGGAAAATATTGCATCGCAGCTTGAGGGCAGGATTTCGTTCCGCCGCGCTATGAAACAGGCAATTACCGCCGCGATGCGCATGGGTGCGGAAGGAATCCGTGTGATGTGCAGCGGCAGACTCGGCGGGTCGGAAATGGCGCGCCGAGAGCAGTACAAAGAAGGACGAATTCCCCTCCACACCCTGCGAGCAGATATTGATTATGCAAACACCGCAGCAAAAACGATTTATGGGCTGATCGGTGTGAAGGTGTGGATTTGCAAGGGCGAAGTATTGGGTTCAAACAATCGTTAATGGGATTTTTCTACAGAGTGAAAGCGGAGTTTTGATACTATGTTAATGCCGAAACGTGTCAAGTACAGAAAATCGCAGCGCGGACGAATGACCGGGGTTGCAACGCGCGGCGCGCAGGTGTCCTTCGGCGATTTCGGCCTCAAGGCGATGCAGCCCGGCTGGATTACGCAGCGCCAGATTGAGGCGGCCCGCGTCGCATTGACCCGCATGATGAAGCGTGAAGGCAAAGTGTGGATTCGCATTTTTCCGGACAAACCCGTTACAAAAAAGCCTGCAGAAACCCGTATGGGAAGCGGCAAAGGAAATCCGGAATTCTGGGTTGCCGTTGTGAAGCCCGGCACAGTGATGTTCGAGATCGGCGGCGTGAGAAAAGAACTGGCACATGAAGCGCTCATGCTCGCGGCTGCCAAGCTCGCGATCAGAACAAAATTTGTTACACGATACGATTATGAAGTTCATTAATTCTAATACGACACGATGAAACCTTTTGAAATCCGCCAGCTCTCCGATGCCGAATTGGAGAAGAGAATTATCGAAGAGCAGGAAAATCTTGCTCACATGAAATTCCAAAAAGCGACGAAACAGA
>JAGWND010000295.1 GCA_028873075.1 Bacteroidota bacterium
TCACTGTGAAAACCGAAAGTACTGCGAGAACTAGAATAATCATCAAGTCGGAAAAAGCCTGCTGCTGCTCCTCGTACGAACCGGCATACACGATTTCATAACCCGGGGGCAGCTTTAGTCGGCGCTGAATTGTACTTTGAATATCTTTCAGTGTGCTTCCGAGGTCGCGGTTGTTCAACCGTGCGACTACGTCGTACATCGGCTTCAGGTTTTCCCTGTCTACTTCAGCAACACCCGGAACATAATTGGCGCCCGTGAATTCATTTGCCGGTTTGATGGAGCCGTCATTCAAAAAAATGAAGCTGTGCTTCAGGTCGCTCATAGTGTTATATAATTTTCCATCGAACATTCTGATGTCGATCAACCGGTTTTGCCCAAGTACGCTGCCGACGACTTTGCCGTTTATCTTTGCGTTTATTTGCTCCTGCAAATCGCTCGGCGTCAAGCCGTATTGCTCCAATGCTGCCGTTTTCGGTTTAAAGATGATCTCGGGACCGGCGATCGTTCTTCCGTCGAAAGCGTCTGCTGTGCCGTTGGTCTGATCAACGATTGCCGCGACCTGTTCAGCCAATCCTTTCAGGATTGCCGGATCATCGCCGAAAATTTTTACTTCGATCGGCTGCTTCGCGCTGATCAAGTCGCCGATCATATCTTCGATAATTTGCCCGAAATCAACTCTCAACGCCGGGAGCTTTGCCTCAATCCGTTGGCGAATTTCATCGGATACTTCGTCGGTTGTCAGACGCCTTTTTTTCTTCAGTTGAATTGTATAATCGCCGGTGTTCGGCTCTGTGATAAAAAACCCGTTTTGCGTTCCGATCTGCCGCGAGTAGCTTTCGACTTCCGGTGTTGTTTCCAAAATGTTATCCACAACGTCGAGCATCCTGTCTGTTTCTTCAAGAGAAGTTCCCGGGGGGCTGACAAAATCGAGCACGATGGAGCCTTCGTCCATATCCGGCAAAAAACCGGACGGCAGTCTCGGGATAATGAAAAAGGAAGATGCAATCAAAAAGACGATGAACACGATCGCAATCCATGGGCGTTCGATGAAAAAATAGACCCACGCCCTTTTTTTCACTTCTTTGTGCCGCTGAAACGTAGATTCTTTTTTCGAGAAGAGAAGATAAATAACCGGCAAGCCGATCCACGTGACAAAAAAAGAGCAGGCCAGCGTAATGATCATTGTGTTCGTAAGGACTTTGAAATATGCACCGGCAACGCCTCGCATCAAAAAGAAAGGAAGAAAAATGACGATTGTGCTGAGTGAAGAGCCGATCATTGCGGGAATCAAATACCTGATTGCTTTGAGTACGAGCGTTTGACTTGTTTCGGCAGGATTTTCTTCGTGCGTCCGGTGGATTTGCTCCACCACGACGATGGCATCGTCAATGATCAGTCCGATTGCGGCGGCAATTGCGCCGATTGTCATAATGTTGATCGAATAACCCGCGGCGAACAAAACAACGAACGTCAGCGCAAGCGTTACCGGTATGGTCGCTAAAATAACCGAGCTTGCTTTAATCGAACGGAGGAAAATTACCGTTACAAGTATTGCCAGCAGGAGTCCGATCCACACGACATCTTTGATGCTTCCAATTGCATCCGAAACAAAATCGGCTTGATCATAAAAAGGGCGAAGTGTAACACCTTTGGGAAGAATTTTTTCAAGCTGCGGCAATTGTTCTTTTATTGCATTGTCCACATCAATCAAATTTGCGTTCGGCTGTTTGAGAATATGGATTAACGGAACCGTTTTGCCGTTCGCTTTGATCTTCACATAGGTTTTTTCAGAACCGATCTCGATCTGTGCAATATCTTTTAAAAGGACAACTCTTTTCGGGTTGTTCAGTACGGGAAGGTTCTCTAATTCTTTTCTGCTGTTTTGTGTCGCTTCTGTGAGAGTGAGGTACAGTCTGTCGTAATCATTGACATAGCCGTTCGAAGAAATAAAATTCGACTCAGAAATCTTTGTTGCTACGGTTTGCGGAGTGATCTTCAGGTTGGCCATCTTCACCGGATTTAGGATGACGTGGTACTCTTGAACTTTTCCTCCGGCAATCGCTACTTCAGAGATTCCGTTAATGCGTGAGAGAAACGGTTTGATGGTGTACTCGCCGATGTTCCGCAGCTCAATATCGCCGTACCCTTTTCCTTCTAACGAAAATCCCATAATAGGAAAAATGGAAGGGTTCATTTTTTCAACGGAGATGTTGATTCCCGCCGGCAGGTTTTGTTTAATCTCGTTGATCCGTGCTTCAACGCGCTGCTTATCGAGGTCAATATCGGAATTCCAATTGAAGAACGCCGAGATCTCGCAGCTTCCTCTGCTCGTTGCGCTTCGAATTAGATTTAGGTCCTGCACCCGCTTGACCGCATTTTCGAGCGGGACGGTGACGGATACCGTCATCTTATCAACCGGCTGTTCTCCGTTGTCGGCAATGATTTTGATTTTCGGAAATGTCACATCGGGGAATAAGCCGGACTTGATATTGAGGAGCGCGTAGATTCCCCCGCACAAAATCATAAACAGAATAACAGCGACCGGGCTTTTATATTTTACGTAGAAGTTGTTCATTCCACGATTTCAACGCCTGCGGTATCCGGCAAGCCGTACGCGCCGGCTGAAATTATTCTATCGGCTGTTCCGAGGTTCGGGCTGAGAATTTGGACGATGCTGTCGTTTTCAATCCCTTTTTCAATGTCGGTCCGCACTGCAATTGAGTCGTTGATCAGCTTCATCACCCAAAACGAGTTCTGGGTAACATTGGTCATGATCGCGGATTTTGGCAGCACAAGTGTGTTCTTTGCGCTTTCAAACGGAATTTTTACAATGACATTGAGATTCTCGGGGATTTTTTCAAAACGCCTGAGCGCAATAAAAAAC
>JAGWND010000296.1 GCA_028873075.1 Bacteroidota bacterium
GGAATGCCTTTCAAGCTTGAAAAGTAGAGAATCGTATCGAGAAGCTTATTTTTTCTGTACAACCCCCGTTCTTCAGGAAGGTATCCGATCTTATTCTGAATGAAAGAATGAAACGGAACACCGTCGAACAAAACTGTCCCGCTGTCGGGAGGAATAATATTCAGCAGCATCCGAATTGTCGTGCTCTTTCCGGCGCCGTTGGGACCTAACAACCCGAAAATCTTACCCGGCGCAACGTCAAGCGAAATGTCGTCAACCGCTGTTACTGTGGAGAATTGTTTTCGAAGATGTGATGCGCTGAGCATCCTTATTTCTTTCGCAATGGTCTTTGAAGAATTGCCCTGATTTGGCTGAGGTGATTGATATCATGCCCCGCCTCAAGATTGATGATGTGACGAATAGTTTCTTTTCCTCTTTCCTGATGCATACCGAAATTGTTCCATTTTTCCAGCGGGAGGTTTTTTAGAAACGTCAGGTTCGCTCTTCGCAGCACTGAAAACATTTCCATCATTTCTTTTACATCGAGTGTGTCGTAGTGTGAATTCACCGCCCAATCGTCCTGCTCGTACGCCTGAAGGGGCACCTCGTTTTTTCCTGCAATCGAGCGGTACCGCCATCCCATCACAAGCTCTGTTTCAGCGAGATGCGAAATGATTTCGGCAGCCGACCACTTCGCCGGCAGTGGTTTTCTGTGCAACATTGCCTTCGATTTCCCTTTGATGAGCTTTTGAATTTTTTGAGGAGTTTCGGAAAGAATCTTTAGGGAGTTTTTGCCTTCTGAATAACTAAGAATGCGCGCCGAGTATTGCTGCGGAGTTTCCATATTATCCGATCATCCAGTAGTTCATCTGTTCACTCATGCAAATACCCGGTGACCGCGCTACGGTGTCAGCCGGTAAATCATTCTTGGAAACGGAATCGTCTCACGCACATGATCCAAACCGCAAATCCACGAAACAGTCCGTTCAACGCCCAAACCAAAACCGGAATGCGGCACAGAACCGAAGCGTCGCAAATCCAAGTACCAATCGAACGCAGATTCGGGAAGATTGTGTTCATGCAATCGTTTGAGAAGCACATCGTAATCATCTTCGCGCTGGCTGCCGCCGATGATTTCACCGTGGCCTTCGGGCGCCAGTACATCAACGGCAAGTGCAAGGTCCTCGTTTTTCGGATCGCGCTTCATGTAGAACGCTTTCACTTTTGCAGGATACCGGTGGACCATCACCGGCCGGTCAAATTCTTCCGAAATAACGGTTTCATCCGTTCCGCCGAAATCATTTCCCCGCTCAAATGACGTTCCTTTCTTCCGAAGAATTTCGACAGCTTCATCATACGTGATTCGCGGAAGCGGCTTCTTCACATTTTCCAAAAATTTTGTGTTGCGTTCAAGCGTTTTCAATTCCGCCGCGCGGTTCTTCAATACTTTGCCGACGATGTGCTCCAAAAATTCTTCCGCCAGATCCATATCGTCGTTCAAATCATTGAACGCCACCTCCGGCTCGACCATCCAAAATTCAGTAAGGTGGCGGCGCGTTTTTGATTTTTCCGCACGAAATGTCGGACCGAACACATAGACTTTTCCGAATGCCATCGCGCCGGCTTCTCCGTAAAGCTGGCCCGATTGGGTAAGGTATGCTTTCCCCAAATCGAAATATTCCGTTTCAAAAAGCGTTGACGTCCCTTCGCACGCGGCTGGGGTAAAGATCGGCGCATCCATCAACAGAAAGCCGCGCCCGTCAAAGAACTCGCGAATCGAGCGAATGATCTCATGGCGAACACGAAGAATTGCGTGCTGGCGCTGCGACCGAAGCCAGAGGTGACGGCGGTCCATTAAAAACTCCACGCCGTGCTCTTTCGGTGTGATCGGATAGTCGTTCGCAAGAGCAATGATTTCGACATCCTTCACATCCATTTCGTATCCGCCCGGCGCACGATCGTCTTTACGAACCGTTCCGCTGATACGCAGCGATGATTCCTGCGTTAGAGTATCAAATGCATTAAAAACTTTTTCGCTCACATTCTGCTTGACGATGACTCCCTGCAATACTCCGGTTCCGTCACGAAGGATGAGAAAACGAATTTTTCCGCTCGACCGCTTATTGTAGAGCCATCCGGAAATCGTCGCTTCCCTTCCGACATAATCGGCCAGATTTTCGATGTAGACGCGGGAACTCATGATAAAATTTCTTTCATAAAAAAAATGCCGTGAAGAATATACGAAACTTGGCTTTGAATCACAAACAAAAATGGGTTTCCTTGGAATAAAAAATCCCGCGTTGCAGCGGGATTTTGTACCGTGGATTCTTCATTCTTAACTCATCGCCAGCATGCGCCGGATCGGCGCCAATGCGCGTTCGATGAGCAGCGGATCGAGCACTATTTCCGGTTGACGATGTTTCATACACGAATACAATTTCTCGACCGTGTTGCGCTTCATATGGGGACATTCGTTGCACGAGCAATTTGTTTCCGGTGGGGCAGGAATGAATTTCTTCCCGGGACATGCTTTTTCCATCTGATGAAGTAAGCCGACTTCTGTTGCTACGATAAATTCATTAGACGGAGAAGATTGGACGTAAGTAAGCAATGCACTGGTCGAACCGACAAAATCCGCTCTGCGAAGGATCGGCTCTTCACATTCCGGATGAGCGATAAGCTTTGCTTCCGGATTTTCGATCTGCATGCCGATGATCTTCCGTTCGCTGAACGTCTCATGCACGATGCAGCTACCGTTCCAGAGAAGCATCTTCCTTCCCGTCTTCTTTTCAAGATACGCGCCCAAATTCCTATCAGGAGAAAAAAGAATCGGACGATCTGCAGGAATTTGATTGATAATTTTTTCCGCATTGCTCGACGTGCAAACGATGTCGCTGAGT
>JAGWND010000053.1 GCA_028873075.1 Bacteroidota bacterium
TTGCGAAGACGCGATACGGATCGGATTTTTCTCGGTATAATTCGAAAAATATGCACCGAGCCCAAAATTCAAGCTTGCCAGAGAGAAAATTGCCAACACCATGACAACGACGGAAAGTCTCATCAGTGCCGGAAATCCCTTGTACGGAATCCCGGAAATCACTGCCATGCCCAAGCTCACGATAACAAGAGGCAAAAGGAGAACAAAAAATTTTGTCCAATAGACCGACCGAACGTGCAAAGGCGCCGAGCGCAAAGTCCAATACGCCGTTCCTTCAAGGCTCATCATCGGGAAAGCAAATCGCAGCGCAATCGAAGTTATCAAAAAAATATCGAACGTCAGCAGCACTACATAAATTGCTGCGCGCCATTGCGGGGGCCAAAGCGTCAGATCAAGGGAGCCAACGCTCGAAAGAAAAACAACGACTAAAACGATCATGAGTGAAAAATGAATCCACTGGCTCGGTTCGCGGAAGAATTGCCAGAATTCTTTCTTCAGCAGCACTTCCGTTTGCGGCTCGAAGCGCGATCGTTGATCGAAAGAAAACGT
Organism: Bacteroidota bacterium; assembly: GCA_028873075.1. Lineage (GTDB taxonomy): Bacteria > Bacteroidota > Ignavibacteria > UBA10030 > UBA8401 > JAJYOI01. Next base: position 550 of record JAGWND010000053.1, read on the forward strand.
CGGTTTCCTTACGTCCCTGAATTTGAAAGAAAAAAATCGAAGCGTCAGCGACGTGAGCCAGCCGCTGTAATACAATTGCTTTCCGACGGCGACCATGAGGACAAACGATGCGGCGCTCGCGCAAAGAAGCACGAGCCAATATCCGGCAGCGATACCGGGCTTCCCGTCAATGATGAAATAAAGAATTTGCGCCATCCAATAATTCGGAAGAAGTTTTGCCGCCATCGGATCAAGGTAGCCGAAATACAAATTCACATTCGGGTAATATTTCATTACTTCCTGCACAAGATGCGCGGGGCTTGTGACTTTGAAGTAAAGGATAACCTGAAGAAAATAAAAAACCACCAGCGCCGCAAGCAATCCTTTCACACTGATCTTCTCTGCCAGCTTGAGAAGAATAAGAAGAAGGATCACCGCTAAACTGCCCGCCAACAGCATGAACGGTACGAGCACTCCGAACATTGCGAAGAGATAAAAATACCACGGCATCCCGAAATACGAACCGTAACCGAGCAGAACGGAAAGTCCCGCAAGAAACAACGTGCCGGAGCTGTAAAAAAAGTTATCAAGAAACTTGATGATGAAAATATTGAGATGTGAAACAGGCGACGTTAACAGAAAATGAACCTCAGGCGAGCGGAACATCGTCGAGAACGAAACGACCATATTACCGAGGTTGATAGCAAGGAAAAAAACGAACAGCGCCATCGCGATGAAGCGGTGAAAAAGAAACAATCCGATGTGAACATGATCCAACAAATATGCCGTTGTGAACCGTGCGAATAAAAATCCACCGACTGCAAACGAGCCGAAGACGAAGAGCGATGCGGCATTCTTGATCACAGACTGGAGGCTCCGTGCCACCGTTATCTTCCAAAACATTTTCGTTTTGAAAAAAATGATATGCAAAAGAAGAAGCATGATGTTGTGCCGGGCTCAGGAATCTTAACGACGGAGGAAATCTTTCAGCAACATTACTTCGTCAACTCAAGAAACACCGATTCTAATTTACCGTTGAATTTCGATTTACGACGATGCAGGTTCTCTTGGGTGTCGAGAAAAATGAGCTTGCCGTCTTTGATGATGCCGATGCGGTCGCACAGCTCTTCAACAATTTCCATGTTGTGTGTAGACATAAAGACGGTGACACCGTCGCGTGATTTTTGCTTGAGCGAATCTTTCACAATCCGGGCGCTTCGCGGGTCAAGCCCAACCATTGGCTCATCAATGACGATCGCCCGCGGCGAATGGACAAACGCCGCAGCAATGGTAATCCTCTGCCGCATGCCTTGTGAATAATCTTCCGCACGTTTATCCACCCATTCGCTGATTTCAAAATGGGCAACAAGCTTTTCGATCTCACGCCGGATCGTCTCTTTCGGCATTTTGAACAACCCCCCTATGTAATACAAAAATTCCCGTCCCGTCAACTTATCATAAAGAAAAGGCTGATCCGGAACATAGCCGAACGTTGATTTTGCTTCAAGAGGCTGCTTCTGAATATCGAATCCGTTCATGATTGCAGAGCCGGAGGTCGGCGCAAATAATCCCGTCATCATTTTGATCGTCGTTGTTTTTCCCGCACCGTTCGGGCCGAGAAACCCGAAAAACTCACCGTCTGGAATTTCAAGTGAAAGGCTATCCACCGCAGTGAACGAACCAAACTTCTTGGTAAGGTGTGTCAGCTTAATCATCGCTTCTCATAAAAAATGTTAGATGGACGATGGAAAATGGAAAAAGAAACTGCTCTGTGGGTTCTATCTTCCTTTTCCCATTTACCATTTACCATTTTCCATTCTTCCTATTCCCATTCAATTGTTGCAGGCGGTTTTGAACTGATGTCGTACACAACACGATTAACCCCGCGTACTTCATTGATGATGCGATTCGAAATTGTTCCGAGTACATGGTAAGGAAGTTGCGCCCAATCCGCCGTCATGCCGTCAACGCTTGTCACAGCTCGAACTGCAATCGTGTTTTCGTAGGTCCGTTCGTCTCCCATAACCCCGACCGATTGTACCGGAAGCAAAACAGTGAACGCTTGCCACACTTCATCATACACATTGTTGCGGCGAAGCTCTTCAAGAAAAATATCGTCGGCACTGCGGAGAATTTCCAAACGCTCCGGTGTAACCTCGCCGAGAATACGAATTGCCAACCCGGGGCCGGGAAACGGATGCCGCATCAGCAGCGATTCCGGTAATCCTAAAACACGCCCGACTTCGCGTACTTCATCCTTGAACAATTCTCTGAACGGCTCGATCAATTTCAGATTCATTTTCTCAGGCAATCCGCCCACGTTGTGGTGCGATTTGATCGTTGCCGAAGGTCCTTTGAACGATGTTGACTCAATAACATCGGGATAAAGCGTGCCCTGTGCGAGAAACGCCCCTCCGCCAGCCTTTTTCGCTTCTGCTTCGAACACATCAATGAACGTTTTCCCTATAATCTTGCGCTTCTGCTCCGGATCGGTCACGGCTTTTAGTCTGCCCAGAAAAAGATTTGTTCCATCAACAACATCGAGGGGAATGTGGAACCGGTCGCGAAATGTTTTGACAACGTGCGCGCTTTCGCCGCGGCGCATCACGCCGTTATCGATATGAATGCAATACAACTGCTTACCGATCGCTTTGTGCAGAAGCACGGCCGCGACCGATGAATCCACCCCGCCGCTTAAAGCGCAGAGCACTTTTGCAGTACCAACATTCACCCGAATTTCCGAAACCGAGCGCTCGATAAATGATTCAGTATTCCAATCCCCTTGACAACCGCAGATCTCGAAAAGAAAATTCGAAAGAATTTTCTTCCCTGCTTTCGTGTGAGCGACTTCAGGATGAAACTGCACGCCGTAAATTCTCTTCACCCCGTCTCTGATCGCACAAATCGGGGCATTCGCTGAATGAGCTACCGGCTGGAATCCCGGCGGAAGTTTTGTGAGCGAATCGCCGTGGCTCATCCACACATCGGTTTCACGTTCGACATCCTTAAAAATTCCATCGGGAGAATCCACAACGAGCTTCGCCCTGCCGAATTCGCGCCGCGCCGCTTTGTCAACTTCACCGCCAAGCTGGTACGCAATGAGCTGAAGCCCATAGCAAATTCCAAGAACAGGCACGCCGAGTTCAAAAATCTTTTTGTCGGAAATCGGTGCCCCGGATGCATAGACACTCGAAGGCCCGCCGGAAAGAATAATTCCCTTCGGCGAAAATTCCCCGACCTTTTCAATTGAAATATTGAATGGATGAATTTCGCAGTACACATGTAGTTCGCGCACGCGGCGGGCTATGAGCTGCGTATACTGCGAGCCGAAATCAAGGATGAGAATGTTTTCCTGTTGTTTCAATGTCAGCGTCAGCGATCTACAATTTAGGGTTCATACTTCAGGTCTGAGGGACTCCTTTAGAGGTTCAAGATACGGTACACGGATGCCTGTTGCAAGTGTACCGCCTCGGTTTTTGTTCTTGCTAGTTCGTTCCGAATTCTTTACTATTATTCCGATGAACACTGAACATCAAAAAGCGGAAGAGCGCATCGCCATCACCAACCGGAAAGCGCGGCACGATTACGAAATTCTCGATTCGTTCGAAACCGGTATTGTGTTGAAAGGCTCCGAAGTAAAGTCGCTTCGCGAGAGCAATGCCAATCTTACCGACAGCTATGCCTATTTGAAAGGAGGCGAAGTGTGGTTGACCGGCATGCACATCAGCCCGTACAAGCAAGCGAACATTCTCAACCACGATCCGCTGCGGGAACGGAAACTTCTTCTGCACAAAAAAGAAATTAGAAAAATCATTGGAAAAATTTCCGAAAAAGGATTAACTTTAATTCCGTTGAGAGTTTATTTCATGCACGGCATCGCGAAAGTTGAGCTTGGCATTTGCCGCGGAAGAAAAAGTTACGACAAGCGTGCAGCAATAGCAAAACGCGATACTGAACGTGAAATGCGGCGTCAGTTCTCGACAAAAGTCAAAACCTAAAGGAAATTATTAAGGCTTTGTTTCCCTCAGTCAACGAACAAATGGGCGTGATCAAACGGGGAGTTTCGGAAATTATCCCGGAAGATGATCTCGTCCGCAAGATAGAAAAATCGCTCAAGACTAAAACTCCGCTCAACGTTAAGCTGGGCTGCGATCCTTCCCGCCCTGACCTTCATTTGGGACATTCCGTTGTGCTGCGAAAGCTTCGCCAGTTTCAGGATCTGGGGCATCGGGCAATTCTCATCGTCGGTGATTTCACCGGAATGATCGGCGACCCTTCCGGCAGAAACAAAACGCGACCCGCACTCAGCTTGGAGGAAACACGAAAAAACGGCGAATCGTACTTCGAGCAAGCGACAAAAATTCTTTCCAAAGAAAAAACGAAAATGGTGTACAACTCCGAGTGGTTGGCGAAAATGCAATTCGCAGACGTCATCAAGCTGGCGAGCAAGTACACCGTTGCGCGAATGTTAGAGCGGGACGATTTCACATTGCGCTACAAAGCAGGCGAACCGATTTCTGTGCATGAATTTTTGTATCCCCTTGCACAAGCAATGGATTCCGTCGCTATCAACGCCGATGTTGAGCTTGGCGGGACAGATCAAAAATTCAACCTTCTCGTCGGAAGGGACATTCAGCGCGAGTTCGGTAAGGAGCCGCAGGTTATCCTCACGATGCCGATCCTCGTCGGGACAGACGGCGTGGAAAAAATGAGCAAATCGCTCGACAATTACATCGGGTTGAGCGATTCCCCGAAAGAAATGTACGGCAGAACGCTTTCCATTCCCGACTCGCTGATCTACGATTACTTTCTTCTCACGACCAACATTGAAAAAAAAGATCTGGAAGAGATCAAACAGCAGCTTGAACGAAACTCTGTAAACCCGCGCGACATTAAACGCGGACTTGCCCGCGAGCTCGTGGCGATGTATCATTCACACGATGAAGCAGTTGCTGCCGAAGAAGAATTCGACCGCGTATTTGTTAAAAAAGATATGCCGGATGTTATCCCGATTTTCTACCCTACTGCCGATGATTTAAAGAATGTTACGAGCTTAACAGCAGCAACGGGATCGGTTTCTTCAAAAACGGAAGCACGTAAAAAAATTTTAGAAGGCGGGGTGTACATTGACGGAGAAAGAATAACCGATCCCTTCAGTCCTGTACCGAATAAAGACGAATTTATTTTAAAAGTTGGCAGACGAAAATTCCACAGAATCATTAGAAAAAATCAATAATTATTCAGCGTCATTCCCGCGAAAGCGGGAATCCATTTATTTCATACTAACAAATAAAAAGTGGATTCCTGATAAAAGCATTCGGGAATGACGTTCTTTAAGTTTTTGCGTAAATTCAACGAGTACATTCACACAATAAAGCGGAGATGAAAAATTGTTTGTTCCACAAAAAATGTTCTTCACAAAAGGCGTAGGCAGGCACAAAGATTACCTGCAATCTTTTGAATTGGCATTGCGCAACGCAGGCATCGAAAAATGTAATTTAGTATCGGTGTCGAGCATTTATCCGCCGAAATGCAAACGTATCCCGCCGGCAGAAGGAATCAAATTGCTCGAGCCCGGTGCAGTGACGTTTGTCGTGATGGCAAGAAATGCAACGAACGAGCCGAACCGCCTTATTGCCTCTTCCATCGGCGTCGCACAAGCCGCCGATGATTCGCAGTACGGATATCTTTCAGAGCATCATCCGTTCGGAGAGACGGATGAGCGCGCCGGGGATTATGCTGAAGACCTCGCCGCAACGATGCTCGCGACCACGCTCGGGTTGGAATTCGATCCGAACACAGCATGGGATGAACGGGAAAAGCAATACAAGATGACGGGAAAAATTGTGAAGACGTTCAACGTTACACAATCCGCCGAGGGGGACAAGGACGGGAAGTGGACGACGGTTGTGGCGTGCGCAGTGCTGATTCCGTAATGCGAAGAACTTGAAAGACCAATTTGGTACCTTCAAGGCTGTTGAAAAAATCATCCGCGAAGAAATTTCTCATTTCTATTATTTTTTTAGTTTCGTGTCTTTCGTGGACAATCAGAAATGCACACTCACCAACACGATTCCCCCCTGCTCGGTCGGCAACACGAGTGCCGAGGTGTTCGAGCTTTTTAAGCCAAACAGCTTTCGAAACGGAGGGAGAATTTTATCTTCGTAAGCGTTTACCAACAATGAGCCTCCCGCACCAATCAATGCACCGGCAAGAACATCGCTCGGATAGTGCAACCCAAAATATATTCTGCCGTAACCGACAATTGCCGCCCATGCAAATGCGGGGATGTACACTGCAGGCTTCGGATAACGAAGCGCAAGCATTGTTGCAATAGCAAATGCCCCAGTCGAATGCCCGGACGGAAACGAATACGGGTCAGCCGAATCGAGATGATGAATGTAGACGTCCGACAACGCTTGGTACGGGCGCTCGCGCTTGACGGTGACCTTCAATACATAATGAACTGCGTACGAAAGGACTTCCGAGCTTCCTAAGAGCACACCTGTATCGAAGCTCTCATCATCATTTTGAATAAATCCATAGCCGGAAAATCCGATCGGAAGAGCAAGCGCGATCGGCAACACCGAATAGTCCGTAACATTGATGACTGAAGTTTTGAAATCGGATTGCGCATTGTTGATTCCCCGAAAGATGCTTACATCAATGTTGGGAGGATCGGTTTTCGAAGGGACAGTTTGACCGACTCCAACTGCCGGTACAACAAAAAATAAAAAAACCGCCCAAAGCAAATATAAAATCGTTGAGCGGTTTTGATTGGACACCATGATGCTTTCTTTTTTCAGCAAATCCCGCAAAGCGGGGATCTTTCCTTTCATTCTGAATTTAACTCCCCTTCTGCCCCAAAAATTCCAGCCTTTTAATTAACAGCGAGCAAATCTTCCTTTACAAGTGCGGCGGACTGCAAATCCTCAGGAAGCATCTTACGGTATTCTCTGTAGTATCCCATCACGTCCTCCACGTAGTTGATGGTCTGCCTCCAGTTTCGGAAATAGCCGGAACTCGGACGCCCGCTTTCCCAGATTTCCCGATGAATAGAGACATATTTTCGGGATAATAACGGCAATGCGCTTTTTATGGAAAGCCATTGACTTGGATCGTCATTCATATATTCTGCAATCTTTTGGGCATCGGCAATGCGACCGTAACCGGCATTGTAAGCTGCTAGCGTCAGCTCCAGACGGTTCCTTTCTGTCAACCCCTGAGCATCTAATGACTTATAGATTTTGCCGAAGTAATAGATACCGCCTCTTATATTAACGTGAGGCTTCACAAAATCTTCTTCTGAAAAGCCTAACTCAGAAGCAATTTGTACTTGTGTGTAAGGCATAATTTGCATCAACCCTTCGGCACCTTTGTGGCTTTCCGCGCCGGTATGAAAACGGGATTCCATTTTCATTACGGCAAGCATCAACCTCCAATCGAACCCATATTTATTGGAATATTTCTCAATGACCGGACCATATCTTCCAATAAACTCCCTTGACCTCCCATCCAAAGAATTTACCCCTTGAATCTGTATCTCGTTTTGCAACAAATAATCGGCTGGAGCCCGGTTATCTGACAAATAGCTGCCGAAACAGCCAAAAAGCAAGACCGGCAAAATAAGGTACAGGTTCGTCAGAAATCTTCCCATTCTTACCTCAAATTGTTGAACATCGCTCCTTCTTAGTGAAGGTAGCCCCCAGTACAACAAAACCTAAATGGTGAAGCTAACAACATCATTTAGGTCTGAAATAAAGTATGAAAAATCTGTCAGAATGTCAAATGGCGGGTAAAACAAAAAGGCATCCGGAGTCTCTTGAGGCATCTGAAGCTTGAGAAAACTCTATAAGCCGTTTAGATATAAGGAATTAGCCATCTTTTCCACCGGGGAAAGTAGGCGGGTAACTCAATAAATCCTTGCTGTCTTTTCACGAAAGAGGAGACCAATCTCACGTAAGGACTTCCCTGTCATTGCCAACATTTCAGCGAAGAATAAACCAGTAAGAATTCCATCCGGCTCAGCCAAATGTTTACTATGCCGGAATCCGCCGTTTTCATCCCAGCCCAATGTGCCATTACCCCATTTTTTATTTTCATAAAGATGCCATTTCAGCATTAACATTGCTTCATTGGCACTTACCCACTCGCCCTTATCGAAAACAATCCCGCAACGAGATGCATCGCCGTCCGTTGCTAAACCGAGAGCGGCGTCGGTAACGCTCACGTTGTATTTCAAAGGCTCGAGATTTTTTTCAGTAGCTTCCGGCAGCCGGTCGTAAAACGTCGGTTCCGGTGCCCCGAACAATGTTTGCGCGCGCCAGCCGCATCGAACCAAAATATCTTCGAGAATTGTTTGCCCCGCACCTCCCATTGAATCTATTAAAATGCTTGCGCGATTTCCGGGTTCGGCAGCGAAAGAGCGAAACGCAGAAAAATCTACCATTGATTCAAGATGCTTCAAATAGTCGGGGAGAAAATTCATGAGAGGCAGATTTCCGTAGTTTTTCATATTCCGTCGGTTTGAAAGCGTCTCATGCAAAAGATGCGCTCCAATTTTCCGAATCTCCTCCGTCATCAATGGTCCCCCGTACGAGGCTTTAAACTTCACGCCATTGTATTTTGACGGATGGTCGCCTGCCGTAATCATCACCCCCGCAACGCAATGCAAATGTTTCGTTGCAAACGTAAGAACGGGCGTCGGTACAACGGAATCACTTAGCAGAACCTTGATTCCCCCTGATACAAGCGTTCCCGAAAATAACTCCGCACAATGACGAGAGTCTTTTCTTCCGTCATAACCGACAGCCACAACATGACTCTCGCTTTTCTCTTTTTCCGAAAGATAACGGACAAATGCATCGGCAACGCGGAGAAGATTCTCATCAGTGAAATCCTCCCCTATGACACCAAGCCAGCCCCCGGTTCCAAAAACAACCGTTGAATCCATATCGCTCATAATTTTTCATCCTCGGCGAGCAACTGCGATGCAAGAAGATACTGATCAAACGGGACAAAAAATTTTACCGGATGTTCGAGATTCGTTCTTCCAATAGGCGTATCCATAAAACCGAGGTAGGCGATGCTGTGTTCATTCTGCGCAGAGACGCTGATGCCGTACCCTTCGAGTTTGGAACGGACAATCGCCGCTTCAAAAAAATCCACCGACTGAAAAACCAGCGCCCAATCTTCCTCGACTTCGACTTTCTCATGGTCGTTGCAAAAAAAGCGGCTGTCTCTTTTGTTTGCACAATCGCTGCACAACGGGCGATGACAGAGTACGCACACGGCAACGGCTCCCCGAGCCGAATGAGCTTTGCATTGTAATTTCTTCTCATGAAGAACCGCACCGCAGTGAATACAAAAATCATTTTCTGTGTATTCCGTTTTACAGTTTGGACAGTACGGCATGATGAAATTTTTTTCAAAAAAATGGTGTCGCGTTAAAAAAAATAATTGTCAATTGCCGCAACCTTCAGTCCGCAGATTAGCAAACACAACAGCGGCGTTAGCCGGAGAAATCACTTTTCGGGCTGCAGCCCAAGAACGCTTACAAATATTTTTCCGCGACATAAATGCCGCGGCTATTGAAATTAGCTCTCGCATAACATCCATCACTTACGCTCTTCACTCTATTTGTACGTCAGCTTCAGCGTAATGATTTTTTTCGGAAGCGCCTGTACTTTCACCTGATGTTCGTTGCGCAGCGGAAGCGGGCTAACGAGCTCTTCATTCAATGATACCAAATCCGCACGCAGTAACGAACGATGTGCGGTAAGCGTTCCCTCGACCGTTTCACCGGAAATGTTATGAAAGCGGACAATCGTTGCTGTTTTATCCTCGCTTCGTTTTATTGCGCTCAGAACCAATGCTGGCGGCTCAATCGTAATAAAACTAAGGCGATCCGGCAATGTGCCGTTTGATTTTTCCGTATTGAATGTTTTCAGCGGCGAAACAAAATTCAGCGCCTCGAGGAAAGCCTGAGACGATTCCCATGAGCCGCAATGCGGAATAATTGAAAATTCAAAGCTGTGGAATCCGCGGCATTGTGCCTCCGGTGTCGGAAGCTGAGGACCGGCTTGAACCGGGCGGGTGATAAAATCGTTACGCGAAAGCTGCCCGACGCAACGAAGGAGCGTCAATGCAATGGTAACTCCTTTGCTTGTGCGGATCGTTTCGTACTCTGGAATCCCCTTATTAGCTATCGTCAATCCTGCGCGGCCGTCATAGATACTGACAAATTCATCGTGGTGCCGTGTGCCGTAATATTCGAATCTGTTTTTGCGCGCCGGTTTTCTTTCTGAAGAGTGCTCTCGTTCAATAACATCAAAGTGTTCCGCTGCGTGGGCGGCTGCAGAGATAATGTTCGTACGAAATAAAACGCGCAAGCGATGATCATCAGCCGTATTGTTGATTTCTGTTTTTACATCAACTCGCTTCGCGCCCGCTGTGAGCGTAATAAATGTTGTTACCGGCATCTTCACCGTCTCTGTCGAGCGTCCGGTACGCCGCGCATTAAGTTTTTCAGGAACTTCCATCGTGAACGACAGTGCCACCGTCGCGCGCAACGGAGTGTGTTCGATGAAACGGATAACCGGACGCGCCGTATCTGTCGTAATCGTTTTAGATTTTTCTGCCCATGAATAAGTATATTCATCTCCGGTATCTTCCGTATCCTCATACACAAGCAATCCTTCGTAAACGTATTGCGTCCTTTTATCCGTAATACGAAGCGAGCCGTTCGGAAGAATTGCAACGCTCAGTGTGTCATTTTCCAACTGGCGCCGCTTCACATGCAGGTGTTTAAGCGGAACCACGCTCTCCCCTGCACCGGCATACAGCGTTGTGTAACCGCAGGACGGAAGATTGTCTACATGCGCGTCAATCGTAACAGCATCGTAGCTCCGTTCCTGCAATATTTCCATCGTATCAAAAGAGGATTGCGCGCAAACAACGAACGGAATGTGTTTCCCCGAAGAATCAATGAGTGAGAACCGCCTCCGCCGCTTTTTTGCCGCAGAACGATTTCCTGTTTTATCTCGAGGAAAAAGAACTTTGCATCGGACAACTTCGCTCCGCGTTGAATTCGCCGGATTGAAAATGATCACCGGCTTCCCTTCGCGGACAGAAGTATTCATGCACGCAGCAATGCCGGCAAACGCCTCCTCGCAAACAAATTCCGCCGCTTGCCGCACTTGTTCAAACCGTAGCACGTTATCGCGATGAACTTCATCAACGCCGCAGCCAGAAACATCGTCATGCGGGTGATTCTTCATCAATTTTTTCCACGCGCTCCATACAAAATGCGAGTAGTCATGCTTCGCCTCCAATGCACTCCATGCTGCAATTGGCTCGACATATTTTTCGAGAAGGTTTTGACATCTGAAATTTTCCTGCTTCAAATACATTCTCGTCGAATAAACGCCGGACAGAATCGGATGATGGTAATTGCCGATCAACTCGCCGCGGTGCGTTATCAACGTTCCTTCCGTTGTAGAAAGCACAGCATCAACAAAATCGGAAAAAGTGCCGTGTACAAGGCGAAGTTCCGTCTGCCTCCCATTCACAAAGGAAATAAGATCGGGCACCTCTGGCTGAGGAGGAACATGATCATCACCGTTATTGAAAAGCAAATACGGTGTGCGGGAGTACTTTTTCATGCTTTCAAAAGTTTTCATCGCCTTTTGAAGAGCGAGTCCTCTGTCCGGCGCTTGATTGCGATAGTCGCCGAAATCGAAAGGAAAGCCCCAACACGTAAGATTCCCGTAACCGTCGCGTTGATTAATTGCGACAACGCGGCTTCCGTCGGGCGCTTCCCACCAAAACTCGCTGCCGAGAGTTTCAATTTCCTGCCCCATGCCGCGCATGAAAATAGATGAACGCAGACCGAAGCCTTGCAGCACTTGCGGCAGTTGGCGAATGTGACCGAACGAATCAGGAACATAACCTTCTTTCATCACATTACCGAACTGTTTAGCAATTTTATTGCCGAGCATAAGATTACGAATCAATGCTTCGCCGCTCACTAAAAATTCATCAGGCGAAACGTACCACGGACCGACAAGGAGACGATGCGATGAGACAAGACGTTCCAAATCTGTCCTGCGCTCGGGCCGGACATCGAGATAATCTTCAAGAACAATTGTTTGCCCGTCCAGCGTGAACGATTTGAACGAAGGAGCATCGTGAAGGACATTGATGATCTCATCAATTGTCGCCACCAGCCGAACGCGAAGTTTTTCAAAAGGCAAATACCACGCCCGATCCCAATGCGTGTGCGAAACAACAATTCCTTTATATTGCCGGATAATGTGCATGTGTATACGAGGGCGGGCTCCACCTCGCAGGTGGAGTCCGTTTTCCTTCTTAAGAAAAACTCTGAAAGAAATTTACGCAAAAACGACGCGACGGGCAAGGAAAGATAACCTACGATGGGCGACAATGTCCGACAGCGTTTTTGCTGTCCGACATTTTCCGTGACCGAAAAAACAGATGTCAAAGGGCTGGTCCAAAGGGCTTCTTCGGGGAAAGCGCCGTCAGATATCTTCCACCTCACTTCGTTACAGAAGCGAGAAAACGTACAACAGCATTGGTCGAAATCTGTCCGCTCAAGCCGTTAAAATTGAGATCGCAGTTATGGGTCGCCCACGGCAAGGCAACAAGCTGGTGTTTCACCTGCGCCTCAGAAAGTTTGCGGTCTAAGCGAACACTGTGCTCGTACGGAACAATTTCATCCTGCTCTCCGTGAATGATCAGCGTAGGAATGCACAATGAAGAAACAGCTTCAAGCGGAGATGCATTGCGATACAAATCGGGTGAGACGGCATAACTTCCGCCGACGTATTGAGCTATGTCCTTTTCCAAATCCGGTGATAACGAATTTTCCGGATGCGCCCCGGCATATTCCAAATCGGCAGGCGCGTAGAACGAAATGACACCCCGCACCGCAGATTCGTTCAGTGTGTACGCAGCCATAAGTGCGATTTGCCCGCCGCTTCCACGTCCAAGAAGGACGAATTTATTCGGAGCAATTCCCAAACTATCCGCATGGTTTTGGAGAAACGTAATTGCCGCACGGACATCTTCTACGGGTGCAGGATATTTCCATCTTGGCGCCAACCGATAATTGATTGCCGCTACGGCATAACCGTTATCGGCAAGATAGCCGTTGAGCGGCGAGAGCTCTCCGCTGCTGCCGCCGTCCCACATGCCTCCGTGAATGACAACGACACACGGCACAGTTTTTCTTCTTTCGAGCGATTGATAAAATCTCAGGGTCAAATCGGTATTGTCTACGGTCGAATAGATGAACATCTCATACGCCCCGGACGATGGGAATAATTTCATCAAGGAAGGCGAGTCGAGCACACCGGATTCCTCGGAAGAATTTCCCCAGATAGCTTCGCCTTCGCTCTGAACGGTATCGGAAACCGGGAGCGCCTGAATGAACGGCAGTGCCGCGAGCACGAAGGAAACAATATTGATCATTCCTTTAACGCGTCCTTTGACAGTGCGCCATGAAGAAAAAACTGCAAAGAGCAATGCGATGATCGCAAGAACATAACTCCATTCCGTCGCAAAGATTCGAACGTACCAGAGAAAAAAAACCGGCGCAGGAAGAACCACCAGCAGTGATATCAGAAAAAGAACTATTGTGAGCCACATTTTTTGCTGTTCCTCTGGAGATCGTTCTACAATTCAACATATAGTACAGTCGAAGAACGACGGAAGTCTCCTGTTAAGAGAATACCTTTTTTGTATCAAGTTAGTTCCCGTCGAAACGGAAGCAGTGATAAAAATCAAAGCGGAAAGGAAGGGAAAATAAACCTCAGCACAATATTGTGTAAGAGACATCTGAAAAACTAATTTTAAATAACGCTCTGTCGCACTGAGCGTAGTCGAAGTGCGAAAATTGGAACAACATCACGGTTCGACTTCGCTCACCACGACTCACTCGAGAGTTTTTCAGATGTTTCGTGTAAAAAATTCCCACGTTATCTTCCGGCAATCGTGCGCTCAACGGCGTTCATCACTTGTTCAATGGTAATGGACGTAATGAGCGCATCGTCAGCACGAACAGCGATGTGGCGGGGATGCGGAGGTTTCCAAACGGCAGGATCGTTCGCCCCATGAAACGAAACCGTCGGTACGCGCTGCGATGCCGCAATGTGCAGCGTGCCGGTATCGTTGCACAAGAATAACTGCAGGTGCCGCACGAATGCAGCCATCACACGCAAAGGCATGACCGGAGCCGAGAAAACTTTATGATGAACATGGCTGAGAAGAAACGTGCGGCGCTCGATTTCATTCGGACCGGCGATGAGAACAACGTTCACGTCGAACCTCTCAACCATGAAATCAATCACTTGCGCAAGCTTGTGGAGAGGAAAGCACCGCGTCGGGTCAATTGCACCGAAATGAACGCCTGCAGTCATCTTTGCCTCGGGGAGTCCGAGCGCAAGAAATATATGGCCCGCTTCAATGCGTTCTTTGTGTGTCGGAACAAGGTCGTACTCGAGATCCGCCTCGTCTGCTTCAAGCGCGCGTACAATGTCGAGATTGCGCTCGATTTCCGTCTCCTGCCCCGGGGATCTGTGAACAACAAGATTGTAAATTTTTTCTCCGGAATGCGTTTCATGCGGAAGATGATCCGAACCGACAATATATTTTGCCTTGCTGAGCAGCGCTATGATGTCGGATGATAAGGAACGAGAAACGGTGTTCAACACAATCGCACAATCATAACCGCCGCCGGCACGCAATGCCAGCCAAAATGTTTTCAGCCGATGATAATTCCAGCGCCGCAGCCGCTCGTAAAAAATAATGACCTCATCCACATGCGGGTTATTTCTCATCATCGGTTCAGTATATTCCCGCACGACAACCGCAAGATGTGCCTTAGGAAATTTCTTCCGAACGGCTCGGATCGCCGGCGTTGCGATCAGTAAATCGCCAAGCTGATCGTGCTGACGCACGATCAGAATGCGGCGGAGAGACTCAAAAGGAAGTGCGGCTGATGAAACAACTGGAGGAGAGAAAAATTTCCCCATCGCCCGGTACAGAAAACGTTTCAACACTTGTTCGGCTGATCGCATGGGAACCGTTTTTTGAGAAACAGGCTATGTCTGATCGTCAACCTCTTCAAAATCCGCGTCCTGAACGTTGTCATATTTCTGAATCGGCGGCTGAGGCGTTGTGTGAACGTAGGTACCGGTTGTACCAGAAGATCGTGCCGTTCCGGAATGCGGCTGCTCCTGAGAGAAAATCTCGCGCACGGCTTTGAGCACTGCACCGAACAATTTTGCGGCGATCAAAACGAACATGAGAAAAAGAATGGTACGAAACAGGAACAATGGACTCTCTCCTCCACACCTACGGCGCT